>CASFDQ010000149.1 GCA_949293385.1 uncultured bacterium | reverse complement strand
GGAGGTCTGTGACCGACTCGGTATTCGGCATACCGTCTACGATATGCGCGACACCTTTAAAACCGAGGTCATAGATCGGTTTGACAGAGGCTACGCCGCAGGCCTTACCCCTAACCCCTGTATAGAATGTAATAAATATCTGAAATTCGGCGCCCTCCTCGACGAGGCTTTAAAGGACGGCTGTGATTTTATCGCTACGGGTCACTATAGTGATATCGGCTTTGACGTCGGCTCGGGAAGATACCTTCTTTACCGTCCCGCCGACAGAAAAAAGGATCAGACCTACGTTTTATGGCGCCTTTCTCAGCATCAGCTTTCTCATATGCTTATGCCCCTTAGCCGTTTTACTAAAGACGAGGTAAGGGAGATTGCCGAAAAATATGCCTTTTCTTCGGCGTCTGCCAAGGAGAGTCAGGACATCTGCTTCGTCCCCGACGGCGACTATGCCGCCTTTCTCGAGGAGTATAGGGGAGAGCCCTTTAAGACGGGAGACTATACCGATATCTGCGGAAAGGTCCTCGGTCGTCACCTTGGTCATCAGCACTATACCATAGGTCAGCGCAAGGGCCTCGGAATAGCCCTCGGAAAACCTCAGTTCGTAATCTCCAAGGACCCCGTGACTAATACCGTAATACTCGGCGACGAGGAACACATATATAAAAAGAGGGTATATATAAATAACGTGAATTTTATCGGCGCAGTATCCGACGGACGGGATCTCACCTGCACCGCCAGACTCAGATACGGTGCGCGGGACGAAAAATGTGTCTTTCATCCCCTAAGCGAGACCGAAGCCCTCTTAGAGTTCGAAGACCCTCAGCGCGGACCCACACCGGGTCAGTCGGCGGTATTTTACGACGGCGACGCGGTCCTCGGCGGTGGATATATAATAAGGAGTGAATAGATTATGGAAAAAATTCTTGAGGCTTTCAGAAAGAATAATATGGAGGCCTATTTTGCCGAGAAAAAGGAGGATATCCCCGAGATAGTAAAGGGTCTTCTTAAAAAAGGCGACGTTATAAGCTGCGGCGGTTCGGTTACGATAGCCGAATGTGGAGTATTCGATCTTATGAAAAACGGCGACTATGTCTTTTTAGACCGCTCCGTCCCCGGACTTTCGAGGGAGGAGGTCGAGGATATCTACCGTAAGACCTTTTCGGCCGACGCCTTTATAACCTCGGCTAACGCCGTAACAAGGGACGGCGAGCTTATAAACGTCGACGGAAACGGAAACCGCGTGGCCGCAATTACCTTCGGACCTGAATCGGTCATCTGTATTGTCGGTAAAAATAAGATCGTAGAGGACGTAAAGGAGGGCTTTCACCGCGTAAAAACCGTAGCCGCTCCGAAAAACGCTCAGCGCCTCGGTGTCGCTACCCCCTGTAAGACCTTGGGTCACTGTCTTTATCCCGACGCCGATATAACGAAGGGCTGTATGAGCGAGGGCAGGATCTGCGCCCATTATACCGTCTGCGGTATGCAGAGAAAGAAAAACCGAATAAAGGTCATCCTCTGCGCAGAGGAGCTTGGTTATTAAAATGCAACGCCCCACATATATTTTCTGTGGGGTGTTTTATTTATGAAAAAAATCACAATACTTTTCCTTTGTCTGTCCCTTATAATTTATACCGTAATACCTGCCGCGGCTTCGCCTGTGCCGACCGAGCCTGCCTCAGCGGAATTCAACGAGCCTTTGCCCGTAAACGAGCAGGCCTCCGCCGAAATCGGAGAAAATTTACAAATTAGCGCAAAATCCGCAATACTTATGGAGTATAATACGGGTAAAGTCCTCTACGAAAGCAATGCCGACGTTAGTCTTGCTCCTGCCTCTATTACGAAAATTATGACCCTTATTTTAGTTATGGAGGCGATAGAAAGCGGAAAACTGAGCCTTGACGATAAAATAACCGCTTCCGAGCACGCCGCCGGTATGGGTGGCTCCCAGATATGGCTTGAGCCGGGTGAGGTAATGACGGTAAACGACCTGCTTAAGGCTACCGTTATCGCCTCGGCCAACGACGCTACGGTCGCCCTTGCCGAAGCGGTGTCGGGAAGTGAAGAGGTTTTCGTTAAGCTTATGAACGAAAAGGCCGACGCTCTCGGTATGGAATCTACCCACTTTGTAAACAGCTACGGCCTAGACGCTGAAGAGCACCTTACAACCGCCTACGACGTGGCTCTTATGTCAAGAGAGCTTATAAAACACGACCTTATAAGGGAATACAGCACCGTCCGTATGGACTCTCTGCGAAACGGCGAAAGCGAGCTTACCAATACCAACAAGCTTATCCGTTACTACGATGGCTGCTTCGGACTTAAAACGGGAACGACCTCTAAGGCAGGCTCCTGCCTTGCGGCCGCCGCAGAACGACAGGGTCTTACTCTTATTGCCGTCGTGCTGGGTTCCCCTACGAGCAAGGACCGCTTTGCAGGCTGTCAGAAGCTGCTTGATTTCGGATTTGCCAACTACTCATATATAAATATAGAGCCCGATACAAGCGGACTTCATACCATACCCGTTAAAAAAGGAACGGAAGCCGAGATAATTCCCGAAATTAACGGAAGCTTTTCGGCTCTTTTCAAAAAAGGTGATGAGGAAAAGGTGATCTCGAGCCTTTCTCTTTCCGAGGAGCTTACCGCTCCCGTAAAGAAGGGAGATACCGTCGGAAGGGTCGATTTTTACCTGAATGGGCAGGAGATCGGGAGCGTAAAGGTGACGGCAAAAAACGGTTCAGACCGCCTTACCTACGGTATTTGCCTTATGCGACTGCTCAAAAGTTTGTTTACATTGTAATTTTATTACAAAATATTAAAAATTTCTGTTGAAAAAACTTAAGGTTTAGTGTAAAATAGACATAAGCAGATAGGATGAGTTACTGTAAGGTCTCGGAAGAGCCTGTTTTTCGTCCTTCTCTTATCATCAGGCAACCCAAAAGGAGTTTTAAAACCATGGCACTTAAATTTAACTATAAGTACGCCGCCGACTTCCTCTGTGAAAACGACCTCGTCGGAATGGAAGCTCAGGTGAAGTCTGCGCACGAAATGCTTCATAACAAAAACGGTCTCGGAAACGACTTCCTCGGATGGATCGACCTTCCCACCGAATACGATAAAGACGAATTCGCAAGGATCAAAAAGGCCGCCGCCAAAATAATCGACGATACCGATATTTTTATAGTCATCGGAATCGGAGGCTCATACCTCGGTGCCCGTGCCGCTATCGAATTCTTAAAATCGAATAACTATAACGCCCTCCCCAAGAATACCCCCGATATCTATTTCGCCGGTAATACCATTTCGGGCTCCGCCCTCGACGATCTCCTTAAGATCTGCGAAGGAAAGCGCGTTTCGGTAAATATCGTTTCGAAATCGGGAACCACTACCGAGCCCGCCATTGCCTTCCGCGTTCTCCGCAAATATCTTGAGAAGCGCTACGGCGAGGAAGAGGCCGCTAAGAGGATCTACTGTACCACCGATAAGGCAAGAGGAACCTTAAAGCAGCTTGCCGATCAGAAGGGCTACGAATGTTTCGTAATTCCCGACGACGTCGGAGGACGCTTCTCGGTACTTACCGCCGTCGGCCTTCTTCCCATTGCCGTCTGCGGAGCCGATATTGACGCTCTTATGAAGGGTGCCGCCGATGCCGCTGCCGACTACTCGGTAAACGATATCTACGAAAATCCCTGTTATACGTATGCCGCTATCCGTAACGCCTTCTACCGCAAGGGTAAGGCTGTCGAAATGCTGGTCTCCTACGAGCCTCGCTTTACGATGATGGCAGAGTGGTATAAGCAGCTCTTCGGCGAAAGCGAAGGAAAAGACAATAAGGGTCTCTTCCCCGCGTCGGTGGTCTTCTCTACCGACCTTCACTCTATGGGTCAGTTTATTCAGGACGGAAGCCGAGTAATGTTCGAAACCGTAGTTACCATCGGCGAATGCGGAAACGACATCTGTATCGAAAAGGAAGAGGATGACGGCGACGGACTCAACTTCCTCGAAGGAAAGCCTCTTTCCTTCGTAAACTCCAAGGCCTTCGAGGGAACCATCCTTGCTCACACCGACGGATCTGTTCCTAACCTCGTTATCTCGATAGATAAAGCCGACGAGGAAAACCTCGGCCGCCTTATCTACTTCTTCGAAAAGGCCTGCGGAATTTCCGGCTATCTCCTCGGAGTCAACCCCTTCGATCAGCCCGGCGTAGAAAGCTACAAGAAGAATATGTTTGCCCTTCTCGGCAAGCCCGGCTATGAGGCCGCTAAGGCAGAGCTCGAAGCCCGCCTCGCAAAATAATAGTTTAAACTTAAGTAAAATAACCGCGAAAGCGGTGTATATAGAAAAGGAGCGGATAATATGATTAAACTTATTATCGGAAACAAAGGTTCAGGAAAAACCAAAAAACTCATCGACGCAGTAAACGCTGCCGCTAAGTCCAGCCCCGGAAACGTGGTCTGCATCGAAAAAGGCGACGCTCTCCGTTTTAGCGTTGCTCGCGAAGTACGACTTATCGACGTAGAAAGCTACGGAATTTCCGGTTATGATGAATATTATGCCATGCTCTGCGGAATAGCTGCAAGCAACCACGACGTTACTCATATCTTCGGCGACGCTACCAAGAAGATCGGCGGAGGTCTCGACGGAATCAACGGCTTCTTTAAACGCCTTGCCGCAAACGAGGACATCGAGTACGTATTTACCGTATCCTGCGACGAAGCGGATCTTCCCGCAGAGGTTTTCGAGATAGCTGAAAAACTGTAATTTAACCGCTACGGAGCAGATACTTCTGCTCCGTAATTTTATGTTTAAAAAACTCTTGACAAAAGGGGGAGCATTATATATAATGTTCTTTGTGACAATTGAGGTGAGATTATGCTTCTCGATCTGAAGCCCCTGTTTTCCGGCAGCAGAGATACTCTGTCGGTCGAATTTGAAATGGATTTGTCTGAATTTGATTTCCTTGGCGTCAAACCGTTTCGTTCCCCCGTGGCAATTAGCGGAAAAATTGTCAGCCGCGCAGGTATTGTTGAATCTCAGCTTGATTGCAAGGTCAGCTACGTCGGTTTTTGCGACCGTTGCCTAAACGAAACGACGGTTGATTATATCGCAAAGATCAACCGCACTATAGTCGTAAGTCTTGAAGACGAAGACAGTGTTCAAAACGACGACGTTGCGGTAGTCCCCGATATGAAGCTCGACCTTGAAGACTTCTGTTACGACGACATTGTAATGAGCCTTCCTACGAAAATTCTTTGCAAGGCTGATTGCAGGGGACTTTGCCCCGACTGCGGAACCGATCTTAATCTTGGAAGCTGTAGCTGTCAGAAGAAGGAGATCGATCCAAGGCTTGCCGCGCTTACAGAGCTTTTAAAAGACTAAAATCTACCAAAGACAAAAATTTTAAGGAGGCGCTGAAATGGCAGTACCGAAGAGAAAAACCTCAAAAGCAAGACGTGACAAAAGACGTAATAACCTGTGGAAACTCACTGCTCCTACCCTCGTAAAATGCGACCGTTGCGGAGAGTACAAGAGACCTCACAGAATTTGCCCCGCATGTGGCTACTACAACGGACGTGAAGTTGTAAAGGTTGAGGACTAATTTTTTAAAAGATTAGGGGATAGAGGAGGAGCGATCCTCCTCTGTTTTTTTATGAAAGAAGGTGCAGTATGTCCGTAAAAATCAGCGGCGTAGAAAAGAAAAGCCCTGCGGCAAGGGCGGGAATAAAAGCGGGGGATACCCTTATAAAGATCGGCGATAACGAGATCGTCGACGTTCTCGATTACCGCTTTTATCAAAACGATGAAAGACTTTTCCTTACCGTGCTTAGAAAAAACGGAAAGGAAAAGGTTTATAAAATTAAAAAAGGCGAGTATGACGAGCTCGGCCTCCTTTTCGACAGCTATCTTATGGACGAGCAGCATTCCTGCAGGAATAAATGTATCTTCTGCTTTATCGATCAGCTACCTCACGGTATGCGTGATACCCTATACTTCAAGGATGACGATTCCCGTCTTTCCTTCCTTTTCGGAAATTATATTACCCTTACCAACCTGACCGATCACGAAATAGAGCGCATAATTAAAATGCATATAAGCCCCGTGAATATCTCGGTTCATACTACTAACCCCGAGCTTCGCTGCAGGATGATGAACAACCGTTTTGCGGGCGAAAAGCTGGAAATAATAAAAAGGCTGGACGACGCGGGAATTAAAATGAATTTTCAGCTCGTTTTGGTCCCCGACTATAACGACGGCCCTGAGCTTGAAAAAAGCCTTCGCGACCTTTCGTCCTATAAGAATGCGCAGTGTATAGCTTCGGTACCCGTCGGGCTGACCAAGTACCGCGAGGGACTTACCGAGATAACCCCCTTCGGCGCCGAAACCTCGAAAAAGGTTATCGAAATAACCGAAAAGGTAAATAAAGAGTGTGAAGAAAGACTCGGCGTAAAGCTCTGCTTTGCCGCCGACGAGTTTTATCTTAAGGCGGGTCTGCCTATTCCTTCGGCCGAGCATTACGGCGATTTTCATCAGCTTGATAACGGCGTCGGAATGTGGTCCCTCTTTGAAAAAGAGGCCGCCGATGCCCTTGACGATATGGAAGAACCGATCTGTGAAAAGCGGATCTGCTGTGCAACGGGCGTGGCCGCCTACCCTCTTATTAAGGCAACTGTTGACAAAGCGGGAAATAAATGGCATAATTTAAAGTGTAACGTATATGAGATAAGAAACGATTTCTTCGGCGAAAGAATAACCGTTGCGGGTCTTCTGACCGGCGGCGATATAATAGCTCAGCTAAAGGGTAAGGATATCGGCGATATCCTGCTTATCCCTTCGAATATGCTTCGGTTCGAGCGCGACCTGTTTTTGGACAGCGTATCGGTCACCGAGGTCGAAAAAGAGCTTGAAGTAGAAATTAAAATAATCGAGCCCGACGGATATTCCTTCGTCGAGGCACTTGCTGGTTTTTAGAACAGAGAGGAAAAACTATGGCAAAACCCGTTGTTGCGGTGGTCGGAAGGCCGAACGTCGGCAAATCGACCCTTTTCAACAAACTAATCGGTAAGCGTATGTCAATAGTCGACGACACTCCCGGTGTTACCCGTGATAGAATATACGGGGATGCTGAATGGTGCGGCCGACAGATGATGCTCATCGATACCGGCGGTATCGAGCAGGGAACCGACGACGTCATTCTTCAGGGTATGAGAGATCAGGCTCAGCTTGCCATCGAAATGGCCAACGCCATAATCTTCGTCGTTGACCTAAAAAGCGGAGTTACCGCCGCCGACGAGGATGTGGCCGCTATGCTGCAAAAAAGCGGAAAGCCTATCGTGCTTTGCGTAAATAAATGCGATAAAATAGGCGAGCCGCCACTGGAATTTTACGAATTTTATAATTTGGGCCTCGGAGACCCCGTAGCGGTATCCTCGGTTCACGGAACGGGAACGGGAGACCTTCTCGACGAGGTTATAAAATACCTTCCCGAGGAGGAGTCCGACGAGCTCGAAAGCGAAATAATAAACGTCGCTATTATCGGAAAGCCCAATGTGGGCAAATCCTCCCTTGTAAACGCCGTTGCGGGAGAAGAAAGGGTAATCGTTTCGGATATTGCGGGAACGACGAGAGACGCTATCGACAGTCTCGTCGAAAACGAGTTCGGACGCTTTAACTTTACCGATACCGCAGGACTCAGAAGGAGATCCAAGGTCGACGACAAGCTCGAAAAATACAGTGTTATCCGTGCCAAAATGGCGATCGAGCGAAGTGACGTATGCGTCATTATGATTGACGGTACCGACGGCTTCACCGAGCAGGATTCGAAGGTTGCGGGCCTCGCTCTGGAAGAAGGAAAGGCCTGTATAATCGCGGTAAATAAATGGGATATCGTCGAAAAGGACGGCAGAACCATGGACTCTTATCGGAGGAGCCTTATGAACGACTTTTCCTTTATGTCCTTCGCTCCCATAATCTTCATTTCGGCAAAAACGGGTCAGCGCCTCGACAGACTTTTCGAGCTTATAAAATACGTTCATACTCAGAACACGATGCGTATATCTACCGGTAAGCTCAACGATATTTTGGCCGAGTCTACCGCCCGTGTTCAGCCCCCCTCCGATAAGGGACGAAGGCTTAAGATATACTATATGACGCAGGCCTCGACCAAGCCTCCGACCTTCGTTTGCTTTTGTAACAGGGCCGACCTGTTCCACTTTTCATATCAGCGATATTTAGAAAATCAAATACGGTCTACCTTCGGGCTCGAAGGAACGCCCATACGATTTGTCATCAGAGAAAGAGGAGATAAATAGGTGAGCGCATATCAGGTTTTAATAGCGGTAGGGGTAATAGCTTTTGCCTACCTGCTTGGATCACTCAATTTTGCGGTAATAATGTCCCGTATTTTTACGGGCGAGGACGTTCGAAAATCGGGCAGCGGAAACGCAGGCGCTACGAACGTTCTGAGAACTGCGGGAAAGCTTCCTGCCATACTTACGTTTTTGTTCGATATTTTAAAGGGCTTCGCTGCCTGTCTTGCGGGGAAGCTTGTTTTCGGATATCTTATAAATAACGTGGAGCAAGGCTTTAATTGGCTTTTTCATCCCGACTACGGCGCATATATCTGCTGTATTGCCGTAATGCTCGGTCATATTTATCCGATATTCTTCGGATTTAAGGGCGGTAAGGCTGTTGCCACCAGCGTCGGAACCTTCGCTGTATGCTGCCCCCTTGCGATAATACTTGGTCTTACGGCCTTCGTAATATCCCTGATAATTTCTAAAATAGTGTCGCTGAGCTCCCTTATAGCGACCGTTGTGGTCGTGGGAGTAGCGATAGTATACGCTATAGTAGCAAATCTTTCCTACTATAATATAATCCCCGTAATAATTATGGCGCTGATAGCGGGCGTCATCGTCTTCACTAAACACACCGCTAACATCAAAAGATTGATAGAAGGAACGGAACCCACGATTTCAGCTAAGAAGAGGTAAGAGAAATGGCTAAAATAACGGTTTTAGGTTCGGGAGGTTGGGGCCTTGCTCTGGCCATCACCCTATACACTAACGGACACGAGGTAAAGGTATGGTCGCCTTTTAAGGAAGAGGTTGAGCAGCTCAGTACCACACGTACCAACGAAAAACTTTTAAAGGGAATCTATATTTCCGAAAAGATACAGGTAACCGACGATATTTCGGTGTCGGACGGCTCGGATATCACGATTATCGCTACCCCCTCCTTCGCCGTAGGCGAAACGGCCGCAAGGCTTAAGGCGGTAAAAACTCCCGGAATTATAGTAAACGTTGCCAAGGGCTTCGAAAAAGCCTCCTTTAAGCGTCTTTCCGAGGTCATTACCCGTGAGCTTCCCGACAAAAAGATCGTTATTCTTTCGGGCCCTTCTCACGCCGAGGAGGTTGCCCGCGGTATTCCTACCATGCTTGCGGCCGCAGGAAGCGACCCTGAAGCTCTGGATATCGTTCAGAAGGCCTTTTCCAACGAGTATTTAAGGGTCTATACCAATCCCGATATTATCGGCGTAGAGCTCGGCGGAGCCCTTAAAAATATAATTGCCGTAGCGGCAGGTGTCTGCGACGGAATGGGCCTCGGAGATAATTCAAAGGCCGCCCTTATTACCCGCGGTCTTACCGAAATGAAGCGCTTAGGCGTTGCCCTCGGTGCTAAAGAGACGACCTTTTACGGCCTTACCGGTATGGGAGACCTTATAGTTACCTGTACCTCGCCTCATAGCCGTAACAACCGTTTCGGAAGAAAGGTCGGAGAGGGAATGCCCGTAGCTCAGGCTCTCGAGGAGGTAGGTACCGTCGAAGGCTACTTCGCCTGTGATATAGCCTATAGGCTGGCCGCCGAAAACTCGGTGGAGGTCCCAATAATCGAAACCTGTCATCATCTGCTTTTCGATAACTATCCTCTTGACGATATCGTAACAAGCCTTATGACGCGACCCTTTAAGCAGGAATAAAAAGCAAAAACCCGAAGACTAAAGTCTTCGGGTTTTAAGTTATTGCTCTTGTCCGTCTAATTAGATAGCGCGTACAACCTTGCCGGAACGAAGGCAACGGGTGCAGACATTGATTCGACGGGGTGTGCCGTTTACGATGGCCTTAACCTTTACAACATTGGGCTTCCAAGTTCTGTTAGTTCTTCTGTGAGAATGGGAAACCTTAATGCCGAAAGCAATCTCTTTGCTGCAGATATCACACTTTGCCATGGACACTGCACCTCCTCTTGTTTATTCAATAGCAAAAGATATGATAACAGAAAACTGAGCATTTTGCAAGTCTTTTTTGAAAAAATTTATATATTTATTGTAAAACTGCGGTATTTGTGTTAAAATGTCGGAAAAGGGGAGTATATTAAATGATAAAATTAGTTATTTTTGATTTAGACGGAACGGTCTGTAATACCATAGACGATCTGGCCGACGCTACCAACTACGCTATGCGTACCCTTGGTCATCCTACCTATGACGTGCAGGCCTATAAATACTTCGTCGGAAACGGAATACCTAAGCTTATTTACCGCGCCCTTCCCGAGGAGTGCAGATCGGAGGAGGAGCACGCAAAAGCTATGAAGCTTATGCTCGACTATTACGCGGTTCATTTCGCCGATAAGTCGGTTCCCTACGAGGGTATACCTGAAATGCTTAAGTCTCTTAAAGACAAGGGGATACATATCGCTATATGCACAAATAAGGCTCATAATATGGCGATGGAGATCGCCCGTAAGATATTCGGAGGCGTTTTCGAGCGGGTTATCGGTCATACCGCCGACCGTCCCTTAAAGCCCGACCCCTTTTCTCCGAGTGAAATAATGAAAGAGTTTGGAGCCGCTCCTGCCGAGACGGTATTTATCGGCGATTCGGGAGTTGATATGCAGACCGCAGTTAATACCAAAACGCACTCTATCGGTGTTACCTGGGGCTTCAGAACGGTAGAGGAGCTAAATGAAAACGGAGCTCAGCATATTGCCGATACTCCGTCGGATATTTTAGATATAATAAATAATTTATAAAGAGGTACTTAATATGAAGCGAGAAGGTTATCTTTCCTGGGACGAATATTTTATGGGTATTGCCGAGCTGTCGGCTATGCGCAGTAAGGACCCCTCTACGCAGGTAGGCGCCTGCATCGTAAGCGGAGACAATAAAATTTTATCGGTGGGCTATAACGGAATGCCTCAGGGCTGCTCCGACGATACCTTCCCTTGGGACAGACAGGGCGGAAATCTGGAGACGAAATACTACTTTGTCTGCCACGCCGAGCTTAACGCTATACTAAATTTCCGCGGAGGCTCCTTGGAAGGAAGCCGCCTTTACGCGACCCTTTTCCCCTGCAACGAATGTGCCAAGGCTATAATTCAGTCGGGAATAAAGGAAATAATCTATTCCTGCGATAAGTACGCCGAAACCGACGGCGTTATGGCCTCGAAAATGATGTTTAAGGCGGCGGGAGTAAAGCTTACCCCCTATACCTTCGGAAATAAGGACGTAGCCTTTAAACTGTAAAGTCGAAAAGCTCGCGGGCGAACCATACGTCCTCTACCGTAAAGGTCTTGTTGTTTAAATAGTTAAGTATTCCCGCGTCGGTTTTAAAATCGAAGGAAAGCTTATATGAGTAAAGGGCCTGACGGGTAAATCCGAGCCTTTTGTCGGCCGAGAGCTTTCCGTATTTTCCGTCGCCGAGAAGAGGATGACCGACAGAGGCCATGTGGGCCCTTATCTGATGAGTGCGTCCCGTAAAAAGGTCGACCTCGATAAGAGAGAGTCCGTTCTTGCTCGAGAGTACTCTGTATCCCGTTTTTATCGTAAGACCGCCGTCCTCGCGGGAGCTTTTGAGATACACCTTGTTCTTGTCCTCATTTTTTTCGAGGAAGCCCTCGAGGATAGCCTCCTTCTTTTTAGGAACGCCGTGTATGACCGCGAGATACTTTTTGCTAAGCTCGCGGTATTTTATCTTATCGCAAAGAATACGCAGGGCTTCGGCGTTTTTTGCCGCAATTACAATGCCGCCCGTGCCTCGGTCGATGCGGTTGGCAAGGCTGGGCTTAAAGCTGTTCTCAGCCTCGGGGTCAAATTCGCCTTTATCGTAAAGATAGTGCTGAATACGGCCGATAAGGGTATCGCTGAACTCCTTATCGTCGGGATGAACGAGAACTCCCTGCTTTTTATCGACGAGAATTATGTTCTCGTCCTCGTAAACTATATCGAGCTTAAGCGGCGCCGACAGAAAATCGTATTTAGGCTTGACCTCGGCGAAGAACTCGTCGTTTATCCAGGCCTCTACGCAGTCGCCTTCGGCAAGCTTGGTCGAGATCTCGGCCTTCTTTCGGTTGACCTTTATGTGCTTCGTGCGAATGAAGCGGTACATAAGGGAGGGGGGCAGGGCAGGTATCGCCTTTTGTATAAATTTATCGAGCCGTTTTCCGGCGTCGTTTTTTCCAACGGTAAAGCTTTTCATTTTTATCACCGTTAATAATATACCACAATTTTCCTTCCTTTGGAAGACCTAAATTAAGGAGTGTCAGTATTTGTCAGAAAACGTTCATAAGGGTCATCGCGAAAGGCTCAAAAACGAAATAGTAAGCAAGAAGCGCCTTAGCGAGATTCAAAACGATAAGCTTCTTGAAATGCTGCTTTTTTACGGAATTCCGCAGAAGGATACCGCTTGGATAGCGAGGGAGCTGCTTACCCGTTTCGGTAGTCTTAGCGGTGTTATCGACGCCGATATAGAGGAGCTTTGCAGTGTGAAGGGTATGACCCGAAACGCCGCAAGCCTTATAAAGCTTATAAGACCGGTTGCCCGAAACTATATTCTCTCGAAGTATCAGTCCGACGAGCTGCTGAAAAGCCTTACCGATATCGGAAAATATATGATGGTGCAGTTTTCGCTGGTGGATACCGAATGTTGTGCGATGCTTTGTCTTAACCGACTCGGAAAGGTACTGTCCTTTGAAATAGTAGGAGAGGGCGACGTGGATTCGGTCGGAATAAGTCCCCGAACCGTTCTCGAAAAGGTGCTCAAGACCGAGGCTACGGCCGTCGTACTTGCTCATAATCATCCGGGCGGAATAGCGATACCTTCGGAGCGTGACGTAATTATAACCTCCGAGATCATCGGCGCGCTCAGGGCTGTTTCGATAAATCTTATCGACCATATTATAATTGCCGACGACGATTACGTTTCTATGGCGCAGTCGGATAAGTTCAAATATTTATTCGAATAATAAAATCACCCTTTTTGGAAACAATAATTTCCGAAAGGGTGATTTTTTTGATAGAACAGGATACGATAAAACTGCTTCGCGAATGTGACGCGGGGGTCAAGATGGGAACGAAATCGATAGACGACGTCCTGTCTCACGTTTCCTCCGACACAATGGCAAAATATCTTACTGCCTGCAAGGACGAGCATTTAAAGCTGGGTCACGAAATTGAAGCGGCCCTTGATCGCTTTTCCGACGACGGCAAAGACCCGAATCCCATGGCAAAAACAATGAGCTATCTTAAAACCGAAATGAAGCTCGCTATGGAGGACACCGACGGTACCGTCGCCGACCTTATGATCGACGGCTGTAATATGGGGGTTAAGTCCTTAAATCGCTATCTAAACGAATACAAGGCGGCCGACGAGCACGCAAAGGATATCTGTAAAAGACTGATAAATCTCGAGGAGCGTTTGGCTATCGATCTGAGGCAGTTTTTATGAGGAGCGTCAGCTCCTCTTTTTTTACTAAAGGTGTTTGCTTACCCTTCGGTAGCCTTTAAAAAATCGTACTGTTTTGCGATCTCGTTCCAGGTAACTGCACCGACCGCTCCGGTTTCCTCTATCCCGAAAAGCCGCTGAAATACCCTTACCGCCTCGGCCGTCTGACTTCCGAAATACCCCGTTACGGGAATTTTCGGTATATCGGCGTAAAAGTCCCCGATATAGCTCAAATAGGTCTGAAGCTCGGTCACGTCGCTGTTTCTTATGCCCTCGCTCAAAAGATATCCGGGGTAAAGCCGAGCGTTTCCTCCGTAGACCGAGTCGGGTATGCCCGCGACGGTCTCTTTGTAGACGTCAGACAGTCGGTTCCAGGTATCTCTATCGACCTCTCCGGACGGGTCGAGACCGAAATACTGCTGAAAGGCTCTTACCGCATCGGCGGTAACCTCATCGTAAATTCCGTTTAAGGGGAAAAGGTCAAAAATTCCGCCGAAATAGGCGATAACGTTCAAATAATACTGTATAAGCCTTACGGGGTTTCCGACCGAGCCTACGGTCAATACCGTCTCGAAGGGAAGCTGGGCCTCCTGAAGGCTGACTCCCTCCGATACGACCTCGGCAAGTGCCTTTACCCCTGCGTAATATTGCTTTATTCTGTACCAGGTTGCCTTATCGACCTGACCCGTTACGGGAAGGCCGAATACCTCCTGAAAGACCCTTACCGCCTCCTCGGTATCGGTGCCGAAGATCCCGTTTGCGCTTTTGATCTTCGGTATGGCGGGGTAATTATCGCCTATTCGGTTAAGCTCCTCCTGAAGGGTCTCTACGTCGTTTCCTGCGTCGCCTAAAGCAAGAGGTCTTCCCGGATAAGATTCGGGAATGTTTTCAATAGGCGCATTTTTAATGATATTTATGTCCTCGCCGTAGTAGCGCTGAAGTATCTCGTAGGGGGTAAGTCCTTGCTCGGCAAGGGTAACCGTACCCCACTGACTGAGCCCGTCGCAGGTCGAAGTGGTACCGTTGCAGAACTGTGTAAAAAGGGGATTTACCGTACCGTCTCTTACGACGTAATCGTTAAAAAGCTCGTCGACGATAAGCCCTACGTTTTCGAAAATATCGCGGTCGGGAATAAAGGCCTGATCGTAGGCGGTAGAGTTCGTAATATCGAAATCGTACCCTCGGGAGGGGTACCATTCGGTAAATATCCGGTTAAGAGCGTAGGTGGTTATGGCGTATATATTGGCCCTAAGTGCGTTTTCGGGCCAGCTTGGATATATCTCGCTTGAGGCTACGTTTTTTACGTAATCGGCAAAGGGCAGGGTCACGTTCTCAGCCTTCGAGTTGGGAGCCCCTAAATGAACCGTGATCGTTTCGGGAATTTTCTGAAATACTGCGTCGGCCATAGTTTGCCTCCTTTAAAGGGTATATTCTTCATATTCGTCGATAATTATGGGCTGATTTTTATTCGGCTTAGTACTCAGAGGGATAAGCTCGACCGCCTGCAGTGAGGTCACCCCGTCGAACACCGCCACGTTATAGTTGTAGGTCTTCGTAAAGCCGTCGGCCTCGGTCAGTATATTATAAAGTGCGTAGGGCCTTGATTTCGGGTCGGGACTTTCGGTCAGTGCGGCGGCAGGGGCGGGCAGGGTAAAATCGGGAGAGGCTCCGCTTATATCGGTATTTCCCTCGGCTATGACCGTCATACCGTCGGCGGTTCCCGTAAATACCGTAACCTTCGCATTTGCTACGGGATAAAGCCCCCTTACCGAGGTAACGCGTATCTTGAGGGTGCCGCTGCCCGTCATATCCTTGTCGTTTCCGCGGTAAACTACGGCCGCAGGTCTTTTAGGCTCGGGTATGGCCGAAGCCCTCATTGCCCGCATTTCGTTTATGTATTTTTCAAAAAGCGTTTTGTCCATAAAATTCTCCCTTAAAAGTTGTTTTATATATAATATGCAAGATCCGACCGAATAGTTCACCGCCTTTTGCAAACAATATTTCGGGGTGAAACAGTTGGAAGAATTTTTCGTCAGTACGCTTCGCGACAATATAAGCTTATTTAAAGCTCTTTTTGATAAAGACGGTATTATAAGGTTTAGAAAATTTAACGTCTGCGGCGGGATAGAGGCCTGCCTTATTTATTTTGACGGAATGGTAAACGTCGAACTTGTAAACGAGTCTGTAATGCGTCCTCTTGTCCTTGCAAAACGCCTGCCCGCGGACGAAAATGCGGCCGAATACGTATATAAAAACCTCCTTTATTCGGGAGAGGTAAAGCTTGTCGGTGAGGTTAAAACGGCCGCTTCCTCTATCCTCTACGGAGATACCCTTCTTCTTATTGAGGGATGTAAGACAGGCCTTATAATAAATACAAAAGGCTGGCGCACGAGAGGTATCTCTGAGCCCGAAAACGAAAGGGTGCTGGAGGGTCCCCGCGAGGGCTTTGACGAAGCGGCTATGTTCTGCGCGGCAATGCTTCGCCGCCGCCTTAAGACCCCCGACTTTTGTGCCGAAATGACAATGGTGGGCCGCCGTACCGAGACCCTCGTTTTTATCTGTTATCTTAAATCTCTTGTGAACCGAGATGTTCTGAGGGAGCTTAAAAGCCGTCTTAAAAAAATAGATATCGACGCGGTTTTAGACTCGAACTATATAACCGAGCTCATATCGGAAAGGCCTTCATCCTTTTTTAAAACCGTCGGAACGACCGAACGCCCCGACGTCGTCTGTGCGCAGCTTCTGGAGGGAAGGATAGCCCTTATCGTGGATGGTACTCCGATGGTTATAACCCTGCCATATCTCTTTAGCGAAAATTTTCAGTCGGATGAGGATTATTATATAAATCATAGCCTTGCAACTGCAGGAAGGCTTCTTCGTATGCTCTGCTTTTTTCTGAGCTTTTCTGCTCCGGCAGTCTTTATCGCACTTACAACCTTTCATTTCGAGTTTCTTCCCTCTGCCTTTGCTCTGACGGTGGCAGGTTCGAGGGAAGGGGTGCCTTTTTCGACCCTTACCGAGGCCTTAGCTCTTACCGTAGTTTTCGAAATACTCCGTGAAACGGGGATACGTATGCCCCAAAGCGTCGGCCACGCTCTTAGTATAGTAGGCGGTCTCGTTGTGGGTCAGGCGGCGGTAGAAGCCCGAATAATAAGCGCGCCGATGCTTATTATCGTGGCGCTGAGCGGTATTTGCGGTCTTACGGTTCCCCGTCTTAAAACGGCGGTATTCTTTATGCGTTTTATAATGATATTGGCGGCGGGTTTTTTCGGTCTCTACGGCTATATTTTTATGCTGCTCGCCTTTTTGATCTACATTCTGGGTATGAGCTCCTTCGGCGTAGATTCGACCGTCTCTCTTATCTCGTCCGAAAACCGCCGCTTTAAGGACGTCTTCAGACGGACGGTCTGGCGCAATATGAAGACCCGTCCCGAGATCCAAAACAACGATAAGGTGCGAAAAAATGGTTAAAAAGCTTTTGATGATTTTTTTACCGCTTCTTCTTTTATGCGGATGTACCGCCGTCGAGCCGAACGATAAATATCTCGTTTCTCTTATGGGGGTAGAGGAGACCGCGGAAGGGGTAAGCCTCAACTTCAAATATACCGACCTTTCGGATAATTCCTCGGCTAAAGCCGTAGAGGGTAAAGGTAAAACGGTAACGGAGGCCGCCGCAAATATAACCCTCTCTCTCGACAGATCACCCTCCCTGTCTCACTGTGAGGCGGTTGTTTTTGCCGAGAATATCGGGACAACTCTTTTTTACGAGACGGTGTATTTTTGCCGAAAAAATGAGCTTCCTTTGAAGCTGAGGCTTGCCGTTGCCAAGGATATAAAGCCGCTTTTTTCGGAGGAAAGCTCTGTTTCGGGGGTCGATATTTCCGAAATGCTGAAGGTGGCCTACTCTTACCACGGCATCGGAGGTCATACCGCCCTTTACGAAATCGAAACGGCAATAAATTTAGGCGAGGGCTTTGCTCTGCCTTATTTTGAGGCAGGGGGCGAAAGGTTAAGACTTAGCGGCCTCGGACTTTACAGAAACTGTGCTTTTGTAAAAAAGATCGGAATAAAAGAAAGCCGAACCTACGTAAAGAATAAAAACATTTCGGGGGAGATAAATTTTGAGAGTAGGGGACAGTAAAAACTTTGTTTACCTTGTTGCGGCGGCAATAATAGGTGAATCGGTAATAAGTCATCCTCTTACGGGAAATATCGGAAACGACCTTTTAGGGCCGCTTTGCGGCCTTGTTTTCGCCGCGGCGGTGATCCTTATTCTGAAATGGCGTATGACCAAGATAAAAAGCCTAAAGCTTCCTCTGAAGGCGGCGGGACTTACCGCCGTAGTGATTTTTTCGGTATTCTCCTTTATTATCTGTATTCTTCGTTTTTCGGAGTACGCGTCAAGGGTCATGCTTGATATTGCCTCAGGTGTACTTCCTTTTTTAAGCTTCGGAGGCCTTATAGTCTTTGCCGCTCTAAAGGCCGAAAAGACTCTTTTAAAGCTTTCCTCCGTCCTCTTTTTTCTGTCTGCGGTAAGCCTTATACTAACCTTTGCCTTTTCGGTACCCTTTATCGAAGCAAAATACCTTCTTATCTATGAAGCCCCCGACCTCCTCGGCTTCTTATATTCCTTTTCAAGGGTCGGCGGAACGGCCCTGCTTGTCTCATTGCCGCTCCTTTTTATCGGAAAAGAGGTAAAACTCAGCCGTTTCGTGTGGGGCTTCGTTCTTGGTATCGGCGGAGTGGCCGTCAGCCTTATAAATACCCTTGGGGTCTTCGGATCCGAATTCGCCGCTACCCTCAGCTTCCCCTATTCCTATGCCGTTTCTACCGCATCGGTAGGAAAGATATTCTCCCGAATGGACGTCTTTTTATATTGCGTCTGCTTTTTTACCTGCCTTATAAAATGCTCGGTCTGTCTCCGTTCGGCGGTCGAGGCACTTAAAAAGCTCCCTTTTAAAATTTTATTTCAAAAAAAATAAACTTTACTATTGAAAAGTGAAACAAGATGTGGTAATATTACATTATAAATTGCGCTTTAAAATAATATGTTTTGTGCAATTTGTCGAAATTTGCCCTTGAAATTCTGTTATATAAATCAAAAGCAGGTTTTTTTCGGGCTTCATATACGAAAGGGGAGCTTCCACTTGAAAGACTACAAAGCAAAAAATATCCGAAACGTTGTTTTCGCAGGTCATGCCTCGGCCGGAAAAACTTCGCTTGTCGAAGCGGCCTATTATATGACCGGTAAATCCGACCGCCTTGGTACGATCGCCGAAGGCAACACCGTCTCCGACTTTGACGCCGAAGAGATTCGCAGAAAATCCAGTGTTTCTGCTTCTATAATCCCTTGTGAATGGAAAGACGTTAAAATTAACGTTATCGACACCCCCGGTCAGTTTGACTTCTCCGCCTCGGTCAGCGAAGGCTTCCGTGCCGCAGGCAGCTCGGTCATCGTTATCTCGGGCAAGAGCGGCGTATCTGTAGGCGCTAAAAAGGCCTTCGATGCCGCCGGCAAGAAGGGAATTGCCAAGATCTTCTTCATAAATAAGATCGATCACGAGCACGCCGACTTCTACAAGGTCTTCGAAGACCTTAAGGCTACCTTCGGACCTATGGTATGTCCTATCGTCGTACCCTACGTCGTCGATCATAAGGTTCAGTGCTACATAAACCTCATCGACTTCCGTGCCTACGAATATAAGGACGGAAAGGCTACCGTTGTTCCCATGCCCGATATGGGTCACCGCTTAGAGGGACTTCGTACCGCTATCAACGAGGCCGTTGCCGAAACCAGCGAAGAGCTTATGGAAAAATACTTCTCGGGCGAGGAGTTTACTCCCGACGAGCTTATTATGGGTCTTGCTACGGGCGTTCGACGCGGTGAGATCGCTCCCGTATTCTGCGGAAGCGCCGCCGAGCTTCAGGCTATCGATCAGCTTCTTAACGGACTTATCTGGCTTGCTCCCTGGGCCGAAACGGTTGCAGGTGAGACCGGTGTGGATAACGACGGCAACGAGGTTCAGCTTACCGTTAACGAGGACGCGCAGACTGCCGCCATCGTATTCAAAACGGTCGTCGACCCCTTTGTCGGAAAGCTTGTTTACTTTAAGGTCGTAAGCGGTAAGGTCACCTCCGATATGACCCTTCTAAATATGCGTACAGGTGCCAACGAGCGTATCGGTAAGCTTTATTTCGTCTGCGGCAAGAAGCAGGTTGAAACCAACTGCGTATCGGCAGGTGATATCGGTGCCGTTGCTAAGCTTAATGCTACCGGTACAGGCGATACCCTCTGCTCTCCCGCACGTCCCGTCCGTCTTCCCGATATCGCTTACGAGCTTCCCAACTATAAAATGGCCGTTCGCCCCAAGAACAAGGGTGAGGAAGAAAAGCTTGCCGCAGGTCTTATGCGTCTTGCCGAAGAAGATCCTACCGTTACCCTTAAGAATAACGAGGCTACGGGCGAGCTTATCCTTGCAGGCCTCGGCGAGCAGCATCTTGATACCGTTGCCAACAAGCTTAAGGCCAAATTCGGCGTAGAGGTCCTCTTTGAGGCTCCGAAGGTTGCCTATCGCGAGACCATCCGCAAAAAGGCCAAGGCTCAGGGCAGACATAAGAAGCAGTCGGGCGGTCACGGTCAGTTCGGTGACGTATGGATCGAGTTCGAGCCCTGGGACTGCGAGGGTCTTGAGTTTGCCGAGACCGTATTCGGCGGAGCCGTTCCGAAGAACTACTTCCCTGCGGTTGAAAAGGGTCTTCAGGAATCCGCTCTTACCGGCGTTCTTGCAGGCTATCCTATGGTAGGCGTTAAGGCTACCCTTACCGACGGCTCTTATCATCCCGTCGACTCCTCCGAGCTTGCCTTTAAAACCGCCGCTTCTCTTGCCTTTAAAGCAGGTATCCCCGAGGCAAGCCCCGTGCTCTTAGAGCCCGTAGTAACCCTCGTCGCCACCATTCCTTCCGATAATTCGGGCGACATTATGGGAGATATAACAAAGCGTCGCGGCAGAGTTCTCGGTATGGATCCCGACGGAAAGCTTATGATAATAACCGCCGAGGTTCCCGAAAGCGAGCTTGCCGACTTCCCGACCGTACTCCGCTCGGTAACCCGCGGTGTAGGCTCCTTCTATACCGAGTTTGCCCGCTACGAAGAGGTTCCCGCTGCCATTGCACAGAAGGTCATAGCCGAAAGCAAGGCAGACTAAATTACAAAAAGAAAGAGGTTTTACCGAAAGGTAAAACCTCTTTTAATTTATATGCTGCTTACGGGAGCGCCTTCAATATCCTGCTCTCCGATAATTGCCGTAAGCTCTTCTTTCGTCCGTTTATCGTCGAAGGTCGAATATCTTACGTGAAGAACATCTCCCGCTCTGAGCGAGCTGTCTCCGTGCTCGTCGACCTTGGCCTGAGCTCTTTCGCTGTGCTTGACCGATAAAACGAAAAGATTAGCGGGCCAGAATATATCTCTTATCTGCTTTCCGACCGCAAAGGTGCCGGGCTTTACCGTTACGAAGGTGTCGATAACGACCGCCTTTTTACCTCTGTTCTGAGCCTTAAGACGGTTTTCAAGAACGCGGTCGTTGATAGATTTTGCGCCGAAGAGCTCGGTTATCATAAAGGGTACGGCCGAAGCGATTATAACGTGAAGGAGATTTTCGTAGCAGCCAAGCGCCTCTATGGCGAAAACTATGGCCGTAAGCGGCATTTTCATCATTCCCGAAATACAGGCGGTAATACCCAAAACGAGAATGACCGCGTAGTATTCCTCGCTAAGGCCCAGCATCATTCCGCATTTAGCGATAATTCCCGAAAAGGCGGCGCCTATAGCCATAATGGGAAGGAAGATTCCTCCCGTAACGCCGTTTGAGTTTGCGAAAAAGGTCAGTACCGAACGGACGATAACGATAAATATAAGAAGAACCAGCGATACCGAGCCGCCGAATATCTCGAGAATAAGGTGATGACCGGTTGAAATAAAGGAAAGGGAGATAAGTCCCATAACAAGGGTCAGGGCGAAGGCGATAAATATTTTAACGCAGTCGGGAATTTTTCTTATTTTTTCGGCGAACCGGCCCGACATAAAGGAATAAAACTTTAAAAATAAAACCGCGAAAAGGCCGAGGAGAATACCTACGACGAGGGGTATCCAGGAATCCCACGCCGTCATTTTCAAAAGCTCAAATTCGGGGAAAAGGAAAACGCTTATTCCGAGAAAAGGCGAGATAATTTCGGTTACGACCCGCGATACCGCTACAGATACGCCCGCGACTATAATTATCATAGGAGAAATGCGCTGATGCGCTTCCTCTATTGCGAACATAATTCCCGATACGGGAGCCCCCGTAGCTACCGAAAATCCTGCGCAGGAGCCGCCCGTCATAAGATATCTTGCCCAGGACTTATGCTTTTTAAGGGGATAAATACAACCCTTTCCTATGGCCGTTCCCATCTGTACGCTGGGTCCCTCGTTGCCGAGAGGAACTCCTATTAAAAAGGATAAAAGGGAAAGGAAAAAGGTTCCGATAAGGGTCGAAAGAAAGCGGAAGGGGATAAGACCGCGAAGAATTCCGATAGAGGTCGGTATACCGCCGCCCTTTACGTTAGGTATTTTTTTATATACCTTAGAAAAGAGAAGGGCTATTCCGAAAAGAAGCACAAGAACTAACGGGATATAGATAAGATTTTTCTCTAAAAATTCATACCCTATCTCCGACCACTCTATAATATGACCTGCCGAGTATTTATAAACTGCGATCACCACCGCCGTTATAAGTCCGACGACAGACCCGAAAATGACGGCAGGGAATATTAAATTAGTAAAATAATAAAATTTCTGTTTTCTCATCATACTACCCTTTTTTCTGTAAAAGCTTACCCGTATTATACTACTTTTTTCTCCTTTTTTCAAGACCGTGAAACTTTGCAATATATACGGCTACGATAAAATGAGGCCGTCACCCGACGGGTCATCCTGAGCGGAGTGAAACGGAGTCGAAATTTTGCGACAATGAGATTCCGTCACCTACGGTGCCGCGCTACGCGTTCGACAGGCTCAGAATGACCCATTGTCGCTTGCATAGCCGCAGGCGGGATCTCGT
>CASFDQ010000148.1 GCA_949293385.1 uncultured bacterium | reverse complement strand
ACATTCGGGTGAGAGAACCATACCGAATAGAGACCCTTTAAAATTTCGGCCTGAAGCTCCTCGTATTCCTCTCCCTCGCCGAGGGTGGGAATGGTGACCTCGGTAAGCTCTAAGGGGAGACCGAAGCGGCCGAGCGTATCGAGGAATTTAAAGGAGACCTCGGGGTCGGCAAAGCGGACGTACTCGGTTTTTACAGCCTTCTCATACTCCTCGGGGGTCTTGGCCTGACAGGCGGTGAAAAGGTGGTGCTGCATACCGATCTTATCTATTCTGCAGCCCTTCTTTATGGCGTTTTCGATCTCTAAATAGTAGGCCGACCAGATGCCCTTATCGGCAACGTCGGTATTCTGACCGCCTTCGTTCATAACGAGGGTCTCGCGGGGGAAATATTTTTCGGCCAAAGAGAAGGCCCATTCGTTAAGGTCGGGCTTTTTTATTATTTCGGTGGCGGTGGTCCAGCCGTGGCTCAGCAGGGTCTCGTTTATGACCTCGAACTCGCTGAGCTTTCCCGCATAACGCTCGGAAATTTCCTTAAAGCGCTTTTCGTAAAGGCGCTCCATTTCCTTTAGGTCATCCTTCGGCATCCAGTCGGCGGTGAACTTGTCGTACACAAGGCAGTGAAGCTTTCCCTTTATGCCCTTTTCCTCGCAGTATTCAAGGCAGAGGTCGGGGGCAGGACGGCGGTAGATCTTCTTACTGTCCTTAGCATAGCGGGGACAGCCCTCCTCGGGCTCTAAGTCGCTCCAATAAAATGGGATGGTGGCGAGGTTAAAGTACTGACTGAACATATCGCGGAATTTTTTGTTCTCTTTCTCGGTATCGAACTCGTCAAGCATAAAAATATGTGCGCCGAACTGAAAATCGTGGGTCTTCTGGTCGATCCTCACCTCGGTGTTTTTAAGGGGTTTTCCCTCGCTGTTGGTGAGTCTTATTCTGCAGTCGCCCTTGCGGTATTTTTCAATTCCCTCGGGGACGCGCTTTTTCATAAGCTCGGGGTGCTCCTCGAACTTTTTAAGCCATATTTCTCTGAGCTCTTTAATATCCGCCATAATTATTCTCCTTCTTTGAAGATTATATATCCGTAGGACGAAAGCCTTCCGTCCGAAAGACCGCCGGAGTGAAGAACTTCTTTGTTTTTCGGCAGATCGATATTTGCCGCTTCCTTGGAAAAGTTTCCGTAAAAGGTTATACGCTCGCTATCTGCTTTTCGGGTAAAGGCAATGACCTTATCGTTTTCGGTCTCTCTCCATTCGGTTTCGCCCTCGTAAAGAGCCTTATATTCGGCTTTTATGCGGTTTAAGAACCTGATAAGCTCCCTGCGCTTTTCCGATTCGGGGGTTGCCGTCTTTCGGTCGGTGAACTCGAATTCGCCGGGGTAAAAACGGTTCGCGAACATGGAGAGCCGCGCCGTATCGGCAAGCTCGTTGCCGCAGTAGACCATAGGAACTCCGTCGAGGGTATAGTTTACGGCAAGAATAAGGTCCATTGCATCGTGTCCGAAATGACCCTCTATGCGGTAGGGCCAATCGGTGACCGTATCGTGGTTATCCATATCGCGGAGGATAAGACCCGAGCCGCTGAAACGGTCGTAGTCGGCTTTTACCTCCTTTGCCGTCTTACTGCCTGACAGTAAAGCAAAAAGACAGTCGTGCCAATAAAAGCCGTAGTTGGCGTCGAAAACGGTTAAATATTCGGGATTTTGTCCCTCGTTTATCATAACCGCCTCGGGATTTATGGCTCTGATTCTCCGCTTGCCCTCCGCCCAGAAGTCAAGGGGGATGCAGTCGCCCACGTCACAGCGGAAGCCGTCGACCCCTATCTCGCCGACGTAGTAGACCATATTCGTATAAAGATATTCCCGAAGACCCTCGTTTTCGTAGTTAAGCACAGCGAAATTCCAATGATTCAGGTCTAAGCTTCCGTCCTCTTTTCGCCTTGCGAATTCGGGATGAGCCTTTAAAACGTCGGCACTCGGCCCCATGTGAAGATATACGAGGTCAAGCAGGCATTTAAGCCCTAATCGGTGACATTCCGAAACAAAAGTCTTAAGGTCGGCCATACTGCCGTATTCCCCGTCGATCTCAAAATAGTTTACCATTCGGTAGGGGTTTTTCGGGTTCTCGGTATTTGAGGCTATCTGACGGGGACTCCAATAGGCTTTATCTTTGCTGTCATCGGTTTTAAAAATGGGGCAGAGGTAAATTATTCCGAAGCCAAGCTCTTTAAGGGTGGGTAGCTCGTCGGTAACCGCCTTTATCATGCCCTCCCGAGAGAAGGTTCGGGGATTCACCTGATAGACAGAGGTCTTTTTAAACCAATCGGGGACGATATTTTTATACATTATATCACCTTATTTACGAAAATGTATATGTTTCTCGGCCGCTTAAAGCTCGATAACTATATCCTTTGAACTGTTTTTATTAAAGCTCACACTATAGGTTTTGCCGAAGGCGGTAATTTCATATTCACCGAAGAAGCCGCAGAAGGAAAGCCTGCCGTTTTCCGTTTCGCCCTCTCCATTTGTGCGCCATTCGTGGTTTATAAGGCGGTCGAGGGCGTTATATGCGGCTTTGCGCTCGCCATTTCGGCAAAGGCCCGAGGTGGGCAGATTCTCTGCGCCCGCATCGCGGTTTTTGGTTGTGAGAATGCCGTTATCGTCGAGATTCCACCAAAAAATTCCGCTCATTGCCCCGTGAGAGAAGCAAACCTTATAGATGCGTTCGGCGGCAAGAGCCTCGGTTTCGGGGTCGTCGGTTCCGATGCCGATTTCCGATAGCACAAGAGGTTTATTAAGCTTTGCATAGCCGTCGAGCAGGGTGTAAAGCCGACGGGAATCGAATATGTTTTTAAATGTGGCGTTATCGCTTATATGGCACTGAAGTCCCACGCGGTCGATACGTACCCCCTCTTTTAAAAGGCGGTCGACGGTCTGGTAATAGCCTCCGTAAATTCCCGCGAAGGTTTCGAAGGCGCCCCCGGTTGCTTCGTTTAGAATAAGCTCGCTTTTTGGGAAATATTTTTCACCGAGGACGAAAATCTGCTCTAAATATCCGTCGGGCGGGGTTATCATTTTATATCCGTCGCATTTGTGCTCGTGGGTCATATCCCATATACGAGCAGGCTCGTTTACGCAGTCGAAAACGGGAATTTCCTCACCGAAAAGCTCGCCGATTTCCCGAAATCTCTTTTCTATAAGGGGCAAAAGCTCATCCCAATTTTCGGGTAGCCAACGGGGGATAAATTCGTGCCAGAAAAGGGGATGTCCCTTGGTTTTATAGCCCTTTTCCCTGCAGTATTCAAGCACGCGCTCGATCGTGGGGCGACGATAAAGGTCGTTTCCGCCAGTCTTTAAATAGCGGAGTTTGCCCTCTTCGGGCTCGGTGCCCTCCCAGTAAAGGGGAACAACGGCGGTGTTAAAGAGATTGTCCCAGTTTTCTAAATATTTCTTTTCCTGCTCGGGGTCTTCATATTGGTCGAGCATAAAAATATTACAGCCAAAGTCGAAATCGTGTTTTTTATGTTTAAAGGAAATCTTTGCGTCTATGGGCTTGCCCTTTTGAAGCAGAGTAACGGTAAAATCGCCCTTGCGGTTTTTTGTTAGCTCCTTTTCATAGCGAGCCTCAAAATATTCCTCGCTTTCAAGAAGCGCTTTTTTAATGTAAGACATTTTTTCCTCCTTGCAGGGTGGGTTTTTAGAAAATTGACTGATATGCCATGGGGCGGGGGTGCGGGTGTCCGGTGGACACCTCTGTGCAAAGCACAGAAGCACCGACCGAGGCGACAGCCGAGACCTTGCTCCCGCCCTTGTCCTCTACCTTTGGTCTGCCGTCAGGTAATCTTTCACCTTTCCATAATGGCGTTAATTGAATAATTTTTTCTCTGCCATTAAAACTCCTTTTAACTTTACCTCTTTTACTTATTCAAATACTTTACTGCATAATACAGCGACCAATCTTGGTCATTTGCAAATTCATCGTACCGTTCGCCTAACCATTCACCTAAAGGTCTATTGGGATTTTCACTTTTATAATCAGAAGAGAAAACTTTTATTCGTTTGGGATACAAATATCCGCAGGCAGCATAACCATCCGAAAAATGCACACAACAGTTGCCAAGTAAATTTTCTTTAATTATCCGCAAACTATCGGTACCCAAAGACATATCGCAATAATGGTACATTTGAGCTGTTAAAGCACTAAGCCACTGCGGATAGGTATCCCCATACGATTTTTTCTTTCCAAACCAATACATATCCCAATACCTGAGGGCTATACCATACATTCTGTAATCAGGTTGCTTATCATAAAATGATTCAGATATTTTAAGCAAATCATCTATCGGCTCTAAATACTTTTTATTCTTTGTTACGAGGTATACCTGAAATAAAAATGTACTCATCAGATTCATCATTCCATTTGCACAAGCAACCTCTTTTGATGTAGACTTAGTTCTGCGTTCATAAATTGAATCACCGTGTAACACAAACTCATTTTTAAGTTTTTCATATTCTTCAAAAAGATTTTCTGATTTTAAATGTTTAAGAATTTCTAAAGCCTCAATGCATGGTGACTCCTGATTGGCACCGCCAAGCTCATAATATTTATTAAGCACTCTGGCAGCAATTAAAAGACATTCTATATCCTTTGTGAAGTTATACCACTCTAAATAATATGTAGAAACCCAAGGGAAATTATATAATCTTACAGAGTTATTTCCTATACCGTTTCTAACAAAACCTGAATTCACATCAAGAATTTCTCTTTCAATAAATTCTCGGTGTCTTTTAAGTGATTCTTCTACTTGTTTATCATATTTCTTTGAAAGACTATATGCAACTAATGTTCCCATTGAAAGTCTTTCTCTGGCAGAGTTGTGGTCTGGAAAATCAGGGTTTATATATTGCGAATTTGTTTCTCTGTCATAAATTAAATAAGCACCATCAAGTTTTTTATTCTTTCCCTCATATTGTTGCTTTTTTGTGATAAATTCAACTCTTTTATCAAGAATTTCATCAAGCGGTCTTAAAACATTAAGATTAATAAAGGTCTTTTTACCGTTTATTGTAAGATTTACCCTTTTTTCGCCCGGAGAATTAAATTTTAATGTTGCAAAAGCTTTATTTTTATCAACATTAAACTCAATTTTTTTATTATCATATTCGGCATAGATGCTTTTAATTTCTTCATTCCAATCAACCGAGACCGTAAATTCATCATCTATAAATCCTGAATATTTATTAGCAGTAACGGGCGAAATATCTTCTCTTTTATCCGAAAAATAAAACTCAAAAGCAAAGGTTACTTTTTCGCCCTTTTGCAAAATTGTTTTATTGGGATATAAAACGATATTTCCTCTATCCCAAGAAGCGTTAGATGTTGCACTAATATCACAAAGTAAACCATATCCCGAAAAACTTCCGCAAATTGCTTTTTGAATAAAGTATGGTTTTTTTCCATCTAATTTCACTGAATGGATATTACAAATATCATCTGCACACCAAATATGAGAATTGCAACGAGTATGAAGCATATTTTCCTTTTTATCAAAAAGGTCATTATATGGAAATACAAAGCTTAAATTTTCTTCTGAAATCAAATAATCTGAATCAGATGTATTATTAAAAATATACTCTTCATAATATCTTTCATTTTTAATAAAACGATCTATTGTCAATTCTAATTTTTTTAGATCATTAATTCCAAAAACAGAAACCCCATTTTGTGTTTTTTCAACGTTTACAATTCTAAATCCATCAATCTTACCCCAAGGATAATCTGAACGAATCCAATTCATTTGATATTCGTCTTTCAAGGATGTTATTACTGTAGGAAAACCTCTTTTTTCATCAATAACAACACTAAAGCCTTCAGATAGCAATTTCATAAGATCCATCTCCTTTGAAACTTATTATTGCAATATTTATTAATTTGAAATCAGCTCCAGATCCTGTCGTTTGAGAACTCCTTGTTCCACTCGTCGGTAGGTTCGAAGTAGCCGGGGATGTTGGGGTTAATGTGCTGACGGAGAACCTCTTCGTTAAGGTCGTCGAAGCCGAGACCGGGTTTTTCGGGAACCTTTATGAAGCCGTCCCTAAATATGGGGTTATCGATGCCCGTAACCATATCTACCCACCAGGGAACGTCTACCGAATGGAACTCGAGGGCCAGAACGTTGTGCATTGCGGCGGCAGTATGAACGGCGGCAAGGCAGGCAACGGGGCTTTCGGCCATGTGGATGGCGGTGGCAACGCCGTGCTCGTCGGCAATATCGCCGATCTTCTTAAGCTCCAATGCGCCGCCGCAGGTTAAGATGTCGGGGTGAATTACCGAAACTCCCCCTGCCTTAATAAGGGTCTCGAAGCCCTCCTTAAGGTAAATATCCTCGCCCGTGCAGACGGGGATGGTGGTGGAGTTTTTAAGTCTTACGTACTGATCGGTGTACATCCAGGGAACCATATCCTCGATCCAGGCAAGGTTATAGGGCTCCATTCTCTTTGCGAAGCGGATGCAGTCCTCGACGCAGATGTGACCGAAGTGGTCGATTGCAAGGGGCACCTCGTAGCCGATGACCTCGCGAACCTCTTTTACGTAGTTCTCAAGGAAATCGAGACCCTTTTCGGTGAGGTGAATACCGGTGTGGGGGTGTGCGGTGGTAACGATGGAATAGCTCTTCTGATGTCTGACCATATCGGCGGTAACGCTGCCGCCCTGAACGTTAAGAATATGACTTGCATATTTCTTCATATCGTCGATAAAGCCTAAAGGTGCGTTAAGGGTGCCGGGCTCGTCGAGAAGCAGACCTATACCGAGATCCATTTTAAGGAAGGTAAAGCCCATATCGATACGCTTCTTTAAGGCGAGACCCATATCGTGACCGGTGTGCTTTCCGTCCACGTCGGTGTCGCAGTAGACCCTTATCTCGTCACGGAATTTTCCGCCGAGGAGCTGATAAAGGGGAACGCCGTAGGCCTTTCCTGCAAGGTCCCAAAGGGCGATCTCAATACCAGAAACGCCGCCGCCCTGACGGGAGGGGCCGCCGAACTGCTTTATTTTTCTGAAGATCTTATCCACGTTGCAGGGGTTTTCGCCGAGGATTCGGCTTTTGAGCATAAGAGCATAGGTCTTGGAGGATGCGTCACGGACCTCGCCGTAGCCCGAGATACCCTGATTGGTATCGATTCTAAGAATTGTGCAGCGCTTGGGTGCGCCGTCGATATCGACGAAACGTATATCGGTTATTCTAAGGTCGCTGGGGTTTGAACAAAAATTCATTTTCTTTTCCTCACTTTTTACCTTGACATTATTTTGTTTTAGCTGTATTATCTACTTGTATTGTAGAATTTGAGGAGATTTCTTTCAACAACTATATTACGGAATTTGCAAACTATATTACGATTGGGGCGATATTGTGACCGAGTTTATAGGAGAGCTTTTTTATAAGGAAAGGCTAAGTATGCTTAAAATGTGGCGGGTAACCGTGCCGAAGGGCACCCGTCAGACCTACCGTCATTTTCATACCCGTTTCGAAATCTCCCTTATAACGAAGGGAAGCGGAAAATATCTTACCGATAAAGGAAGCTACCCCTTGTCGGCAGGCGACGTAATGGTCTTCCCCTCCAACGAGGTTCACTCGATAAGTGAAGCGGGGGAGGAGGGCCTCGAATTTATAAATCTTCAGTTCGAGCCTATCTATATTCAGGGAAAATCCTACGACTCTTTAAGCGAAAAGCACCTTAACTTCTGCTTTTCGAGGTCGGAGGATTTTAAAAACCGTATAGAATCCGAAAGGGCAGTAAAAATAGCCGAGCTTTTCTCCCTTATAGAGGGGGAATTCCGCCGCAAGACCGAGGAATACCCCTTGGCGGTAAAATCCTACTTAAACCTTATTATAATTGAGCTTATAAGAAATCACGGCTACTGCGCCGAGGCCGACACGACGAGGATAAGGGACGTTATCAAGGTTATGAAGCATATCGACGCACATATTTCCGAGCCTCTTACCCTTTCTTCTCTTGCCGAGCTCGGCGGTATGACCCCCAACTATTTTTCGGCAATTTTCAAAAGGCTTAACGGAATTTCCCTTTGGGATTATATAACCTCCCGTCGGGTCGAGCAGGCAATTCGCCTTATTTCCTCGGGGGAGGATTCGACCCTTTTGGAGATCGCCCTTTCCTGCGGCTTTAACAATACCGCTAACTTTAACAAGGCCTTTAAAAAGCAGACGGGAGTGACGCCGTCGTATCTAAGGGCAAACCCCGAGTATTTATCGCAGTAAAATAAGCCTTGTCGTCCCTCCTCCCTAAACCACAAAGAAAAACCTCCGCCGAAGGCGGAAGATGAATATATAAGGAGTAGTTATGGAGCCTATAGAAATTATAGCACAGGCTGTCGGCATCGTTGCAATGGCCTTTAATATTTTGTCTTATCAGCAGAAAAAGCAAAAGGGAGTAATCGCCTTTCAGCTCGTGGGCGGAGCCCTATTTGCGGTAAATTTCCTGCTGCTTGGCGCATACGTCGGCGGAATGCTCAATATCATCGCCGCTATTCGTGCCGTAATTTTCTTAAACAAAGAAAAGCTGAAGGCCGACCGACCCCTATGGTTTATCGGCTTTACGGCCGTCTATATCGCGGTATATATTCTAAGCTTTACGGTTTTCGGAACGAAGGATATACCCGGTAGTTTCGTTATCGAGCTTCTCCCCGTTATCGGAATGGTGGCCACAACCGTGGGCTTCAGCCTCGAAAAAGCGGCCGACGTTCGAAAATGCGGCCTTGTTTCCTCCCCCTCCTGGCTCGTTTATAATATTTCGAATTTCTCCCTCGGCGCAATTATCTGCGAGACCCTGAGTCTTATTTCCATAGTTACGGGAATGATACGGTTAGATATTAACAAACCGAAGAAAGAATAAACTTTTAAAACTAAAAACTCCGAACGGCAGTCCGTTCGGAGTTTTTAGTTATTATTTCTTGTTGCGGAAGCCCTGACGGGGTCTTCTGGGCTTTCTGTCCTGCTCTTCAGCGCCGTCGTCTTCAACGGTAGCGCCCTCGATCTCTACGAGTGCGTCTCTGCGGGAAAGATTGATTCTGCCCTGATCGTCGATCTCGGTAACCTTAACGATTATCTCGTCGCCGACGGTTACGACGTCCTCGACCTTTTCGGTGCGCTTAACGTCGAGCTTAGAAATGTGAACGAGGCCTTCCTTACCGGGGGCGATCTCAACGAATGCGCCGAAGGTCATAAGACGGGTGACCCTACCGCGGTAGATAGCGCCGATCTCGGGATCGTTAGCGATGGTCTCAACGATCATAAGTGCGCGCTGAGCCTTCTCGGCGTCGATGGCGGTGATGAATACCTTTCCGTCGTCATCGATATCGATCTTACATTCGCAGTCGGCCTGAATCTTCTGAATTACCTTTCCGCCGCTACCGATAACCTCGCGGATCTTGTCGGGGTGAATGGTGGTGGAGATCATCTTGGGAGCGTACTTGGAAACCTCGGCTCTGGGCTCAGAGATAGCCTTGAGCATAACCTCGTCGAGGATGTAGTTTCTTGCCTTGTGGGTCTTAGCGAGAGCTTCCTTAATGATCTCGGGGGTAAGGCCGTGAACCTTAAGGTCCATCTGAATTGCGGTGATGCCTTCCTTTGTACCGGCAACCTTGAAGTCCATATCGCCGTGGAAGTCTTCAAGTCCCTGAATGTCGACCATGGTCATCCAGCGGTCGCCTTCGGTGATAAGTCCGCAGGAAATACCTGCAACGGGGGCCTTGATCGGAACACCTGCATCCATAAGAGCAAGGGTGCTGCCGCAGATAGAACCCTGAGAGGTGGAGCCGTTAGAGGAGAGGACCTCGGAAACGAGGCGGATGGTATAGGGGAACTCCTCAGCCGAGGGGATCACGGGAACGAGGGCGCGCTCGGCAAGAGCACCGTGACCAACCTCGCGGCGGCCGGGGCCACGGCTGGGCTTGGTCTCGCCTACCGAGTAGGAGGGCATATTGTAGTGGTGAATGTATCTCTTTTCGGTCTCGTTATCGATACCGTCGAGAAGCTGACTGTCGCGGATGGAGCCGAGGGTCGCAATGGTAAGAACCTGAGTCTGACCGCGGGAGAAGAGGCCCGAACCGTGAACACGGGGAAGGAGACCAACCTCGCTTGAGAGGGGACGGATATCGTCGATTCCGCGTCCGTCAACACGCTTGCCCTCGTCGAGGAGCCAGCGGCGAACGACGAGCTTCTGAAGCTTGTACATACAGTCGTCGATCTTTAATTCCTGCTCGGGATAAATTTCGTCGAACTTCTCGTGAACCTTGTCGTAGATGGGGAGCATACGCTCGTCTCTTACGGTCTTGTCGTCGGTGTCGAGAGCGAACTTAACGTCGTCGATGGCGAATTCCTTAATAGCCTCGAACATCTCGGTGTCGGGGTTAGAGGATTCAAATGTGAACTTAGGCTTGCCGATTTCGGCAACTATAGAGTTAATAAACTCAACGATCTTCTGATTCTCTCTGTGACCGGTCATAATGGCGTCGAACATAACGTCATCGGGAACCTGATTAGCACCTGCTTCGATCATTGCGACGAGGTCGGAGGTTGAGGAAACGGTGAGCTGAAGGTCGTTTTTAGCCTGCTGCTCTGCGGTGGGGTTCAGTACGATCTGACCCTCAACGAGACCTACCGAAATACCCGAAATGGGGCCTTCCCAAGGAATATCCGAAATGGAAAGGGCGATAGATGCGCCGATCATAGCGGTGATCTCAGGGGAGCAGTCGGGGTCTACCGACATAACGGTACAAACGAGAGATACGTCGTTTCTCATATCCTTGGGGAAGAGAGGACGAACGGGTCGGTCGATAACGCGGGAAGCAAGGATAGCCTTGTCGGAGGGCTTGCCTTCACGTCTGGTGAAGGAGCCGGGGATGCGGCCTACAGAATAAAGCTTCTCTTCGAAGTCAACGGAAAGGGGAAGGAAGTCGATTCCGTCGCGGGGCTTGGCCGAAGCGGTTGCGGCGCAGAAAACGCTGGTCTCGCCGTAGCGGATAAGGCAGGAGCCGTTTGCGAGCTGACCCATTTTACCGGTCTCAACCTTTAAAGGACGGCCTGCGAATTCGGTTTCAAAAACTCTGAAATTTTCGTACATAATTTTTACCTCCAAAATTTTATTTTCGGGGCGCTACGGTTAAGCAATAAATCCAATATCAAAGGTTTTGACACTCGATTTACCGCTTTACACATAGCAGCCCTTTGTTTTTTTCAAAACACAGACAGACCGCAAAGTTTTTGCGGTCTGTCATATTTCCATAATTACTTACGGATTCCGAGACGCTTGATGATAGCACGGTAACGCTCGATGTCTACCTTGGTGAGGTAGGCGAGAAGGTTACGTCTGTGACCAACCATCTTGAGAAGGCCTCTGCGGGAGTGATGGTCCTTCTTGTGTACCTTAAGATGCTCAGTGAGCTCGTTGATACGGGTGGTGAGAAGGGCGATCTGTACCTCGGGAGAACCGGTGTCTCCTTCGTGGGTAGCGTACTCGGCGATAATAGCCTGCTTCTGTTCTACTGTCATTTGTTTCACCTCGTTTATTATTTTGTCCGCCGACGATCCAAGCAGTGGGTCAGGTGAATCCTCTGAGAGGCAGTCGCCCAAAGCATAGAACGCGGTAGCCATAGTAGTATAGCAGAAAGGAAATGAAATGTCAAGAAGAATTTGCCTTGGTATCCGTTTCTATTTTTATTTTTATCTTCGGCTTTGCCGAGGCAGATACACTCCGCTCGGGATGAGGGATAAGGGAAAAGGGGGTGCTAATTCTTATTTCAAACATATTGAAGCTCCCCTGTCCTCCGTCCACTGACCACTGACCACTGTCCACTGTTCACTGCTCACTGCCCTCTGTCCACTGCCCACTGTTCACTGTTCACTGCTCATTGTTCACTGCTTCCTCGGTATGAGCTTGGTCCTATATAAAACGAGATAAAGCAGGGGAACGAGGACAAGATGAAGAACCGTTCCGGGTAGTTTTTCCATAAAGGTCCCCATAAGCCAGATAATAGGCGAGGTCTCGCTTCCGAATATATAAAAGCTTATGAGCGCGTAAGCTACCCTTCCTATAAGCATGGCAAGTATAAGGCTTATATAGAGGTTTACGGTCTTTCTTTTGGTTTTTATAAGGTAGATAAGAAGTCCCGAAACAAGGCCGTATATAAGACATTCGGCTATCATCGAGGGAAGCTTGGCGGCTACGGGCATACCGCTTATTAAATATGAGATAAGCGGGGCAAGGCCGCCGCATATCGCTCCGTAGTACCAACCGCAGGCAAGTCCCGCAAGCAGTACGGGTATGTGTATGGGAGAAAGGATACGGCCGAGACCTCCGGGGAGCAGGTGGAAAAGGCGGGGAAGTATTGCAGCGAGAGCAAGACATAACGCCGCTACGCAGAGCCGTTTTAAGTGGTTTTTTCTCATAGAATTTCACCTCGGTCTCTTATTATATCACATTATCAACAGCTTTTAAACAGGTTTATTAACATTTTGCCGAAAAAGATGTCCGACCGAGACCGCTACGTGTCGTGGCAAAACGGGAAAAGCCGTTGTACAATTGCACCATCAACTGCGAAAGGAGCGGAAAAATGCCTTCGAAGAACAAATCCATCGCCGATAGCCTCGAAGCAATCCTGACCTCTGCGGCCTCGCCTGAGGAAGAGGACGGTCTTAAAGATCTCGGTATTAAGGTAAGGCGTCCCACCAAGCTGACGGTGGTTTTGGCCGCTCTTTATAAAAAGGCGGCAGGGGGCGACCTTTCGGCGATAAAGGAACTGCTTTTAAGGCTGAACCCCGAGGACGACGCAGACCGAAAGGGGGTCGTTTTTATAGATGATATCAAAAATACGGATAAGTGACGTTATAGGCAGCGGATATGACGGCTTTTGGAACAGTAAAAAGCGATATCGGGTCCTGAAGGGAGGAAAGGGGAGCAAAAAATCCACCACCACCGCCCTTAACCTTATATACCGCCTTATGAAATACGAGGAAAGCAATATTCTGGTCGTCCGCGCCGTTATGAACACCCACAGAGACTCGACCTTTGCTCAGCTTAAATGGGCGCAGGAGACCTTGGGGGTAGCCCACCTGTTCAAAAATAACGTGTCCCCCCTTGAGATGATATACCTTCCTACCGGTCAGAAGATACTCTTCCGCGGCTTCGACGACGTATTGAAGCTGGCCTCGACTACGGTGGAGAAGGGCTATCTCTGCTGGGTATGGATAGAGGAGGCCTTTGAAATAGAAAGCGAGGCCGATTTCGAGAAGCTCGACCTGTCGGTCCCCCGCGGAAACGTCCCCGATCACCTTTTTAAGCAGACCACCCTGACCTTTAACCCTTGGAACGAAAAGCATTGGCTTAAGGGTAGATTTTTCGATAAAAAGCAGAAGGATACCGACAGCTTTTCCACTAACTACCTTATAAATGAATTCCTCGACGAGACCGATAAGGCGGTGTTCGAGCGTATGAAAAGAGAGCATCCGAGGCGGTACGCCGTAGCAGGCCTTGGCGAGTGGGGAATATCCGAGGGGCTTATATACGAAAACTGGGAGGTAAGAGATTTCGATAAGCTCGACAAGATCTCCGAAGGCTTTAAGTGTTACTTCGGGCTCGATTACGGGTATGCGAGCGACCCTACCGCCTTTATCGCCTTTGCGGCAAGCAGGGAGAAAAAGGAGATATGGATATTCGACGAGCATTACGAAAAAAGAATGCTCAATTCGGATATTGCGAAAATGATAACCGAAAAGGGCTACGCCAAGGAGCGTATACGTGCCGACTGCGCCGAGCCTAAATCCAACGAGGATCTGAGACGGCTCGGTATCCGTAGGATCCTTCCTTCGGTCAAGGGCCCCGACAGCATTATAAACGGAATCGTCAATATAAGCGAATACCGTATCTTCGTAAAGCCTTCCTGCAAAAATACCATAGCCGAGCTATCCTCCTACTGCTGGGACAAGCGGGAGCAGAACCGTCCCGAGGATAAGAATAATCACCTTATGGACGCTCTGCGCTACGCCTGTTACGACCTTTCCCACGTTGGCAGTACCGAGATCGCCTCATACGCAAATACGCTTTCGAAAGGACTGAGAATATGATATTTGTTTTACCTTTTATACCTCTTGCTTTTTTTGCGGGATACCTCCTTGCGAAAAGGCGGCCGAGACCGACCGTAAAAAAGCAAAGAGCAAACACCTTCCCAAATCTCCGCGAGGTTCAAAACTTTTTGAACTACGACGGAACCGAGCAGGAATAAACGGGTAAGCCCCGTTTATTATAAATTTTTTATGAAAGGATGAAGAATATGGAAGAAAACGTAAATCTTCAGGGACAGGAGATACCACAGCCTGCCTCGGAGGATCTACCGTCCGAGGACAGGGCCGCCATACCCGATCCGGACAAGACCGATTCCGCCTTTTTGGAGGTAAAGTTTAATAAGGAACTTAAAAAGCTTTCCCTCGAAGAGGCGACGACCTACGCGCAGAAGGGAATGAAATTCGATCTTTTGGCTACCGAGCTCGAGACCTTAAAGGCTCTGTCGGCGGCAAAGGGAGTGTCTCTGCCCGAATTCGTCAGGGGGCTGGAAACGGCCGACCGCGAAAAGAGGCTTAGCGAGCTTACCGAAAAATGCTCGGGTGATACCGCCCTTGCCGAAAAGCTGCTAAAGGCCGAAAAGGGAGAGCCTGCCGACGATACCGCCGAGCTTTTGGCCGAATTCCCGAACCTTACCCGCGATACCGTACCCGATAGCGTCAAAACAGCCGCAAATTTAAAGGGAACAGGACTGCTTTTTGAGTATCTTTTGTACGAGCATCGTCAGCGCGTGGCCGCCGCCGAAGAAAAGAGCCGCGATAAGGCGGCAAGGGAGGGGTCGCTGGGCTCAATGTCCTTCGGCTCCTCCGAAAACCTCACCGATGCCGAGTTTATAAAGGGCATTTGGGAGGAATAAATTTAATTTTAAAGGAGAAAAAATATGTCACTTAATTCTATTGCATCCGCAGAGGTATATTCCTCTGAGCTCGACCGTGTGTTTGAAGCAAAGAGCGCAACCGCCTTCTTCGCTGATAACGCCCTTCGTACCCGTTTCGTCGGCGCAAAGACCGTGATCATCCCCGATATCGATTTCGAGGGTCTTACCGATTACGACCGCGCAAACGGCTTCGGAAACGGCGCAGTAACCGTTTCCAACACCTCGTACACAATGTCTATGGACCGCGCCCGCTCTCTTCAGATCGATCGCGAGGATATGGACGAAAGCGGTATCGCCTGCCTTGCAGGAAAGATCCTCGGCGAATACGTTCGCACCAAGGTAGTCCCCGAATGTGACGCCTACGTTCTTTCTAAGCTCGGCGCTCTTGCGAAATCCAAGGGCAACCTTATTTCGGGCGATATGGCTACCCCCTTCGAGGCCTTTTGCAGTCTCGTTAACGAGGTACAGTCGGTCGTAGGCTACTCTACCGAGCTGGTCTGCTTTATCGACTCCCACGCCTACGCGGCTCTCTGCTCCTCCGACGAGATCTCCCGTATGATAACGGTATCCGACTTTAAGCAGGGCGGTATCGACCTTAAGGTCAAGTCGATAAACGGAATTGCCCTTATCCCCGTTGTAAGTGAGCGTATGAAGACCGCTTACAGCTTTGCTACCGGAGAAGCAGGCGGCTTCAAGCCTGCCGCAGGGGCAAGCGAGATCTTTATGCTCGTACTGCCGAAGAACGCCGCTCATCTCGTTAAGAAGACCGAAAAGATGAGAGTATTTACCCCCGGTCAGAATATCGACGCCGACGCTTATAAGTTCGACTACCGAATCTACTACGATCTTTTCGTAAAGGCCTCGGCCGCCGACAGCGTTTGGGCCTGGATATCTGCCCCCGTAACCGTTACCGCTCAGCCTGAGGACGTAGTTACCGCCGAAGGCAGCATTACCGAGACCCTCTCGGTAGTTGCCTCTACCGAGGCCGGCTCGGTCCTTTCCTATCAGTGGTATGAGGCTTCGGCCAAAAACGGTAAGGGAGCCGCTAAGATAGCGGGCGCTACCTCTGCCGAGCTTGCGATCCCCGAAGACCTTGCCGCAGGCAACTACTACTATTTCTGTAAGGTGACCGTAGACGGTACCCACACCGTTTCCACCGACGTTGCAGTAGTTACCGTAGAATAATTTTTGAAAGGCGGCTCCGAGGAATACTTCGGGGCCGCCGATCTGAGAAAGGAGGAAAGAACTTGATAAACAGTCCTCAAAAAATATTTTCCGAATATACCGCGGCGAGGCGCTACAAGGAGAGTCTCGGCAAAAAGGGGCTTTACGAGCAAAACCGCATAAACGAGCGCTTTTTTATCGGCGATCAGTGGCGTGGAGCGGCCTGCGGAAACGAACGCCCCCTCGTTCGTCATAACGTTATAAAGCGTATCGGCGACTATAAGATATCTCAGCTTTCATCGGGTGAGACGGCCGTAAGCTATACCGCCGAGGGTATCTCCCAAAGCCTCGGAGCAAAAAAGGAGATAGAGGCCGAGAGAAGGGCTCTGTCCCGCGCCGATAATGCGGTCTTCGCCCCATATACGGGTAAAAACGAAATAGGACTAATGGTCTCTGCTCTTAATTCCTACCGTACCGTCACCGCCGAAAGGGTCGGACTGAGCGAGATCGTCGACCAAGCCCTGAGAGACGCCTATATAAGAGGAACGGGGGCGGTATATACCTATTTCGATCCCGATATTAAAACGGGACTTTTTGCCGACAGGGTAGGGGGAACTCCGATACTCGGAGACATAGCCTGCGAATGTATAAAAATAGAGGACATCTATTTCGGAGACCCCGCGGTCGGCGATCTTCAGAAGCAGCCCTATATTATTTTAACGCAGGAAAAAGCGGCCGCCGATATTGCCGCCGAGGCAAAACGCTACGGTGCGCCTCGGGCTATAGTTTCGAGGCTTGCCGAAAAGGGAGACAAAAAGCTTACCCTTTTTACAAAGCTCTATAAGGCGAGGACCGATAACGGAGAAACGAAGGTTTTCGCCGTAAAGACTACCGAGGAGGCGATAGTAAGAGGAGATTTTTGCCTTAATATCCCTCTTTATCCTCTGTCGGTATTTTCCTGGGAAAGAAGAGACGGCTCTATCTACGGCGACAGCGAGGTTACCTATCTTATTCCGAATCAGATAGCGATAAACCGCCTTATTACCGCAGGAGTATGGTCGGCAATGACGGGCGGTATGCCCCTTATGGTAGTAAACGGCGACCTTGTTACGGGGGATATTACCAACGAGCCGGGTCAGATAATAAGAGCCTACGGCAGCGCCGAAGAGCTTGAGACCGCCGTAAGATACGTAGCTCCCCCCGATTCTGCCGCCGCCTACCGCGATACGGTAAACGATCTTATATACAATACCCTGACCCAATCGGGAGCGAACGAAGCGGCCCTCGGCGATATGAAGGCTAACAATACCTCGGCTATCATCGAGCTTCGCGAGGCCTCTGCCCGTCACCTTTTACCCCTTAAAAACCGATATTTCAGGTTTATTGAGGATATTTCCCTTATCTGGGCGGAGTTTTTCTTTGCCTGCTACGGAAAGAGAAGCCTTCGTATTAACGATAAAAACGGAATATGGTATTTCCCCTTCGACGCCTCGAAATACCGCTCTCTGGTCCTTTCGGTAAAGGTTACCGCGAGCGAAGCGGTTACTCGCGGAGAAAAGGAAAGGGTCGCTACCCTCGGAAGTCTCCTTGAGCAGGGGGCTATCACTCCGCTACAGTATCTTAAACGGCTTCCCGCGGGACTTATTCCCGACGTAGGCGGCCTTATAGCCGAGCTTGAGGGAGAAAAGGAGGAAGAAGATGAACGGATATAAGCTTCTCGAGAGGGCGGTACGGCTTCTCGGCTGCGAGCAGCTCGACGAGAATATAAAGATAATCGGTCTCGAGCTCGTCTCGGCGGTTGCCGAGGAGATGGGTTATATGCCGCCCGAAAGCCTTTCGGAAAGGCCTCCTTTTATAGGTGAAGAGGAAACGGCAACGGCCGTCTACGGTCTCGCAATGCTTATCGCAAACGCAGGCGGAGACGCCTCGGCGGCGCTTAATTTTTCCGATACCTATAACCGCCGACTGTCGGCAAGGAAAAACCGAAACGACAAGGTTAAAGAAAAATTGTTTTCGGGGGAGGAGCTATGAGAATAAAAAAGACCTCATCAAATACCCGCAGGACCTTTTCCATCCCCGATATTCTGTCCCCCGAAAGACCTCCCGTAAACTGTGAGGTAAAGGGGGATAAGCTGGTCAGCCGACCCGCCTTTATTTCCAAGACCGAAAGCCCCGTATACAGTGACAGCGGTATTGAGGGTGACGAGTGCTATCCCGTCGTCAGCGAATGTGAGGTGTATCTTTTCGGACGCCTCGGAAGGGTGGTTATAAACGTAAGGGACAACCTTCTCGGCAACCTTATTTTCGAAATGAAGCTCGTATACCCCGAGGGGGACAGTACCTCTATCGGAAGCATCGAATTTTCGAGGTCGCCAAACGGCGAAATGGGCTATCCGACCTCCTATACCGTATTCAGCGGACGCCCTATGAAGGGGGCGGGAATATATTTTCTCTGCCGTCAGGAGTACAGCGGAGAGTCGGAAGATTTTTATCGTATGATGGAGCTTTCGACCGACCTTACCTACTGGAGAATGCTTACCGAGTCGGATATGTACCTGCCTACCCTGCTTGCAAACGGCAGGGGAGACGCATGGTACCGAGCCGCCCCCTACGGAGAGCCGCTCGACCTGCCCGACCCTATCGCGCCGCAGAGCCGAAATCTGCTTTCCTCGGCCTTTTATTCCTACTTTACCACCGACTCGGCTTCGGTCTGGTTTACCCTGCCCGAGGAAGCTCTCGACGAGGCGACGGTTACGGCCGAATTTTTATACGTCGGTGATATCTATCGCTTTACGGCAATGTCGGGCGAGGAGATATCAAACGAGCTTGACGTCGACGGAACGATGGTGGTGATGAAGGTCAGCCGAGAGAGGGGAGATATCTGCTTTATAGACGATACGGGAGCCGAATTTCCGTTACCCTACGGACGAAGACTCAACAACCTTAAGGTAACCGCCTACAAGACCCGAAGCGAGGATGTGTCGGCCGTCTGCTCTATGGGTAACTGCTTAGGGATTACCTCATCGGTCTCTACCGGCAGGTCGGATATGACGGTGTTTTACGGGAGCAAAACGAGCCCCTCGGTAATGCTCTGGAACAGTCCCGCCCACCCCCTCTATTTCCCCGCTGAAAGCAGGCTTTCTCTCGGAGAAAACGGAGTTATTATCGACCGCGTTATTTCGAGCGGAAAGACCCTTTTCGCCTTTAAGGAGGATAAGGTCTTTGTTTCCGAAACGGCGCAGTACAAGGGGGAGGAGAAGGTCTTCGATGACGAGGGCTTCGCCGAAAAGGTAGGAGAATACGAAATACTCTTCAGAAAGGCGCTGAGTCTGCCCTCTACCCCTCTTGCGAAAAGTATATGCAGAAGCGGAGAAGGGGTGGTTTTTACCGACCTTGACGGAGAGGTTTACGAGTTTAAAGGCTCGGCCTTTAAAAGACTTTACGGTATCTCCGAGCCGATAGATGCGACCGCCTTTGCTCTTACCGACAAAGACAGGTATTGCCTGTTTTGCGGAAAAACGGCCTTCGTCCTTTCGGCCGACGACAGCGGTAAGCTCCGCCTTTATAAATGGAGCTTCGACCAAGATATTGCGGGAGGCTTTTCCTATATGGGAAAAATACTGCTTTTAGGGCTTGCCAGAAGGGGAGCAGAGGTTACCCTTTTCCCCGTTTTATTCGGAGAAGGCGGCGAGGATACGGTCTCTACCGACGAGGGTCAAAGCCCTGTACCCATAACTGCCGAGATTTCTCTGCGGCCCTTTAATACCCCCGAGCCGATGCGCTTTTTAGGCCTTTATATCGAGGGTGACGGCGAGGTGCTTTTAACCGTTTTTGAGGACGGGAAAATAAAAAAGAGCGAAAGAATGACCCTTAAAAGGGGCGGTAAAAAAATATTCTGCGGCTTTAGGGCAAAAAAGCCGGAAATAAGACTTTCCTTTTCGGGTGATTTTTCGGCAGTCTCCCTTACGGCCGACTATCTGACGCAAAATATTATATAAAGGAGTGAAATAATGGAAAACAGTTTAAATTATATCCTTAGTGTCGACGGAATTTCTCCCAAAGAGCCGCTTTGCGGCGGATATCAGGGGGAGCACCGTGCTACCGCCCTTGTTTTTACTCCCGACCGAGATTTTTCGGAAAAGCTTTCCGAAAAATCGGCCGAGGGCAGCGTCCTTTCGGTACGAATCGACTTTATAACCGAAGCGGGAGAGAGTTTTTTAGGGGAGGACAGAGGTATCGAGGCCCTGAGCGAGCCCTTCTTTATAAGAAGCGAAATGTCGGCTTCGGGACTTGATTCTAAGGTGATACTGAGAATTAACGAGACCGACCCCGAGGGAAACTCGAGGGAGTTTTTAAGGGCCACCGCGCCTCTTTATTTTATGGCGGGGGAGGGCTGTCTCGCCGCCGACGATAAAAGAAAAAGGGTCGATATACTTGAAAAGAAAACGGCCGAATCCCTTTCCCTTATAGGCGAAAAGACGGCCGAGGCGGAGGAGATGATATCTGAGGGAACCTTGCGTATGAAGGCGCTTCAGGCGACCTGCGCCGATCAGCTTAAAAAGGCTATAGAGGCGAAAGAAGGTGCTGAGACCTCGGCTCAAGCGGCCGAAACCGCAAAAGAAATTTCGGAGCAGGCGGCAACGGCGGCCGAAAACGAAGCTTTAAAAGCAAGAGACTACTGCCTTTCGGCAGGGGAATTTTGCGGCTCGGCAGGCTTGGAGGCAAAGGCGGCCGAAGCCGCCGCCGAAAGAGCCGAAGCCGCCTCTGCGGCCGCAGAGGAGTATATGAGCGCGGTCTCCGAAAAGCAGGATAAATTTGCCGATATTACCGAGCGCGACGGCATAATGACCCTTATCGCAGGAAGGGAGCTTCGCCTTGAAAGCATCGACAGTACAAAGGACTTTTCGGGATATCTGAAACTTCTTTTCGGAATGGCCGAGCTTGGCTCCTACGGTACGGTTACGGTAAGCTCCACCGTCGACGACGTAAAGCTAAGCGGATATAGATCCGAATACGATCAAGCAAACGTAAACGTCGACGGCTGCAGAATAAGAAACCTTGCCGAGCCAATCTTCGATAAAGATGCCGTAAATAAGGCTTATCTTGACGGGGTAGTCGGTGATATTGAGGCGGCCCTTGACGCCGTTATCGCCCTTCAGGAGCAGTATATGGGAGGTGAGGCCTGATGAGCATAGCCGAAAAGCTTAAAACCGTAGCCGAAAATGAGGAAAAGGTCTTCGCCGCAGGCAAAAAGGCCGGGCAGACCGGGTTTTGGAGCTTCTATCAGCAGGATGGAAACCGAACTTCCTACGATAACGCTTTTGCAGGGGTAGGCTGGACTGACGAAACCTTCAATCCGAAATATCCTATTGTTCCCACCTCTGCATATATGATGTTCCGTTATGCCGAAATAACGAAGGATATATTTGACCGTATCGACCTATCGCAA
>CASFDQ010000147.1 GCA_949293385.1 uncultured bacterium | reverse complement strand
TTAACAGTTTTGTCGCTGGACTTTGAAACCGAGTAGTGATATGGTGTTGCTGTATCCTACTCGGTTTGATTTTACAGAGCCGCACTCGGCTCGGAAAGGATACGAATAATGTTAAAATCAACCGAGAATACAAACAATTTAATAACTGCCCTTTATTGCAGACTGTCTCAAGAGGACGAAAGGCTCGGCGAGTCCCTGTCGATTGAGAATCAAAAAATCATACTGCAAAAGTATGCTGACGATCACGGCTTCCGCAACTGCAAATTTTATGTAGATGACGGATACAGTGGTACCGACTTCAAAAGACCTGCCCATGTGCAAATGATGAAGGATGTTGAAGCAGGTAAAATTGGAATCGTAATCGTAAAAGACCAATCCCGTCTTGGCAGAGATTATCTGGAAACGGGACACTTAATGGATATTAAATTCCCGTCCTATGATGTAAGATTTATTGCAATCAACGATGGGTATGACAGCATCAATAGAGCAGATAATGATTTTTCCGGTATGCGTAATTACTTCAACGATTTTTATGCTGCCGATACAAGCAGAAAAATCCGTGCGGTGCAGAGAGCAAAAGGTCAACGTGGTGAGCGTATAAGCACAGCCACACCCTACGGCTATATGCTCAATCCCGAAAACAAAAAGGAATTAATTCCCGACCCACAGACTGCGCCTATTGTAAAACGCATATTCGATATGTATGCATCGGGACTTGGTGTCGTTAAAATCTGCGATATACTGTGCGAGGAAAAGATACTCTCCCCAAGTGTATATATCTTCCAAACCACAGGAAAGCGTATCGGCAACCCCGACCTTGAACGTCCGTATCATTGGGCGTAGACCACAGTTCGCAAAATGCTTGAGAATCAGGAATATGTTGGCGACACCGTTAACTTTAAAACTTATTCCAAGTCGAATAAGTTAAAGAAACGGCTTAAGAATGACCCCGACAAAATCCTCATATTCAAGAATACACACGAAGCCATTGTTGAGCGTGAAGTATTCGAGAGAGTACAAAAGCACTTTGCCGGACGGAAGCGTCCCGACAAGCAAGGCGAAGTGGACAAGTACGCAGGTATCCTATACTGCGGCAACTGCCATAAGCGGTTATATCTTGCGAGAGCAAAAACACTCGCACCCGAAAAGAATGCCTTTCAGTGTGGCGGATACCGTAGGCGCACCACCGACTGTACGGCACACAATATTCGTGAAATGGTGTTAGACCAAATCGTACTTGACGATTTGAAAAGGATGACCGCCTTTGCGAGAGAAGAACCCGATAAGTTCTATGAGGCAGCGATGCAAAAAGCGAAAAGCGAAGCCGAAAAGTTTAATGCCCTTGCTAAAAAGCAAAAAGATAAACTCGAAGACCGTATTAAAAAGATAGACAATATTATCCGTTGTCTGTATGAAGACCGTGTGGTCGGAAGAATAACCGTAGAGCGTTATGATGAAATGGCTTGCGGATACGAACAGGAACAAGCCGAACTGAAGCTCGAACTCGAAAGTCTGAATAAAGGGATTGCCGAGTTAGATGCACACGAACAGTCGGTACGAGAGTTTATGACAAAGGCAAAACAGTATGTGGAGATGCCGAAACTGACACCCGAATTGCTTCGAGCCTTCATCCGCAGGATTGAGGTGTTTGAGAAAGAGGTCAAATACTCTCACACTTGCGGAAATCCCGTAGTAATATACTACAAATTCCAAATGAAGAAGCTTGAAACACTCACCGTAATGTTCGGCACTTATGACGAAGATGCAGAGGAAGATATCCCTGCATAAAAGTAAGAACCGGAAGGCAAAAATGCCTTCCGGTTACATACCACCCTAAAAACTTCGCTAAGAACACATAGCAAATTCCTTCGGATATTTTTTTGTTAGGGAAATGGGAAATAGGAAAGGCCGGAGACCGAAGCAATTTGTCATGGGTTGCAAAATCCTACGTCTATGTTAGGTCTTACAAAACCGCCTTAACCTGCTCCTTTATCTGCTCCATACCCTTAACGGTGGGATGACCTGCCGTTTTATCAACATCTGACAGAATTACCTTTTCAAAGCCGTATTTGTCGGCGGCATTTTTAAGGCAGGAGGAGATATCTTCCAAAAGATTCGTGTTTACGATGCATATTTTTCTAACCTCGGGAAGCTCCTCGGCAATTCTTTTAAAGAAATGACATATTGCGGGGCGAACCGAAAAGCGTTCCTCGTGGGACACTTCTCCATAGTTTTCTTCGCCAAGGGGCGCACCGCACCAAGAATCGTTGGTTGCGCCGAAAACAAAAAGAGCATCTATCTTATTTTTTTCAAAAAAGCCTTCGCTAAGAAGCTTTTCGAAGCGGTATATAAAGGAAGAATCCCCCGAGCAGTCGCGTCCGCCGTATGCGGTGTAGCATATTGTCGACCCCGACCAGCTATTATTTAAAATGAGATTCGACCCTGTCTCACTCATAAGCTTATGCCACCAGGTCTCTTCTACCTTGGTAACGTCAACCTCATTTTTAGGAACCGAAAAATAATGACAGGCATACCCCTCGGGAATATATCCCTCGAAGGTTGAATAGCTGTCGCCAAAAATTATGGTATTACCAAAACTCATCGCAAAGACCTCATTTTAACGAATAAATTATTTCGCCCTTGCCCGAAACCATAGCGGTTACGTTTTCAGGGACGTAAATACTGTCGCCCTTCTTGGCGGTTATAATTCCGTCTTCATACTTAACGGTAATCTCGCCGTCTAAAACAAGAAGGGAAACGAAATTGGGACTGTTTATTCCGAAGCCGCCGTCAAGGCTTATGGATTTAACCTTAAAATACTCGCAGTCGGCAAGGCTTCGAACACTGCCGAAGCTATGCTCCGATATCTCTCCGACCGCGCCGTAGGGTATGATTGGGGGCTCGGTTTTGGTTACGTCAAGAGCCTTTTCGATATGAAGCGCTCGGGGCTTTCCGTCGGCGCCGAGACGTCCGTAATCCGAAACGCGGTAGGTCGTGTTTGAGTTTTGCTGAATTTCGGCGATAAGTATGCCTTTTCCGATTGCGTGAAGCGTACCCGCCGCAATAAAGAAGACGTCGCCCTTCTTTACGGGTACGTAGTTTACTACCTCGTCTAAGGTGTTGTCTTTAATGCGCCTTTCAAATTCGGCCTTGTCGACGCTCTGCTTAAAGCCGTAGATAAGCTCGGCCCCCTCGTCGCAGTCGACGATATACCACATTTCGGTCTTTCCCGGCTCCCCCTCGTTTTTATAGGCGTATTCGTCCTCGGGATGAACCTGAACCGAAAGCTTATCTTTAGCATCGATAAGCTTTATAAGTATGGGGAACTCGTCCTTTTTACCCCAAAGGGAAAGGGCCTCCTTAAAGCTTTTACCCTTGAGCTCGCCGTTTAAAACCGTATTAGTGCCGTCTGCGTGGCAGGCAAGCATCCAGCCCTCGGCGCAGATATCGGTAGGGCAGGGTATACCGTATTCGGTTTTAAGTCGGTCGCCGCCCCAAAGGTAATCCTTTGTAACGGGGGAAAGGAGAAGAGGATATTTTTTCATATTAGCTTTCCACCTTAAAATACTCTTTTACAGCCGCCATTTTAGCCTCGGCCGCGTCCTTGTTTTCGGCACAGATGCAGTAATAGAACTTGCACTTAGGCTCGGTTCCGCTGGGTCTTACCGCCGCAAAGCTTCCGTCGGCAAAATTATAGAGTAAAACGTTGGAAGAGATAAAGCCCTCGGGAGGAGCAGTAAAATCAACGACCTCCTTTATGGGGTAGCCCGCAATGGCGTCGGGCTTCGTAGCTCGAAGATCGTCCATGATCTTAGCTATCTGCTTTGCGCCTTCGGCACCCTTAAGGGTTACCGATACGAGGTTGTCGGCGAAGTAGCCGTATTTCTCGTAGATCTCGTTTAAAACGTCAATAAGGGTCTTGCCCTGCTTTTTATAATAGTCGGCGGCTTCACAGAACATAAGGGATGCCTGAACTGCGTCCTTATCGCGGACGAAATCCCCTATAAGGCAGCCGTAGCTTTCTTCGTATCCGAAGACGAACTTTTTGCCGTCGGTCCTTTCGTGCTGCTTTATCTTATCACCGATAAACTTAAAGCCGGTAAGGGTCTTTTCGGTCTCGACGCCGAAGCTTTCCGCAATTTTATCTCCGAGGGTGGAGGTAACGACGGTGTTGAACATAATTCCGTTCTTCGGTAAAGCTCCCTGCTCCTTCATACGGGAGAGGATATAGTAAAGGATAATGGCTCCCGACTGATTTCCCGTAAGAAGGGTATATTCGCCCTTATGGCTTATGACCGCGCCGAGACGGTCGCAGTCGGGGTCGGTGGCTATAGCGATATCGGCCTGCTTTTCCTTCATAAGCGCTATTGCTAAGTCGTAGGCCTCTTTTGCTTCGGGGTTGGGGTTTTTGGTGGCCGAAAACTCGGTATCGGCAGTACACTGTGCCTCTACGGGGGTAACGTCAAAGCCGGCCTTGTCCAAAACGTATCTTACGGGGATATTACCCGTGCCGTGCTGCGGCGTATATATTACCTTGATGTTTTTATCGGTATTCTTATCGAAGCGAAGGGCTAAGACCTCCTCGTAGTAGGGCTCGTCGATCTCTTTTCCGATAATTTCGATAAGCTCTCCCGCTTTATTTATGGGCATAACCTCTGTTTTAAGCTCGTCCTCGATCTTTTCTATCTCGTCGATAACAAGCTGTGCCGTGTCGGGTACGAACTGACATCCCGTATCGTCGTAGATCTTATATCCGTTATACTCGGGAGGATTGTGAGAAGCGGTTATAACGACGCCGCTAAAGCAGGAAAGCCTTCTTACGGCATAAGAAAGCTCAGGGGTGGTTCTGAGGTCCTCGAAAAGGTAACATTTAATACCGTTTGCGGCCAAAACTCCTGCCGTGACCTCGGCGAATTCGCGGCTCTTTCGGCGATTATCGTGGGCAATGGCAACCCCTTTTTTCATAGCGGTCTCGCCCGCCGCCTTTATGTACTCGGCAAGACCCTTGGTGGCCTTGGCTACGGTGTAGCGGTTTATGCGGTTGGGGCCTGCGCCGATAAGGCCTCTCATTCCGCCGGTACCGAATTCGAGATTTTTATAAAAACGCTCGTAGATCTCCTTTTCGTCGCCTTCGATGGCCTTAAGCTCGGCGGCGGTATCGGGGTCGGAATATTTTATCCAGTGTAAATACTTTTCGGTTAAATTCATATAACACACCTTTAAAATTTATTTTGGACAGACCGATCTCGGTCTGTCCTTTATTTTAGTAATATTTTACACTATTTGTATTAGAAAATCAATATTTCATTTATTCGACCGTAACCGATTTTGCGAGATTTCTGGGCTTATCTATATCGGCGCCCCTATGCTTTGCCGTAAAATAGGCGAGAAGCTGAAAGGGAATTATCTCACAGACCGCCCCTACTATGGGATGAACTATAGGCAGAGGTATACCCTCGTCACAAACCGCCGCGGTATTGCCGTCGTTCTCGCAAAAGGCCGCCGTAACGCAGGCTCCTCTTGCCTTTACTTCCCTTATGGCCGAGACGGTTTTGTCGGTAAGAGGACCGTAGCAGTTAAGGGCAAAAACCTTCGTTCCCTCCTCGATAAGGGCGATAGAGCCGTGCTTTAGTTCCCCTGCCGCAAAGGCCTCGCTATGAATATAAGAGATTTCCTTTAGCTTTAAGGAGGCCTCTAAGGCTACCGCATAATCGATGTTTCTGCCTATAAAATAAACCGAGTCTTCCTCCTTTACTTTTTTCGCAAGCTCTTCTGCTTTGTCCTTTGTACCAAGCAGGCGGAGCATTATTTCGGGTATGCTTTTAATAGCCTCTACCGCCTCGAAAAGCACCGACTTTTCGCTTTGTTTGGCCCATACCCCTAAAAGGCAGAGGGTCATTACCTGAGCGGTATAGCCCTTTGTGGTTGCTACCGCGACCTCGGGACCTGCCTCGGTATAAAGGGTATAGTCGGTAAGCTTTGTCAGAGCGCTGTCCCTTACGTTAACGATAGAAATCGACCTTCCTCTAAGCGCTCTGACCCTTTCGGCCGCCGCCAGGGTATCGGCCGTTTCCCCCGACTGACTTATAAAAACGGTTATAGTTCCCTCTAAGGGCAGGGGAGCGGCGTAGCGGTATTCGCTCGCAAGGGATACCGTGACGGGAAGCCGCAGCAGCTCCTTTAAGATATATTTTCCCGCCATTCCCGCGTTATATGCCGAACCGCAGGCAACAATGCTAACCTGTTTAATATCGGTTAAAATATCGGGCTCAAGCTCCGAAAAAACCGCCTCGCCGTTTCGTATTCTTTTTTCTATTATGCTTTTCGCAACCTCGGGCTGATCGAAGATCTCCTTTATCATAAAATGCTCGAACTCGCCCTTGTCGGCCTTATATTCCTTCATTTTTATCTCCTCAAATTCCTTTTCTACGGGCTTTCCGTCCCTGAAAAAATTAAGCGTATCCTTTCGTATCTCCAAAAGCTCACCGTCGGAAAGTCGGCAGATGCTTTTTGCAAAGGGAGAAAGGGCCGAAACGTCGGATGCAAGCATATTTCTGTTTCTTCCTCGGCCCGCTATAAGGGGACTTCCTTTTTTTGCGGCAAAAACGCTAAGGGGAAAATCGGTACAAATAAGGGCTATCGCGAAGGAGCCCGAAAGACGTTTTACGGCCGCGTCAAGAGCCTTTATCGGATCGCCGAAATAGTTTTTGGCTATAAGCTGAACGATGACCTCGCTGTCGGTCTCGCTTTTAAATTCAATACCGAGCCCCGTTAGCTCGGCCTTAAGCTCGACAGAGTTTTCGATTATCCCGTTATGAACCAGAGCGAAACGGCCGTCGTAGCTTATGTGAGGGTGTGCGTTAGACCGAGTGGCCGCTCCGTGGGTCGCCCAACGGGTATGGCCTATAGAGACCTTACCGAAGAGCCCTTCTGCCGCATCCTTTAGCTCGGAAACTCTGCCCGCAACCTTTTCACATTTTATTCTGCCCTCGTTTATGACCGCGATTCCCGCCGAATCGTAGCCGCGGTATTCGAGCTTTAAAAGCCCTTTAAAAACCTCCGCGGCCGTATTTTCATTTGCCGCAAATCCGACAATTCCGCACATATTATCATCCTTTCAGGATTATTGTGTGAAAAAATCGTTGAAATAAACCGAGAGGAGATTTATAATTATAAAAAAACAAAAAAGGAAAGTATTATGGATCTTAAAGAAAAACGGCTTAAAAGCGAGCAAATCTATAAGGGCGCAATAATAAATCTTTTTCTCGACGATATTTCCCTTCCCGACGGTAATACCGCAAAACGCGAATACATCCGTCATCCGGGCGGTATCTGCGTCGTACCCGTAACCGACGAGGGTGAGGTAATGCTTGTCCGTCAGTACCGATATCCTTACGGCAGGGAGGTTATTGAAATCCCCGCAGGAAAACGGGACAGCGCCGACGAGGACCCCTTAGAGGGCGGAAAGCGTGAGCTTAAAGAGGAGCTTGGTATTACGGCCGAAAAATTTATAAGCCTCGGAACCTTTTATCCGACCCCCGGATATACCGACGAGGTAATATATATGTACGCCGCCTTCGGTCTTACCTTCGGAGAGACCGACCCCGACGAGGACGAGTTCGTTCTCCCCGAAAAGATAAAGCTCGAAAAACTCGTCGATATGATAATGGCAGGGGAGATACCCGACGGAAAAACTCAGGCCGCCGTACTCAAGGTCGCCCATATGTTAAAAAACACCGACGATTAGGGAGTTGCGGATAGGGATAAAATTAGAGGATATGTATCTAACTCGGTACATATCCTCTTTGTTTTTTGTAAAAAAACACGGTCGTCTAACTTAAAATTTCGTAATCAAACGGACGGTCGCTGCCTGCAAAGTGTTCTTTATTTTCCTTTAGTAGATCGATTATATCTTTTATTACGGGCTTTATTTCTTCGGCGACGCTTTCGCTTCCGATTATGGTTATGAAATCAACATCACACTCTCGGCTGATGCAGTCCCAAAAAGCGTCTAAATTTTTCCCGTAGTAATCGGGAAACCCCAAAGCCTTCTCGATTCGCTGATGTAATTCGTATACATATTTACAATTCGTTAAATCTATAGTAGCCGTTTTCATTCTATGTTTCCTTTGATATGTAATCCAAGAGAGATTCTCATTTCTTATTATAGCACATTTTCTTTAAAAAGCAAAATTATCGTGCAATAGCCTCTACGTTAAGGCGGTCGACGGCCTTTGTTATTATTCTCTGAAGATGCCGCGGAGAATAGCAGAGCGCTTCGCCGATCTCCTCCAAGGTTTCTCCGTAAATAAACCTTCGAAGCATAATTTCCCGCTGAAGACCGTTTGGAATAGCGTATATAAGCGCTTCTATGCTTTCGGCGGTGCTGATGCATTGCTCTATCTCGGGTTCTATTATTAAGGTGGCCTCGTGGTGCCTTTCAAGCTCGAAGTTAAGCCTTTGTACCCTTGCCATACTTCGCGTATATTCCTTTAAAAATTCCTTTTTTTCGCTGATCGTCATATAAGACCTGCCTCCTTTAAGCTAAAATATTTGCCGTAAGAATATTTGGTGCCGTGGGCCTTGTTATAGTCGGCAACCTCATTGACCGATTTTGCGACGGGGGAGCTTCTGAAAAGCCTGCGGTTTTCCTGCTCCCTTTCATAGTATTTGCGACCCGCTTTTCTGCATTCTTCGCTACAGTATTCTCCCGATTCCTTAAGCCTCCTTCCGCAAAATCGGCAATGCGCATTTTCGCATCGTTCGTATTCGCTGCTACCGCAGTAGGGGCAAAGCTTAAGCTTTTCGTAAGGGGGAGTGTCAAGCTCATGGGTCTCGAATACTATCTTTAAAAAATCAAATTCACCTTTACAGTCCGTACAACGGTACATCTCTTTTGTTCCTCCTGAAAAATACTTGACTTTTACGAAAATCTGTAATATAATTGACGCAAAGTCAAATAAATTACTGAATTTCGTATCAGCAAGGCCATTATATTACGATACTTAGTAATTGTCAAGGACATATTTTACTAAATTCAATAATTTGTCGCATTTAGACAAAAGGAGATACGTTATGAACGATATATATCTGCGAATTGAAGCACTCTGCCGCTCCCATAAAATGAACATAACCGAAATGTGCAAGAAGTGCGCCATACCCCGTGCATCGCTTACCGACTTTAAAATGGGAAGAATAAAGACTCTTTCTGCCTCCACTCTGCAGAAAATAGCCGAATACTTCTCGGTAAGTGTTGAATATTTACTGTCGGGAGCCGCCCCGCAAACCGACGAACTAAACCCAAGCAACCTGAAAATAGCCCTTTTCGGCGGCGAGGACGGTATAACCGACGCTATGCTCGAAGAGGTGCTACGCTACGCGACATATATTAAGGAAAGAGAAAATGGAGACAAACAAATTATATAATATTGCCGAAAACGAGGGAATTACGGTGGATTTTATAACCCTTTGCGAGAATCCGGCCTTCTCTCTTGAGATAGGGGGGAAGGGCTTTATCGCTATGGACAAGACTCTTGTCGGAAGCAATGCCGCCGAAAGGGTAGCCCTTGCCCACGAGCTGGGTCACCTTGCTACGGGGGCTATGTATTCGGTAGGCAGCGACAAAAGCACGGTTATAAAACGGGAACGTGCCGCTCAGCGCTGGGCCGTAAACGCTTTAGTACCCTATGCCGAGCTTTTAAAGGCCCTTGCGTCAGGGGAGGAGGACGTCGAACGCCTTGCCGAACGATTCAGCGTAACCGAAGAATTTATGCAAAGAGCGATAAAACACTATCTGGAGACCAAAACAGTCTGAAAAAGGCGAAATTTATTGATATTTTTTTCACAAAACTATTGCAAGATGAAAAGAAAAGTCGTATAATAGACCCATACATTAATTTTTTTTGGAGGAATAAACAATGTACGATCGTATTTATAATTTTTCTGCAGGTCCGTCTATGCTTCCCGTGCCCGTTTTAGAGCAGGCAAGAGACGAAATGATGAACTATCAGGGATCCGGAATGAGCGTTATGGAGATGTCACACCGCTCTAAGGTCTACGACGCAATCATCAAGCAGGCCGAGGCCGATCTCCGCGAGGTTATGAACATTCCCGACAATTATAAGGTAATGTTCCTTCAGGGCGGCGCTTCTATGCAGTTTGCAAACGTTGCCATGAACCTTATGAAGACCGGAAAGGCCGACTATATCGTAACCGGTCAGTTCTCGGGTAAGGCTTATAAGGAAGGTCAGAAGTTCGGCGACGCTCACCTTGCCGCCACCACCAAGGACGAAAACTTCACCCGCATCCCCCGTCAGGAGGAGCTCGACCTCCGCGCTGACGCCGACTACGTTCATATCTGCTTCAACAACACCATCTTCGGAACCAAATGGGACTACATCCCCGACACCGGTGACGTTCCCCTCGTTGCCGATATGTCCTCCTGCATCCTCTCCGAGCCTGTTGACGTTTCCAAGTTCGGACTCATCTACGCAGGAGCTCAGAAGAACGTTGCTCCCGCAGGACTTACGATAGTTATCGCCCGTGAGGACCTTCTCCGTGAGGACCTCGACAAGACCGTTCCCACCATGTGCAACTACTTCACCATGGCCGAGAACGAGTCTATGTACAATACTCCTCCCTGCTATCCCATCTATATCTGCGGACTCGTTCTTAACTGGATCAAGGGACTCGGCGGACTCGAGGCTATGAAGAAGATCAACGAAAACAAGGCCGCTATGCTTTATAAGTGCCTTGAGGAAAGCAAGCTCTTTAAGAACCCCAACGACCTAGCTTCCCGTTCTATGATGAACGTTACCTTCCGCGCTGAGGATGAGGAGATCAACGCTAAGTTCGTTAAGGAAGCCACCGCAGCAGGCTTCTCCAACCTTAAGGGTCACCGCTCTGTCGGCGGTATGCGCGCTTCTATCTACAACGCAATGCCCACCGAAGGCGTAGAGGCTCTCTGCGAATTCATCAAGAAGTTCGAGGCAGAAAACGCCTAAATACGTCACGAGCGAGCGTCTTTTAAACCAAAACACCCGAGTTTAACTCGGGTGATTTTTGTTTTTATCCCTAATCATAACTTCCTTACGGGCGGTTTTTTATTTAAAACTCAACCTTAAAGCTTCCGTTTGAGATCCTCGGCTCGCATACGTCGTAGGCCTTTTCGGGAACCATATCGTAAACCCATTTAGACTCTACGCCTTCGATGGATATCTCGTCGTCGGCGATGGTAACGACGGCCGAGAGAGCATCCTCACAGAACCAGGTGTTGTCCGCCATCCAAAGGGTGTTGAAGTCGCGCCACTTTTCACCGATAACGTTGCCCTGATCGTCCAGCTCTTCAACCATCTGTCCCTGACCCTCAACGTAGTGAGGTTCTTTTTGGAGCTGCCACCAGATGTTACGGGTGGTATTGACGTCGAAGTAAACGATGTTGTTCTTCCGGAACATACGGTTGGTGTGGTAATGACCGTTTATGGCCATTATAACGGTACCCTTTTTCATAGCGTTAACGCGGGCGAAAAGGTTATCTACCGCAACCCAGTCGGGGGTGCCGCCGCTTATTTCTCCGTTAAAGGAGGCGTGGCTTAAAACGATGCACTTTTTGCCCTGCTTTGCGGCGTCAAGAAGGACCCTTTCGAGCCAGGCAAACTGAACGGGGCCGAGGGAATTTCCCTGAAGATTTCCTGCAGGAGGTCCCCAGGAGCCGGTAGTATTATGCACCCATTCGCCGGTTTTGGGGTTAAAGGAGTAGTTGGTATCGGTTGCGACGATCCTGTACTCTCTTATATCCTTATAGTAATAAGCGATAGTTCCGTCGCCGATCTTTCCGTCCTCGGTTCCCCAGACGACCTCGTCGTTTGTAAGCTTGGGGGTAACCATTTCCATAGAGTTTGGTCCCTCAAGCTCGTGGTTTCCGTATACGCCGTATACGGGGAGACCGCAACCGAGATAGGGCTTTATGAGCTCGGGGGACTCGGTATAATTGTTACACATATCGCCGCAGTGCACTATGATCTCCGAGCCGCTTGTCTTGGCGCGGTCGATGACCGTCATAAGGTCGGCTACCGTGGTGGAGTACATACCGACTCTGTAGTGCATATCGGAAAATGCGGTAAATTTTAAACTGCTCATAATTATCTGCTCCTTTACTTTTTAATAAGCTCCCATTTGCCCGAGGTGACCTTTGGCACCTCGTCGTTTTTAGCGTCCGTGGGGTTTATTCCGTATATCCAACGGCTTTCCATTCCTTCTACAGTAACGGTGCCGTACTGGGATACCTTGACTATTGCGCTTAAGGGGTCCTCGAAGAACCAGGTGTTCTTGCCCATAGAGAGTTCGTTAAGGCTTCTCTTATACGAGGTTATCGGGTTACCGAGATCGTCGTATTCAACGTAGTCGTAGGTATGCTCGTTGCCGTAATGCTCGGTTCCCGTACCTCTCCAGACGCCGTTTCTGGCGGTGTTCATATCGATGTACAGAACGTCCTCGACCACCGCCATATTGTTGGTATGAATGTGTCCGTTGATGGAGAGAAGTACGGTTCCCTTTCTGATACCGTTGACCGTCGAATAGATGTCGCGTATTTTTGAGGCGTCGGGGGAGGTGGAGCGGAATCTGTCTGCGAAGCTGTCGTGACCGATAACGATACAGGACTTGCCCTTATACGCGGCGTCGGTAAGGACCTCCTCGAGCCACTCAAGCTGAACAGGGCCTAAGGAGTTACCCTTGGTGTTTCCCGAAGGCGGTCCGTAGCTGCCGGCATAGTTATGCTCCCATTCCTGAGTGCTGGGGTTAAAGGAATAGTTGGTATCGGTACAAACTATTCTGAAATCGCCGCTCTCGAAATAGTAGTAGGCGATAGAGCCGTCGCCGATACTTCCGTCCTCGGTTCCCCAGACTACGTTTTTATCGTTGGTAAGAAGCGGTGTCACGAAGTCCATCGTGTTTCCTGCCTCAAGCTCGTGGTTCCCGTAAATGTTATAGGCGGGGAGGTTATAGTTGTTTTTAAGGAAGGCGTTCATAAGCTCGGGAGAGCCCTTGAAATCGTTACAGAAGTCGCCGCCCGAAAGTATAAAGGAGGCGCCCCCCTTGTGTGCGCGGTCTAATATCGCCTGCATATCGGCGACCGAGGTGGAATACATTCCCGCTTTATAATGGAAGTCGGAGAAAAGGGCAAAGGTAAGGGTCTTTTCGTACTTTCCGACGTAGCCCTTTATTCCCTCAAAAAGGGTGTCGTAGACCGCCTTATCCTTGACCGAAAGATCTAAATAGATCGCCGAGGCTTCGGGAGCGGGGGAATAAACTATCGGCTCGCCGTAGTAGTATTTTCCGTCGACCGCGGCGTAGCCTCTGACGGTATAATAGCTCGAAACGTTTTCCTTGGTAAGAGGAAGGACCGAGGTCACCTTGATGGTTGCGGAACCGTTTTCGGTCTTTGCCTCGGGAAGCTTTATAAGCTCCTTACTGTCTATTCTGAGGTCGATAGGCTCTTCTCCCGAGGGGGCCGCGAGAAGTCCGACGGTAGCGTCAGGCTTGGTCTGACAGAAAACGTTATTCTTCGAAAGCTCGGCCTTAAAGCTTACGGCGGGGCCGCCCTTTGCGATCAACTCTGCCGAGGGCTCTTTAAGCCAGCGGCAAACTCCCTTTTCTATAATATATTCGGTCTTAACGCTTTCGACCGTGACCGAGCTGTTTTCTTCCGTATATATTCCGCAGAATACCGAATCGCTTCCTCCGGGGAAAAGCTCGATATGGGTAAAGTATACCCCGTTTATAAAGCAGTAGCCCATATCGTCGAAGTTATAGATCTTAAGTTCTATGCTGTCGCCGAGAGTAAGTCCCTTTATATCGGCGAGCTTATATTCTCTAAGGTCGCTTTCAACGTTCACCGTCTTGTTATAGACCGAAGCGGTGCTCTTATCGGCCGAAACCGTGAAGAAGCTTCCTCCGCGGGAGCCCGAAAGAGGACTTGCAACCGAGGAAACGAGACCGAAGCGGCCGCCCTGACCGATGCCGCTGAACTTAGCGGTAAATATGAGGTTTCTCGATTTCTGAGACGGGAGCATAAATGCGGTAGCGCCCTTATCGGAGGTCAGCTTAACTCCTTCGCTCGTTGCCTCTGCGGTTCCCATACCGTTTTTATCCAGCCACTGACCCGAATAAAGCTTAAAGTCCTCGGGAAGCTCGGTAGCGCCCTTGAGTTCAAGCTCGGTACCTACCGCTAAAACCTCGGTGTCCGAGATAGCGGTCTCACCGAGTCTGAGCGTATCTACCCGAAGCTCTTTGATCCTGACCTCGCGGCCGTCAAGGTCGCTGAAGAAGCCAAAGCGGGTAGCCGTCGTATCGTCGTAGTCGTCAAGAGAGCCTATAAGCTTATCGTTTATAAAGAAGTAGGAGACCCCTTCGTAATGAACGGCTTTGAATACAAGCTCAAGATCGGGGGTAATGTTGCCCTCGCCTGTCTCTTTGTTCGTAAGGGAGACGGCCGAGCGGTCGACCTCGGCTACACTTATCGAGGTAAGAGCTTTATCCTCGCCGACAAAGTCCTTGCTGCCCTTTATGCGGTGAGAGAGCCTAAAGGTGGGGACGTATACGTATACGTCGTCGTCGGGATTAAGGTCGATATCCACTGCCGATACGGTAAGCAGGGTAGCGCGCTCGGCGGTCTTATAGTCGTCGGGAATATCGAGAGCGATTCCGAAGGGGGTACGGAAGGCGCTGAAGACAACCTTGGCGGTAACCATATAATTTTCGCTGCCGATAGAATCGGAGGTCAGTATATGCTCACCGTCTCTTCCGCTGAAGGACATATAGCCGTCTTCGCCGAGACGCTTTACCGAAGCGTGACTTTTGTTACCGCCGGAAGTCTCAAGGCAGGTAGAGCTGCTTCCGTCGTTAAGGAAGATATACGGGTGAGTCTTGTCCCAACCCTCGGGAAGGCTTCCCGATTTATAATCGGAAAAATCGGTATCGATAAGGGTCTTGTCGGGAATGGTAAGTCGAAGGACGTCTGTTCTTTCCTTCGGCTCGGGACTTTTCCGGTCGTCTCCGCGAAGGAATAAGAACCATATTCCGCCGAGGATTATCGCAACCGCCAGAACCGCCGCTATGATTATCGTAACAAGCTTTTTCCTATTCATCTGCCACCTCTTAAACGAGCATAAAATTTAATTGTTGTAAGTATATTTTAATGGTACAAGTAGTTCGTGTCAACCTAAAAAAGCCTTAAAAAATCACTTTTTTTCCGAGCAAAGTACCAAACTCGGGACAGTACAGCCGTTATAATAAGCTTGTAAACAAAAAAGTTTAAAAAACGCTTGATTTTTTTAAACCTATCAATTATAATAAAATCACAGAAAGAACAAATGTTCGTTTGGAGGAAATTATGGAAACTCGCTTTGTTTTTCAGACCCTTTTCGAAATTTTAGTTGCCGGCTTTATAATCTACGGACTTATTTTTGAGGACCGTTTTGTTGCCGCCGAAAAAAAGGCTATCCGCTTTATAAAGCGCCGCCTTCGCCTTATGTTCTCCAAAAACAACCTCCGCACCGACCCCTAAGCGGCGAGCCGCCGCCCCCATACGCAAATTTAGCTTTAGTTAAATATTAAAGCTTTAATGCCCGACCAATGGTATGTGCTTGTGTGTTATTCTGAATAACGCCTGCGGCGTGAGTAGCGCCACGCGCGAGAAAGAAGAGTAAAGAGACCGAAATTGCTTCGGCATCCGTACTGTGCGAAGCACCCCTTCAAACGAAGCTTGTCCCTGCGTAGCCCTTTTTTCCTCGCGAAGCGTTCGGTATCCGCCCGCCAACCGTTTTTTGATTTTTAATTCCTTCCATAAAGAAAGATCTGACCATCCTCGGATGGTCAGATCTTTTATTTTTTTACTGATTTACCTCGACGTCGTTTCCTCCGCCTATATTCCATTTCTGAATCTTGCTGCCGTCTACCGACATAACGTCGAAGCAGGCCTCGGTATCGGTTCCGAGTACGCGGTCAAGAATCTTCCAGTCAAGGGTCTTATCGGAGATCGAGGTGTCGTTGATATCAGTTTCAGAGGAGGTCGAGGGAATACCTGCGGTGGCGGTGCATATCTGCCAAAGGTCGATATCCTTGCTGTCAAGGACAAGCTCGTTATGAATGTGACCGAACTGATAGGCGAGAATCGAACCCTTTTTCTTCGAGAAGTCGACCTTCTTTGTGCCTATTCGGCAGGTCGTTTTATTCTGATATGCCGAAATAATCTTTCTTAGCTCGGCGCCGTTCTTTGTGTCGTAGTCATAACAATTGGTCTGCTTATCGATTCCCATGTGGGAAAGGAAAACGTAGTTCCAGTCGTTTCCGGCCGTCATAGCCTCGGTCATAAGCCACTCGATCTGATCGTCCGAATAGCCCCACCAGGAGCAGCCCGACCAATATTTCGAAACGTGCTTTTCGGCCGAGGGGTCCTTAATGGGAAGCTCGGATATAACGCCCTTGCTGTTGTATTTTGCACGGTAGTCGACGGCATCAAGGCAGATGACCCTCGTTTTCTTGTCGGCAAGGTCGTAATAATAATACTTCGAATCCTTATAACCGCTGTCCTTAACGATATTATCGGGGCAGAAGGCCTTAATAATATTATCGTTCCAGTCCTTGTCGCTTATAATGCGTTCGGGGTAGTAAACGTCGTAGGTAAAGCGGTGATAGGAGTTATCGTCGTGGTTGCCCATAAGAATAAAGACCGGCTTCTTGCTCTGCTTTAAGGGCTCGAGTATTTCGGTCGTAAATTTTAGCGCATCAGCCTTGGTCTCGTACATACCCGTGGTGGTGTCGCCTCCGACGCAGATAAAATCGATAGAATCGATAGAATTTGCGAGAGCTACCGCGCTTTCGACCTGCCTGAGAAGAGCGGCACCTTTATCCGTAGTAAGGCTGTTTCCGTAGTGAATATCGGTTATAAAAATGTAGTTGACCGCATTGTCGCGACCGTCTAAATTTTGTGTCATAATCTTAATAGTTGGCATAATTTCAATTTCTTTACGGCTTCCGGCCATCACCGTTTTTTCGTGACCCTTCGGTACCTCCAGCTTTATGTCTGACATACTTCCCTTAACCGAAAACTTCACGTAGCAGTCGTTTGCGAGAAGATAACTGCCCGATTTTAGCTCGGGGGCAAAGAATTTAAGGGTCAGTCCCGAATCGGCCATAATGTCACTGTCTAAAATGAAATCCTCGTCATAACAGAAGAAAGCGAAATCCTTATTGCAGGATATCTTCGAGTCTTTTGGCAGGCTTATATAGAAGTCTCCGCTCGAAATAAAGCCCTCTTTATCGGTTTTTAGAACCGAGGTTCCCGCGTTATAGTGGTGAATATAGCCGTTTTCGGTGGCCGTTATCCCGAACTCGTAGGGTACCGTCTCTATATTTGAGGCGGCGGGAGCCGAAGATGAGGGGGATGAGGCTGAAGGGCCGTCTGTGGGCTTTTTATCCCCTCCGCAGGCGGAAAGCCCAAGGCAGATAGCCAAAGCGAGCAGTATAGTTATAAATTTTCTCATTTTATCGATCCTGAGCGAGTAAGCTCCTTGATTGTATCGGTGTTGACGTAGTAACGGTATACCGAGTTGGGTGTTGCGGCGATAGCCTCCAGAGTCGCAGAATCGGTAGAAAGGGTCCAACAGTCGAGATCGTAGCTGTAGGTGTTGAAATCCTCGTGCTCGTGTCCGTGGTGATAGTGGGTTATATCTCCCGACTTGCGGTCCTCGTAGTCTACGTTTATACCGAGAGAGACCTTTCTGTAGTCGTCCTCTTCCTGATAGGCGTTAAGGATATCCAAAAGGACGTCGCTTGCTCCTGCGTGGGATAGCATTATGCAGTCGTTAAAATCTCCCGTAAGAGCGGTATTTGCAAGCCAGGCAAGCTGATCCTTCGAGTATCCGCCCTTAGAAGCGTCGGAGGTAACGATGCCCTTCGAGTCGAAGGGGAATCGGTCGTCGTTATAGTCGAGACAGATAACACGGGTCGTTCTTCCGTTCTTTTCGAGGTCGTAGTAATAATATTTCGAAAGCTTTTTGCCCGCATAGGTGTAACCGTCGTCCTGAACGACCTTTACGTTTACGAACTCCTTAAAAACGCCCTCGTACCAGTCAAGATCGGAAACGAGATAGTCAACGTAGAGCTTGGGGCCTTCGGGATGATTTTCCTGCCAAAGGTTATGAGCGGAGTTATCGTCGTGATTTCCTGCGAGAACGAAAACCGGCTTCTTGCATTTCTTAAGGGGCGCCAGTATCTCCTGAATCTGGTCGATACAGTGCTCGCTTACCGTAAGCTTGGGATTCTTCTTTTTAGCGGCCATATAGGTGTTGCTTTCGGTGGTCTCGTAGCCGTTTATAATATCTCCGCCTATAACTATAAAGTCGATATAGGGGGAGATGTTTGCGATATTTACCGCATCGTTGATCTTTGCCTTATTGGTTTTGAGACGGGAAGCGGTTTGTTCAAGGGTATCGTAATCTCTTTTACCGTCTCCGTTAAGGTCGTTAACGAAGGAACCGTGATGAACGTCGGATATAAAGAGATAGTTTACCGATGCCTCGAGCTTCGAAAAGGCGATTCCGAGCTTTTCGGCAAGAGGAGCCGAAGAAATGCTGTCGAAGTCTCCGAAGAATACCTTAGCTTCGCTTCCGCTTGGTACCGAGATCTTAATATCCGACATTTTACCCTTGACCGATATCTTTAAATAGCAATCGGACGAAACGGTAAAGGAGCCGGCCTTAAATTCGCCGTTATATCCGTTTACCTTCATTCCGAGCGAACGCATAAGGTTGGTATTAAGGTTAATTCCGCCGTCCATCTTTACGTAGGTATGGAGAAGAAGCTCCTTGGAGCTTGATATGATACTGTCCTTCGGAAGGAAAATGAGGTTTTCGCCCGTGGTCTCAAAGCCGTCTTCGGATTTTACCTCGTATTCGGTGACCATAGTATGCTGTATATAGCCCTTAACTGCAGTTAAAAACGAAGTATCAAGCTCTGAAAGGGAGGGCTCGGTCGAAGAGGGGTCGGAGGCGGTGGGAAGCTTTCCGCTTCCCGTATCCGACGAGGCGTCGGCCGTTTTATCCTTGCCGCCGCAACCCGAAAGAGCCGCAAAAACCATAGCCGCTACG
>CASFDQ010000146.1 GCA_949293385.1 uncultured bacterium | reverse complement strand
CACTACGGTGCTTTAGGTCATGTCGCTCATAAGCTTGTTCGCGTTATTTTCAAACTACTAAAACACAATGTTTTGTTTGATGCAAGTCGACTTGTTAAGTCTTAATTTTTATCTTGACTTTTCATAGCTGGTCTCCTTTATGGGACAATTTCTGCCCCGAAATCGAAAATATCTTCCATAACCTCGTCGGTAGCATTTTTTACCTCGGTAAAGGCTTCGGGAACGGTTCCGACGATAACCGTTTGAGCAATAAGAAAGTTCGTTGAAAAGCAGTCTTCCGTTTTGTATGACAGCATTGCAAGATCACTTTCAAGTCCTACATCCAATACTATTTGGTGAAGAACCTGATTTATTCCGGCAGAATAGAAGTTGCTTTTAAAATTGCTTGTTACAGTGGTGGTTATATGTACCGTGTAGCTGAGGGTCGGCGTTTTAAAAGAAGTATAATAAAGCCCAAAAGCGGCGCTTATGGGGATAGAAAAAGTTTGAGTTGATATCAGGCTTAGTTCTTTGGAGATCTCGTTTGTCAGTCGGGCCTTCAACTTATTTGCCGCCAGAGTATCGATCTCGACTGAGGTAGCAAGACCGTTTTCGTTTCTCGTTATTACGGCTAGGTCATCGTAAGAAACGTCGTCGTCCCTCATTATCCTTTCACAGGAGCGGTTCGTAGCGTTTATAAGCGCCGTCTTTACCGCACTCTTCGCAAAAGCTTTTGCGATCTCGCGAAGTCGCAGATCTACGTAAACGATAAAGGTTGAAGCGATAACGGCAACTACCAAGATCATTAAAACCGCACGTTTTATCCGCAGTCCCTTATTACTCCGAAATGATATCAATAAATCACCGCCTTCCGCAATACATATTACGAAAGGCAGGTGTGTTTTGTGAATTATTGTTATTTGGCAACGGCTTTAGCCGCAGAAACTATAATATCGACGGCTACATCAATGCCGATCTTACTGTTGATACAAAGATCATACGCATTTCTGCTTCCCCAACGGGTATCGGAATAATAGTTATGATAGCCGGCGCGCTTTTTATCGGCTCGCTTAATGACCGTGGCAGCCTCCGAGCGGCTTATTCCTTCGTACTCAACGATTCGGTCGATCCTTAGTTCAAGGTCAGCCGAAACAAATACCGTAAGAAGGTCATCGCGGTCTTTGAGAACCGATTCTGCACAACGTCCGACGATCACGCAGGACTCTTTTTCTGCAAGATCTTTTATAATCTTAGAACAGGCAATAAAGGCCTTATCGTTTACGGGAAGCATAGCCGAGCCGGAGCTTACTATCGGCGAGCCCGAAAAAGCACCCGAAGAGAGGGCGTAAAGAAAACTGTTGGTTGCGGTTTCGTCCACATCGTGAAGAACGGCCTCGCTCATACCGCTGTTTTTGGCAATAAGGGTGATAAGCTCTTTATCATAGAGCTTTATACCAAGCTTTTCGGCTACCTTGCGGGCGATTTCTCTTCCGCCGCTTCCAAACTCACGTCCTATGGCAATAACGATTTTTCCGTTCATAAGATCACCTCGTGTTTTTATATTATTATATTAACATATTTTTATCCATCATTCAAGAATTTTATTCCAACAAAAAAGACGCACCGCAGATCGAGCTGCGGTGCGTGTTATATTATTCGGTAAATTCTTCTTTAAGATTTTGCTGTTTGATTTTTTTAGCAAGCACGACGCGTAAAACGGTATACTGTATAGCGAAGGTCAAAAGCCAGGAGATTATATAGGATATCCAAAGGCTCTCGGGGGTATGAAAGGCTTCGATCTGAAATACGGTAAATATCCAGATAACACGGAATACGCAAACTCCGAATACCGAGGCTAACATAGGGAAAATAGACTGACCGAGGCCGCGTAGAATACCCGTAGATACGTCCATAAGGCCTCCTGCAAAATACGGCAGGCACATACAGTACATACGAATAATTCCCCACCTGACGGCTTCGGGCGAATCGGATATATAGATTCCGAGCAAGGGTCTTGAACAAAGGGTCGTAACGACACCTACGACTATAGAAACCGCAAGGGTCATAAGAAGAGAAATATTGGTTATCCTCTTAACTCGCTTATAGTTGCCGCTTCCTACGTTCTGACCCGCAAAGTTCATAGCGGTCTGCTTAAAGCCTTCGTTGGTCATAAAGGCAAAGTTTTGAATATTGGAAGCGGCGGCATTTCCCGCAACTACGCCTGCATAAACGGTATCGAGAGCGTTTATCGAAGACTGAATAATAACGTTGGAAATAGAGAAAAGGCTTGCCTGAATACCGGCGGGAATTCCTAAACGAAGTATTTTTTTAAGAGGTTCCGCATAAAAACGGAGCTTTTTAATTTCAAGTCGGCAGGAGTCGGTTCGTTTTATAAGAGCGTACATAACCAATACCGCAGATATAAAATGGGATATAACGGTTGCAAGGGCTACTCCCGCAACGTCCATTTCTAAAACGAGGACGAAGAAAAGATTTAAAATAACGTTGACGATTCCTGCGATAATAAGATAGTAAAGCGGTCTTTTCGAATCGCCTGCGGCGCGAAGGACCGATGCGCCGAAATTATACACCATATTCGGCATCATTCCGGCAAAAATTATCTTCATATAGGCAGAAGAAAGGCCGATAATATTGTCGGGAGTGGACATTATTTTAAGCAGAGGCTCTGCAAAAATGATACCTATAACCGAAATTACGGCACCGCCGACCGCCGCTAAGGGAATTATCGTATGTACTGCCCGATGCACATCACGATCATGATGTGCTCCGATAGCGTGGGCGACAGCAACTCCTCCTCCCGCCGAACAACCTACAAAAAAGTTGGTCATAAGGCCGGATATCGAAGCCGTACAGCCAACTGCGGCAACGGCGTTGCTTCCCGAGGTGCCGAACTGACCGACTATAACAAGGTCGGCAGCATTAAAGAAGAGCTGAAGAATACCGGTTAAAATTATCGGTACGGTATAAGCGATCATCGGACCGAAAAGCGGACCTGTGGTCATACTTGTGTTAATCTTATGCATACTGCTCCCCTCCTTAATAAGTAATATTATACTACTATTTTTCAGGTTTTCAAGCCTAAAACTTTAATTTTTAAAGGGTTTTAGGCAGTTATTTCTTGCAATTAAAGAAACTACAATATATAATTAAAGCAGTAAAACGTTTCGGAGGTTTTTTGCATGAGTGTCAAATATATTTCTGCCTCACTTGAGGTCTCTCGCGGCGCGGTTTTGAAGCCTGAAAAGATCAAGGAAATGATAGACTGTCTCGCAAAGATGGGATATAATACCCTTATGCTTTACGCAGAGGATCTTTACGAGATCCCTGAGCATCCTATGTTCGGATATCTTCGCGGAAAATATTCCAAGGATACTCTTAAAGAGCTTGTAGCATACGCTAAGACTCGCGGAGTTATGATGATGCCCTGCGTCGAGGTGCTTGCTCATCTTGAACATATCTTCCGTTGGAAAGAATTTGCATCGGTCAGAGACACGGCAAACATTCTCCTCGTAGACGAGCCTAAAACATACGAGTTTATCGATAATATGATAAAGACTATGAGAGAAGTTTTTGATACCGACCTTCTACTTTTAGGCTGTGACGAGGCGGCTATGCTTGGTCGCGGAAACTTTCTCACAAGGCACGGTTATGAAGACAGAAAAAGCATTTTCCGCCGTCATATGAAAAAATGTGTTGATATCTGCCACAAATACAGCTTTACTCCTCAGCTTTATCATGATATGTTCTTCTCTATGGCAACTGGCAACGACTGCTATACCGATAACCCCGACGTTATAACCCCCGAGATCACGGCGCTTATGCCTGAAAATGCACAGATATGCTACTGGGATTACTTCGCATCGGCAAGAAGCGCCGAAAAGATGATGGAGGGCTGTCTTAAGTTTAAATGCCCCATAAGCTTCTGGACCTCGGTCTGCTCCTGGACGGGCGCAATCCCTCATAATCAGCGCGCTTTTGATACCCACAAAAGGGCAATTCCCGTCTGTGTAAAGATGGGAGCCGAGACCATTCACGCCTCCTCCTGGGGCGACGACGGCGCGGAGTGTTCACTTTTCGCCTGCCTTCCCGCCTTCTTCTCGGCCGCAAAATACGCTCAGGGTGTAGAGGACTTAAACGACGTCAAGGACGAGTTTGAAAAGCTTTTCGGGATATCCCTCGGCGATATGGTAAAGCTCGATCTCCCCGGCGATTTCTTCGGAACGCCCAACACCTTCTATTCCGAAAAGCCCTTTATATTCAACGACCCCTTCGCGGGCGTATACGACGACCTTGTTCCCGAGGACAGAGAGGCCTTCAGAAGCAGAATGAAGGATCACGTAAGGGAGCTTTCTCCTCTCTGCGATCACGAGAAATACGGCTATCTTTTCAGGTCGGCAAGTGCTCTTTGCGAAATGATGGCGGCAAAATTCGATCTTGGCGTTAAGACGAGACTTGCTTATAAAGAAAGCAGAGAGGCCGTCAGAGCCGTTCTCCCTGCCTACACCGAGGCCTACGATAAGGTCAGTGCCTATTTTGAAGCCTTCCGCGAGGTTTGGAACACCGAAAACAAGAGTAACGGCTTTGAGGTTCAGGCTATCCGTTACGGCGGACTTAAAGAGCGTCTTCTCGACTGCAGAAGAAGACTTGAGGACTATGCCGACGGAAAAATCTCGATCATAGAAGAGCTCGAAGAAGAAATCAAAGTTATACATACCGACGAGGATTATAAAGAGAATAAATATGGTAAAATTGCCACTATCAACACTCTTACACATTACGGCTTCGGAAGCTATTAAACAGGTGTTATCTTTTGTGTTTTGCGGTATCATATACTTAGAGGTGAGATCAAATGAAAGTCACGCTAAACGAAAACAAAGAGGTTGTTGAGAGAATTAAGGCAGGTCTCGAGAAAAAAGGCGGATACTGCCCCTGCAGACTCGAAAGAACCCCCGAAAACAAATGTATATGTAAGGAGTTTCGCGATCAGATAGCCGACCCGAATTTTGAAGGCTACTGTCACTGCCTCCTGTACTATAAATCTAAAGATTAAGGAGAAAACATTATGGCACTTATAAATGTTAACGCAGATAATTTTGAAGAAGAGGTTTTAGGCGCAGAGCAGACGGTCATTCTCGATTTCTGGGCAGAATGGTGCGGTCCCTGTATGATGCTTGCCCCCGTTCTTCACGAGGTAGCCGAAGAAAACGCAGCTATTACCGTCGGAAAGGTAAACGTAGACGAGGAGCCCGCTTTGGCGCAGGCCTACGGAATTTCCAGTATTCCTACCCTAATCGTTATTAAAAACGGCAAAGAGGTAAAACGCAGCGTCGGCGTCATTCCCAAGGCTAAAATCGAAGAGCTTGTAAAATAATATATAATATAATTAAAACCCGAGGTTCAACCGAACCTCGGGTTTTCGTTTAGAATAAAAG
>CASFDQ010000145.1 GCA_949293385.1 uncultured bacterium | reverse complement strand
CTGCCTCAGAAACTATCCTGACAGGGATTTCTCTTTAGCCAAAAACTTATAAAAGCTGAAAAAGCCAGTAAAACAGGCAAAAATTAAGAACCGTGACCTTGATACCTATTGTATCAAAATCACGGTTCTTCTTTGGTGGAGGTGAGGGGAGTCGAACCCCTGTCCGAAAGCCTATCCAAACCGACGTCTCCGAGCGCAGACGGTCATCTACGTTCCCTCACACAAAAGCAGGCCGTCACGCTTATGTGCTTAGTAGCCGATAATGCATGACGAAGCTATCGGCATTGCTTCGTTCACGTTCACCGCTAATCGACGCCCTAACCGGTTCGCGGTATTACCGGGTCGGACGGCTGCTTAATTAAGCAGCAAGAGCAACTTTATTGTTGTCGTTTAATTTTAAAAATTTGCGGCTTTTAAAGAGGTACCGCACCTCTGCTCGCTTTCGATCCTTCAAAGCCCCCGTCGAAACCTTTACACCCCCATATATAAACCCGCGAAAACGGGTTTTAGGAATATTAAAGATTCTTAAGCCAACGGATGGCTAAATCAATCCAAACCTGAACCTCATCATATTCACCGTGATAGGTGTCGGGGTGAAGAACAATGTTATTACAAAGTGAAAGTCCGTGCCAACCGTGGGGGAATATATGAAGCTCGGTATTTATCTTCTTTTCGGCAAGGGATGATACTATCATAAGGGAGTTTTCAACCGAAACGGCGTTGTCTTCAAAGGTGTGCCAGATAAAGGCCTTCGGAGTGTCCTCATTCACTTGTTTTTCACAGGATACGAGCTCGAGCATTTCGGGGTCATCTTTCTTATCTCCTAAAAGATTATCGATGGAACCTCTGTGGGCCTTTTCTCCGCTCGTAATTACGGGATAGCAGAGGATCATTCCGTTAGGTTTATTCTCCCCGTTTTCGAAGCCGAAATACTCCTTAATAAAATCTCTGTTCCAAAGGGTGCCGTAGCTTGCGGCAAGATGACCGCCTGCGGAAAATCCCATAACCGAAATTTTATCGGGATTAACGTTCCACTCTTCGGCGTTTTCTCTTATCTTAGAAACCACCCAAGCCAATTCCATAATCTGGCAGGGGAAATGGGCAGGATTGCAACTATAGCGAACCACAACCGCGTTACAGTCGGCGGCAATAAACTTAAATGCAACTCCCTCGGCCTCGCGGTCTGCGGTGCCTTGGTATCCGCCGCCGGGACAGATAACGACCGTAGGACGCTTGCGGCCTGCTTCAATAGAGTCCGAATTGTCGGGCAGATAAAGTGTCATTGTAGGCTGATATCCGTGGTTATCAGCGCCAAACCTTTTATAGTTTACCTCAATATCAATAACTTTATAAATCATATAAGCACCCTTTTAAATATTTTTAAGCCAACGAATCGCCATATCAATCCAACCGCGAAGGTAGGAAAGATGCTCGCAAAAATCGGTCGACTTATAAACCAGATCGTTACAAAGTGAAAGTCCGTGCCATCCCTGAGGGTAGATATGTAGTTCGGTATTTATTTTCTTTTCGGCAAGAGCGCTAGCCATAAGCAAAGAATTTTCAACCGGCACAGTCTCATCTTCAAAGGTGTGCCAAATGAAGGCTTTCGGCGTATCTTCGCTAACCTGCTTTTCGCAAGAGAGGAATTCAAGTAATTCGGGGTCATCCTTCTTGTCGCCTAAAAGGTGGTTAAAGGAACCTCTGTGGGCCTTTTCTCCGCTTGTTATAACGGGGTAGCAAAGAATCATTCCGTTAGGTTTGTTTTCTTCGTTTTTAAAGCCGAAATAATCCTTAACGAAATCTTTATTCCAATGAACGCCATAACTTGCGGCAAGATGACCGCCGGCAGAGAAACCCATAACTGCGATTTTTTCTAAATCTACGTTCCACTCTTCGGCATTTTCTCTTATCTTAGAAATCGCCCAAGCCAATTCCATAATCTGGCAAGGAAAATTAGCAGGGGCGCAGCTGTAACGGATAACGACTGCATTGCAGTCTGCCGCGATAAACTGGAAGGCAATAGGCTCGGCCTCGCGGTCGGAGGTGTCGTGATATCCGCCGCCGGGACAGATAACGACCGTAGGACGCTTACGTCCCGCCTCGATACTTTCGCTGTTATCGGGGATATAGATAGACATAGTCGGCTGATATCCGCCGTTGTCTGCTCCAAATTTTTGATAATCTATTTCGATATTCAAAACTTCATATTTCATAATTTATTACCTGTTTTGTTCCTTAAGTGCGCGCTGCATATCGCGGTTAGCCGATTTTTCGGCCGCGACAGCGCGTTTGTCGTAAAGCTTTTTACCTCTGCAAAGTCCAAGCTGAACCTTTACCAGCGATCCCTTAAAATAAAGAGATAGGGGAACGAGGGCAAGTCCTTGCTGCTTAACGAGACCGAAAAGTCTCATAATTTCACGTTTGTGAAGAAGGAGGCGTCTGACCCTCATCGGGTCCTTGTTAAAGATGTTGCCGTGATCATAGGGGGAAATGTGCATCTGCTTTATAAGCATCTGCCCCTCCTCAACGACACACCAGGCATCCTTTAGGTTAACTCCGCCCTGACGGATGGACTTTATTTCGGTGCCTGTAAGCTCGATTCCTGCTTCAAAGCTTTCGATCACAAAATATTCGTGGTATGCGTTTTTGTTAGTGGTAATAGTTTTTGTGTTTTCCATCCGTTCACCTCCCGGCTCAGATTAGTATATCACAGCGTCGACCTCTTATCAAGAAATTTTTATCGACAAGATGCTATAATTTTTATCGACAAGAAGCTATAAAAGGGGCTGTCAGTTAAGATGCAGAAAGGCTTTTTTTGGTGCGTTAGGCGTACAAAGGTACTCCGAGTGCCGAAAAAAGCCTTAAAAAGAAAATAATTTTCTGAAACTCGAAGAATTTCTCATATTGAAAGAGGTCTTGCAGAGCATAAAACCGCTTTACAAAACCTCTTTTTGTCTATTCTTTACACATTTTCTTTTGGTCTGCGCTTAAATGACAGTCCATTACTGCTGCTCTTCGGTCTTTGCGGGAGCGGAAGGAACCTGCTGCTTAAGTGCGGCGCGGGTCTTTCTGACCTCGCCGAGGTTAGCGGTAAGGCCTTCGTCGGCTCTGCGCATAATGTCGTCAACAAATTCCTGAGCGGCCTTTCTCATCTGGCGGCTCTTAGCCTGTGCGGTAGCGATGATCTCGCTTGCTTTTTCCTGAGCGAGCTTGGTGATCTCTTCCTGAGCAACCATAGCCTTTGCTCTTTCTTCGGCGGCGCGGATGATTCCGTCAGCCTCGCGCTTTGCGTTGGTGATGATGTCGGTACGGTCGGCAACGATGCCGCGTGCCTGCTTGATCTCTCCGGGGATGTTAAGACGGATATCGTCAACGAGTGCGCGGAGCTTTTCAATGTCGACAACGGCACGCTTACCGGGGAACTTCATACCTCCTTCAAGCACTTCGTCAAACTGTTCGAGTAAATCTTCAATGGACATATTTTATACTTCCTTTCTGAGTCTTTTTATAATATCGTTATGGATCGCGGGGGGAACAAATTCCGTAACGTCTCCGCCCATGCTTGCGATCTGCTTGACCATGCTGGAGCTGAGGTACATATTATCAGCACTTGTGGTCAGGAATAGGGTTTCGACATCGGGATTAAGTTTTTTATTGGTAAGCGCCATCTGAAATTCATACTCGAAATCGGTTACGGCGCGAAGACCCTTGATTATGGCTTCTGCGTTTTTAAGTCTCGCGTAATCTGCAAGTAAGCCTTCAAAATGGTCGACCTCCACGTTGGGAATATCGGCCACGGATTTTTTTATCATCTCTACCCGTTCTTCTACGGTGAAGCTGCCGCTGTTTTTCTTATTTATGTTAGACATAACAACGACGATCACCTTGCCGAACATTTTAGCGCTTCTGGAAATAATATCCAGATGTCCGATGGTTATCGGATCGAAGGAGCCGGGGCAGATGGCAATAGTGTTATTCATCTTCTGCTTCCTTTTTGTAGGTGGTGATATTGATCTTTCCGTAGCGGTATTTTTTATATACCGTAAAGCCTCCGACCGATTCGGGGAGCTCGACCTCGGCAGGATGCTCGCAGATAATAATTCCAAAGTCGCTCATTTTCTGCGTAACGAGGATAAGAGCCTTATCTAAAAGTCCGGCCGTGTAGGGCGGGTCGAGAAAAGCAATATCAAATTTTTCTTTTGTGAGATTTAAGAAGGATAGGGCGTCGGAGCGAACTATTTTAGAGGAAGCCTCGAATTTGCAGGCGGCAACGTTGTTGGTAACCACCTTTACCGATTCGGGCGAGCTGTCGACAAATACCGCCGACTCGACTCCGCGGCTTAAAGCCTCAAGTCCCATCTGACCGCTTCCTGCGAAAAGATCGAGGAATCTGCGGCCGGGGATATCAAACTGTATCGCGCTGAAAATGCCCTCCTTGACCTTGTCGGTAGTAGGGCGAACGTCCAAACCGGGAAGGGGAGTAAGCCTCCTGCCCTTAGCGCTTCCGCTAATAATTCGCATAATATATCACCTTATTCCTATATATTATGGCACTAAACATACCCTTTTGTCAACATATTTATTTTCTAAATCCCATATAATTTTGTTTTACTATAAATATTTACATAAATATATAAAAAAATCGAGGTCGTTTTTTCGACCTCGATTTTAGCGTTAGTTACGCAAGATAAGGCTCGTCCCAAAGAAGAAGCTTCTGCCCGAGGCCCTGCTTTACTGCATTTTCGTAAAGCTCTGTACCCCAGGCAACGTCCCATATCGGCATACCGCCTGCGATAAAGCAGATCCTGTCGTCGGCCGACTCACGACCTTTTTTACTTCCGAGAATAACGTCGCCGAGTCCCGTACCATCGTTTATGGGAGGTAGCTTGCCCTCGTACATAAAGCGGTATATCTGAACGGCGATTCCGTTTATAAAGCGTTCATTTTCGGGGAGGGCCATGTGCTCGGCAAAATAGCCCTCGTGCATCTTAACGTTATCCCAGATAATCTTGGAGGAGGTAAAGTATTCCTCGTCAACCTGTCCGCGACCCGAGAAAATAAGCAGGGAACCCTTCTTAAGCCAGTCGTTGGAAAGTGTAATAGGCTTTACCGAGGAAGCCGCAACGCTAACGATATCGCCTGCGCGGACCGCTTCTTCGAGGTCGGTGGTGCCTCTTGCCTTAACGCCGTATTTATCGCTCATTTCCTTAGCGAAAGCCTCAGCCTTTTCGAGAACAAGGTCACAAACAACAAGCTCTTTAAGATTTTTTGCCTCTAATGCTATTGCTTCAAAGCAGGCCTTGCTTACGGGACCTGCACCGATACAGGAGCAAACGGCGGCCTCCTTGTTTGCAAGATGCCTTACCGCAACCCCGGGTACGCAGCCGGTACGAACCGAGCTTATAAGATTAGCCGACATAAGGGCCACGGGCTCACAGGTATCGGGGTCATTGAGCATAACCATCAGAATAGAACGGGGGAGTCCGCGCCGGGGATTGATAATGTTGGAACCGTACCATTTCTGACCCGCCATATTGAAGCGGCCGCCCACGTATGCAGGCATGGCCATAAAGCGGCGGTCGGGGGCGTCAAGGGGCATATTGGGGAAGGGGCTTTTCTTAGGGAATTTCATCATAATTCCGTGGGAGTTAAAGTTGTCTCCGCCCATAACGTAATCACCCTTGGAGAGAAGTCCGAAAACCTCCTCCTCAACGTCGATACAGCGCTTATAGTTCAAAACACCCGCCTTTATCATATCAGGCTCGCTGAGATATAAAAAATCCGTTCTTTTTTTCATAATATCAGCCTTTTGTATTTTTTAATACATTTTCAATTATATCAAAGTCGCTAAAAAATGTCAACAGACAATTATTTCCTTTAAATCCTCGATTTTTCGTGTAGAATTTTGTATTTTTTATAACAAAAGTATTGCTTTTTACAAAAATATGTTGTATGATGATGAAAAAGGGAAGTGATTATATGAATATTACCGAAACCATAAAGAACGAACTCGATAAAATGACAAAGTCGGAAAAAAGAATAGCGACCTGCTTTCTCTCTGATCAAAACGATTTTGCCTTCGAGACCCTCGACGTTTTGGCGCAAAAAATAAATATCAGCACGACCTCGGTGATACGCTTTTGCCGTAGACTCGGTTTTTCGGGCTATAAAGCCTTTCAGGAGGAGCTTCGTATAGGCTTTAAAAACGAGCTTACCCTGCCCGATAAGTTTAAAAAGACGGCAGAGCCGTCCCGTGACGCACTGCTTGCCAAAACCTTAAGATGCACCGTCGACTGTATTGAAAAGACCTTTAGTGAGTTGTCTTCAGAAGCCGTAGCCAACGCCGTAACAAAAATCAATAACGCAAAAAGAGTCTTCTGCTTCGGCCTTAAGGAGTCCTACGCTCTGGCACACTACGCCTACACGAGGTTTTTAACCATAAGAAGTGACGTTTATATGCTGACTGCGGGGCAGGGGGGAGAGATAGAATCTCTACTCAGCCTGAGAGAGGGCGACGTATGTATTTTCTTTCTGTTTCACCGCTATACCGGTCAGTCGCCGCAGATGCTTTGTGAGCTAAAAAAACGCGGGGTCGAAACCCTTCTTATAACCTCGCCGCCCTATGAGGAGGTAGAAAAGGAGGCCGCGGTGCTACTGCCCTGCTTTGTTGATATAAACGGAATAAAAAATTCGGCCGCCGCTCCCGTCTGCCTTATCGATCACCTCTGTAACGCCGTAGTCGCCGCAGGGGGAGATAAGTCCCTCGAATATATGAAGGATTCCGAGCTGCTTTATAAAAAATTCACCTTTTAACCATTATGAATAGCTCGGTTGACTATTTACAACAACCGTAAAAAATGTTATACTTATAAAAACGGAGGGATTTTTTATGCGTGATTATCTTATGAACTTCTTAAACCAACAAGAATATATGCCGGATGATGCCGAATATTTGGTTTCTTGTTACGATAAAATTCAGAATAACGCTTTTGCTAAAGAATGCTTTGATAAAGCGATAAAACTATACGATGAGGATATGTTTTGCGAATACGGAGATATAATTGACCTTGCAGATTCTGCTGCAAAAGAGATTTATATTTATGAGTATACCGCAGAGCTTATAATGTTCCTTTTGTTTACCAAAAAACTTAAGGAAAGATACGACGAAAAGGGAATAAGCGAAGAGATTTTCGAAACCACCGTTAAAGATTTCCGTTATCAGATGCAGGGCTGTAAGCAAAAACGCGGAATAGTTGGCACCGAGTGTGCCGATTGGTGTATGGGTTTCATCCAAATGACCCGATTCGGACTCGGAAGATTCTTTTATGAGATTATCAAGTTCGGTCGCGATTATAAATGCGGAGACAAGGTACTGACCCCCGAAACCAAGGTGCTCAACGTCCACATCCCCGCTTCGGGCGAGCCGCTGAGTCCTGAGCTTGCGATAGAGTCTTTCAAAAGGGCAAAGGAGTTTTATAAGGAAGAAATCGGAGAGCCCTTTGCCTGCAAGTGCAGTTCTTGGCTTTTATATCCCGAACACGAGCATATGCTGGACCATTCGAGCAATATTTACCGCTTTATGAAGATGTTCGATTGTATTGATTACGGAATTAAAAAGAACAATTCGGACATACCGAGAATTTTCGGAACCTATGAAATGAGACCCGAACTTCTGTCCGAAAAAACCTCTTTACAAAGAGCGTATAAAAAGCACCTGCTTGCGGGTGGTAAAACGGGATACGGCGTAGGAGTTTTGTTTTTATAATTTGCTAAAAAAGAGAGAATGTGACCGAAATCACATTCTCTCAAAATTTTTATAAGAGTTATTTAATTTTACCCGAAGCGTCCTTCTGAATAACGTCGTGGGCGCCGCCCTCTACGATACTTGTAGCCGATACGAGGGTAAGCTTTGCCTTCTGCTGAAGCTCGGGGATGGTGAGCGCGCCGCAGTTGCACATAGTCGACTTGACCTTTGCAAGGGAGATGCTGACGTTGTCCTTAAGGGTTCCCGCGTATGGTACGTAGGAATCGACGCCTTCCTCAAAGGAGAGCTTCTTGTCTCCACCGAGGTCGTATCTTTGCCAGTTTCTGGCGCGGTTGGAGCCTTCGCCCCAATATTCCTTATAATAAGTGCCGTTTATAGAGATCTTGTTTGTGGGGCTTTCGTCGAAGCGTGCGAAGTAACGGCCGAGCATAATGAAATCAGCTCCCATTGCAAGAGCAAGGGTCATATGATGGTCGTAAACGATACCGCCGTCGGAGCAAACGGGAACGTAGATTCCGGTCTCCTTAAAGTATTCGTCGCGAGCCTCGCAAACGTCGATAAGAGCAGTAGCCTGCCCGCGGCCGATACCCTTGGTCTCGCGGGTGATACAGATAGAACCGCCGCCGATACCGACCTTAATAAAGTCTGCGCCTGCCTCGGCGAGGAAGCGGAAGCCTTCCTTATCTACGACGTTTCCTGCACCAACCTTAACGCTGTCGCCGTAATGCTCACGGATCCAATCGATGGTAAGCTTCTGCCACTCGGAGAAGCCTTCGGAGGAGTCGATACAAAGAACGTCTGCGCCTGCCTCAACGAGAGCGGGAACGCGCTGGGCATAGTCGCGGGTGTTGATACCTGCGCCTACAACGTAGCGCTTTTCGCTGTCGAGAAGCTCTAAAGGATTGTCCTTATGAGAAGAATAGTCTTTTCTGAAAACGAAATACTTAAGGTTTCCGTTATCGTCAATAATGGGGAGGGAGTTAAGCTTGTGCTCCCATATAATATCGTTACATTCCTTAAGAGAGGTTCCTTCCTTAGCGTAAACGAGCTTTGAGAAGGGGGTCATAAACTCGCCGACCTTGGTAGCGGGGTCCATTCTGGAAACGCGGTAGTCACGACCGGTAACCACGCCTAAAAGCTTTCCGTTTGCGGTTCCGTCATCGGTGACCGCCATGGTGTCGTGACCGGTCAGCTCCTTGATGCGGACGACGTCAGCCATGGTATCGCTTTCCTTAACGTTAGAGTCGCTTACAACGAAGCCTGCCTTATAATTCTTTGCGCGTGCAACCATTGCGGCCTCGTCCTCGATAGACTGAGAACCGTATATAAAGGAGCATCCGCCCTCACGAGCAAGCGCAACCGCAAGCTTTTCGCCCGATACCGACTGCATTATAGCCGATACGAGGGGAATATTAAGGGAAATGGCAGGCTCTTCGCCCTTCTTAAACTTGACGAGAGGGGTTTTGAGCGAAACGTTTGCGGGAACACACTCCGAAGAGGAGTAGCCGGGAACCAGCAGATATTCGTTAAAGGTGTGTGATATGTCTTTGAAATAAAAAGCCATATATTCGTCCTCCGAAAACTTTTTTGATATTATTAGAATTTTACCTTAAAACATCCTTTAAGTCAACTGTAAAATTTGCACAAAAAGAATTATTTAAACGGGGAACAGTTTATCAAAAAAACACTTGCAAAACGGCGCTTTATATGGTATAATTGTTGAGCTGTCTTATGGGCAGTAATAAAAATCACACATTTTATCCTGTTGCGTGCAGGTGGCGCGAAGGCGTTCTACGCAAGCTGCTCGGGATAAAATGGAGGAAAAACCTCAGGAGGAAAACAAAATGGCAGTAATCTCTATGAAACAGCTTCTCGAAGCCGGTGTTCATTTCGGACATCAGACCAGACGCTGGAACCCCAAAATGGCTCCCTACATCTTCACCGAAAGAAACGGGATCCACATCATCGACCTTCAGAAGACCGTTAAGAAGGTAAACGATGCTTACGCATTCGCCCGTGACATCGTAGCCGAAGGCGGCGAGATCCTTTTCGTCGGAACCAAGAAGCAGGCTCAGTCTTCCGTTAAGGAAGAGGCAGAGCGTTGCGAGATGCCCTTCGTGAACGCACGTTGGCTCGGCGGTATGCTCACCAACTTCACCACCATCAGAAGAAGAATCGGACGTCTTGAGCAGCTCCGCAAGATGGAGGCTGACGGAACCTTCGATATGCTTCCCAAGAAGGAAGTTATCGGACTTCAGGGCGAGATCGAAAAGCTCGAGAAGTTCCTCGGCGGAATTAAGAATATGAAGAAGATCCCCGCCGCTATGTTCATCGTTGACCCCAGAAAAGAGCGCATCGCTGTTGCTGAGGCCAAGAAGCTCAACATCCCGATCATCGCTATCGTTGATACCAACTGCGATCCCGACGAGATCGACGCAGTTATCCCCGGAAACGACGACGCTATCCGTGCCGTTAAGCTCATCTCCGAGACCATCGCTAACGCCGTTATCGAGGCTCGTCAGGGCGAGCAGGGCTCTGCCGCTGTCGAAGAGACCGAGGAAGTAGCAGAAGAGGCTACCGAAGAAGTAGCAGAATAATCTTAACTTATAATAATTTGGAGGTATATCACTATGGCTTTTACCGCTAAAGACGTGCAGGCTTTAAGAGAGAAGACCGGTTGCGGTATGATGGACTGTAAAAACGCTCTTAAAGAGACCGACGGAAATATGGATGCCGCTGTAGACTATCTTCGTGAGAAGGGTCTCGCATCGCAGGCAAAGAAGGCTTCCCGCGTAGCCGCTGAAGGACAGGTCGTTGCCCTCGTTGAAGGCGACGTTGCCGCCGTTATCGAAGTAAACAGTGAGACCGACTTCGTTGCAGGAAACGACGAATTCAAGGAGTTCGTTAACCTCTGCGCAAAGGCCGTTGTCGCTAACGCTCCAGCAGACGTAGATGCTCTTCTCGCTTCCGAGTATGAAGGCAAGGCCGTTTCTGCATATATGGAAGATATCTTCCTCAAGTTTCGCGAGAACATTCAGGTTCGCCGCTTTGTACGTATCGAAGGCAAGACCGTTTCCTACGTTCACGCAGGCGGAAAGATCGGCGTTCTCGTTGAGCTCGCTACCGACCTTCCTATGAACGACGCTCTCGTTGCTATGGGTAAGAACGTTGCAATGCAGGTTGCAGCTATGAACCCCGGCTACCTCGATCAGGCTTCCGTTCCCGCTGAGGATCTCGAGAAGGAAAAGGCTATCCTCGTTGCTCAGATGAAGGAAGACCCCAAAATGGCTAACAAGCCCGACGCTGTTCTCGGCAAGATCGTTGAAGGCAAGATCGGCAAGTTCTATAAGGAAAACTGCCTCGTTGAGCAGCAGTACGTTATCGACGGCGACCTTACCGTTGGTAAGTATGTTGACTCGGTTGCCAAGGAGCTCGGCGGCGCCGTTAAGATCGCATCCTTCGTTCGCTTTGAAAAGGGCGAGGGTATCGAGAAGCGCGTTGACGACTTCGCAAACGAAGTTGCAAGCATGATCAAATAATTTTGATTAAACCTAAAATACCTATTAAACGGAGACGCTTCGTAAAGAAGTAGTCTCCGTTTTTCTATATAAAGAAAAATGACACTTTCTGTTTTTGAAAGTGTCATAGTGGGTTACTTGCTTTGAGAATGGTGAATACTTGCCGAAAATAAAGAATATCTTTCTCGGCTGGTAAAGTGATATTGCAAACTGCCGTTTGCAGTGATATTTTTGCCCAAAGGCAAAAGTGATATTATATTCGCCTTTAAAACTGCCCGAAGGGCAATATCACTATGCGAAGCATAATATAACTGCGAAGCAATATAACTCGCCGTCAGGCAAATATAACTGAGGCACCTTCCTTACGGAGGGTGCCTCAACGGATAGGTCTTTTTTGTTTGTCGGAGAAAAAACTATTATTTTGCCGAAGCACTTTCCTTGTTCTTTGCTTTGAATTCGGTAGGGGAAAGCCCTGTTTCCCGCTTAAATATCTTGTTGAAATAGGTAATATGATTAAATCCGCACTCGCGGCCTATTTCTTCGATCTTACTGTCGGGATTTTTCTGAAGCAGGTCGCAGGCTCGGGATATTCGAAGCGCGTTTATGTATTTTGTCGGCGAAGTTCCCGTAAATTGCTTAAATATACGGCAGTAATATTCCTCGCTTACCCTGCATTCCTCAGCGAGCGCGGCAACCGACAAGTCCTCGGTAACGTAATCGTTGATCCGCTTTATCGATGCGTATATGCGATTGGCGATCGCCACTCCCCGTTCTTTATTTGCTGTTCCTCGGGTAAGCTTTCTGAGCTTTAAAAGCAGGTAGCAAAGCCCACTTGTCGAAAACTCAAAAAAATCATCCTTATCGTGCTTTTCGGTAAGCTGATCCAAAAAGTCGGGCAGGAAGCTCAGCTCCTCGCTTCTTAACGCACATTCGTCAAGCCCCAGCATACTTTCGGCGTTTTGACCCGTGAAGGTGAAGAAGGATAACTGCCAGGGCTCGTCGCCGACAGGCTCGTATCTGACGTTGTGCTTCGAAGGCCAGTATGCGACACTGCCCGCGGGGAGCTCGACCCATTCGTCCTTTATAAGTGCCCTGCCAAGGCCCTTTTCTGAATATATAATAAAGCATTTGTCAACGTCGCTCCAGTTGATGTTTTTCTCTTTAAAAGATCGTCCGAAGGTGACTAAACGGAAGGGGAGATCGGTATCGTCCGCAGATGTGAGGCAGGTTATTTTATAACCGTGCTGTATGTTGTAGGAATATCCGACTAAACCGTTTTTCATAAACCACCCTCCGATACATCAAAATCGTTAAATAAAAGTTAATAAATTTAAATTGAAAACGCCTGAAAAATGTGCGATAATACAAAAAGAAACATTTATATTATACACGGTCTGAGGTTTTTTTCAACAATTACTTTTAAATTTGGTTTAACGATTTTGAAAAAACTTCGACCCAACGTTTGAAAGGACGGATGCAAATTATGAAAAAGATCATAGCGCTTCTGCTTTGTCCGCTCCTCGTCTGCTCGGTAGGACTTACCGCTTTTGCCGCAGGCGTCGACGACGGAACGATTTTCGTCGCGACAAAAGACGGAGAAAAGTTCTTCGGACGTGAAATTGCCGATAACCTCGTAAAATACGAGGCCGCAAAGGGTTCGGGAGAAGTTTTCTACGACATAAACGGCGACAAGAATATGGATATCTGCGATCTTGTTGCCCTGAGTAATAATGAGGTCGACTTCGACCTCAGCGGCGGATTCGATTCCGCCGAC
>CASFDQ010000144.1 GCA_949293385.1 uncultured bacterium | reverse complement strand
GCGGGATCGTCGTTCATTATAACGATATCGGCCGCCTCAATGGCTGCGTCACTGCCAAGACCTCCCATAGCTATTCCGACGTCGGAAAGGGCTAAAACAGGAGCATCATTTACACCGTCTCCGACGAAAAGCGTCTTGTTTTTATCGTTTAAAAGGCTCTGAAGCTTTTCGACCTTGTCGCCGGGAAGGAGTCGGCTGTAATACTCGTCGATACCAAGCGTATCGGCTATCTGCCTTGCAGTCTCTTCGCGGTCTCCCGTAAGCATTACCGTCTTTTTGATTCCCAGGGCCTTAAGTCCCGAAACCGTTTCTTTAGCGGTAGATTTAAGCTCGTCGCTTATAAGTATATATCCGAGATATTCGTCCTCGAAAAGATGAACGACGGTATGGGGTGAATCGGGAATATCGGGTTCTTCGCCAAGCTCTCTTATAAGCTCAAAGCTGCCTGCTCCGAGAATATGGCCGTCGGTCTTAACGGTTATTCCCTTGCCCGAAACCGTCTCATATTTAGCCCCCTCCACCGCCGTTTCGCCGAAGGCCTCTTTGACCGAAAGTGCGATGGGGTGGGAGGAATGAGCCTCGCAAAGACTTGCGACCCTTTTAAGTCTCTCCTCAGAAACACCTTCTTTAGGATGAATTTCGGTTATTTTGAAATTTCCCTTTGTAAGGGTGCCTGTTTTATCGAAGACCGCCGTTTTTACTTCGGTAAGGGCCTCTAAGTAGTTACTTCCTTTGACCAAAACGCCCGCTCTCGATGCGCCGCCCAATGCTCCGAAAAAGGCTAGGGGAACCGATACTACAAGCGCGCAGGGACAGGAAATTACAACAAACATAACCGCCCTCGGAAGCCATACCGAGAACTGCTGACCAAAAAGCAGGGGAAGTACGGCTCCGATAAGAACCGCCGCTATAACGACTAAAGGAGTATAGTATTTTGCGAAGCTTCGAACGAAATTTTCGGTCTTAGCCTTTCTTGAGGATGCGTTTTCGGCAAGCTCAAGTATTTTCGATACCGTCGAGCTTTCAAATTCCTTTTCGACCCGAATTTTAATAGGGGAGAGAAGGTTTATGCTTCCGCTTATTACGGTCATTCCTTCGCTTGCGTCAAAGGGTACCGATTCCCCCGTAAGAGAGGAGGTATCAAGGGTCGATGAGCCTTCGGTAATGACCCCGTCGAGGGGTATTTTTTCTCCCGGCTCAACGATAATTATATCTCCGACCTTAACGTCATAAGGGTCGACCGTTTGGATGCCCTCCTCGGTCAAAAGATTTGCGTAGTCGGGACGTATATCCATAAGCTCGGCGATAGAACGTCTGGATCTTCCCACCGCAATAGCCTGAAACAGCTCTCCAACCTGATAAAAGAGGAGTATCATCGTACCCTCGGCGTATTCACCCAGTATAAAGGCACAAACGCTTCCCGCAAGCATAAGGAAGTTTTCGTCAAGAATATGCCCGTGAAAGATTCCGTTAAAGGCGCTTATAAGAACGTCGTAGCCTACCGTGACCGCCGACGCAATGTAAAAATACAGGGAGATAAATTCAAGCAGAGGGTAAAAGCTTATCACTATTCCCACCGCAGTCATAGTCAAAGCGCATATAATTCTGAAAAGCAGTATTCGTTTCGAGCGGTCCATAACTACCTCACGATCTTTGTCTTTCGGTTGACTCCCGAAATGGCCTTCTGTGCTTCTTCGAGAGCCTTTTCAAAAAGCGCATCCTCGGCTTCTATTACGAGTCTTGCCGACATAAAGCTGACCGTAGCCGATTTAACGCAGTCGAGCTTGTTTATCGCTCTTTCCATACCCTCGGCGCAGTGTGCACAGTCGAGATTTTCAAGTTTATAGAATCTTTTCATAGTAATTGCTCCTCATTATATATGCTATTCGCTGATATGCTCAAGTCCCTGACTCAGTATCTTAAAGATATGATCGTCGTCGAGGGAATAAAACACGGTCTTGCCCTCTTTTCGGAATTTAACAAGCTTGCTGTTTTTAAGGACCCTGAGTTGGTGTGAGATCGCGCTCTGGGTCATATTTAAAAGCTCGGCAATACCGCAAACGCACATCTCTCCTTCGTACAAAGCGAAGAGGATTCGTATGCGGGTCGTATCGCCGAAGACCTTATAAAGCTCAGCGAGCTCGTAAAGCCTTTCCTCCTTCGGCATAAGATTTTTAATAGCGTCTACCCGCTCCTTATGCCCCGAATGAATATGAAGCTTTTCGGTCATCAAAACACCTCCTATATATGAACATTTATTCATATATTCATTATAATACCGTTTTGAATTTTGTCAAGACTATTTTCGGAAACCGTAGGGCGCCGTCGTTCCCGACGCGCCGAGATACCGGTAAGATATCGCAAATTTTGTCAACGATAAAAGGTAACTTAAATCCATAATTAGATTTTACAAATGTAAAATATGGGGGATTTTGTAAAAACATAGTTGCGATATGAGGATTATTGTGTTAAAATTCTAACGATAAGGTAAATTTTCATATAGAGAAGGAGAACGTTATGGAAATAGTATTTACCGTGTTGGGGCTTATGGGCGGCCTCGTCCTTTTCCTCTACGGAATGGATCTTATGGGAGACAGCCTTAAAAAGCTTGCGGGCGGTAAGCTTGAATCTATCCTTGCCCGTCTTACCTCGAATCGCTTTTTAGGATTTCTGCTGGGCTTCCTCGTAACCGCCGTTATTCAGTCATCCTCGGCTACCACCGTTATGCTGGTCGGCTTCGTAAACTCGGGAATTATGACCCTCAGTCAGACCATCGCTATTATCATGGGTGCTAATATCGGTACTACCGTTACCGCTTGGCTCCTGAGTACAAATGAGATCGGCGGTGGCGCTGCTCAGGGCGCTGCTGATATACTTCAGTTCTTTAAGCCCTCCTCCTTTACCCCCATACTTGCCCTTGTCGGATTTCTGCTTATCGCTATGGCCAAATCCGATAAAAAGAAGAATACGGGAAGTATTCTTTTAGGCTTTGCTATCCTTATGTTCGGTATGGATATGATGAGCGATTCTATGGGCGGACTTAAGGATAATCCTGCCTTCACGGGTATGCTCACCATGTTCGAAAACCCGATCATGGGTATCCTCGTCGGAACCGTCTTTACCGTCATTATTCAGTCGTCCTCGGCGTCTGTCGGCGTTCTGCAGGCCATTGCTATGACCCCCGGTATAAATCTTTCCTACGCTACCGCTATCCCCGTAATACTCGGTCAGAATATCGGAACGACCGTAACTCCCATAATATCCTCGATAAGCGGAAATTTAGAGTCTAAGCGCGTTGCTATGAGCTGTCTCTATATCAAGATGATCGGAGTTGCGATAGTGTCGGGAATTTTCTACGGACTCGACGCCTTTATCGGCTTCGACTTTATGAGTAAGAATATCGGCGCCGTAGGAATAGCCTTCGTTCATACCCTCTTTAACATTGTTTCAACCGTAATTCTTATACCCTTCTGCTCTCTCTTTGAAAAGCTTGCAGTTAAAACGGTTCGAAGCAAGAAGAAAGAGCAGGAGACCGATATGTTCGCCGTCCTCGACGACCGCTTCCTTGATATGCCCGGCTTTGCGGTCGAAAAGAGTAAGGAGCTCGTGGACGATATGCTCTGCCTTTCGGGTGAAAGCTTTAAAAAGGCCGTTACTCTGCTTGATAACTACGACCCCGCCGTATTCGCCGAGGTTCAGGAGATCGAAGACGCTATCGATAAATATGAGGATAAGATCGGCTCCTACCTCATAAAGATCGCCGAAACGCAGCTCTCCGCAAGCGACAGTAAAACGGTCAGCGAGCTGCTTCACTGCATCGGAGATATCGAACGTATTTCCGACCATGCCCTCAATATCGCCGAGGCCGCGAAGGAGATTCGCGATAAAAAGATCAAATTCTCCGAGAAGGCTCTTGAGGATATAAGGGTCATAACCGCCGCCGTCGATGAAATTCTTGACCTTTCGGCTATTGCCCTTACTGAAGGTAATATGGAAAAGGCCGCTATGATCGAGCCTTTGGAGCAGGTCATCGACCGTCTGAAGAGAAAGATCAAAACGGGTCATATCGACCGCCTCCGTCAGGGCGACTGTACCGTCGAAATGGGCTTCGTCCTTTCCGACCTCTTGACCAACTACGAGCGTATTTCCGATCACTGCTCGAATATTGCGGTTTGTATGATCGAAATAAACAACGATACCTTCGAAACGCACGAATACTTAAATCATATAAAATCGGGCGAGGGTACCGAGTTTGTCGAGCTGTACGAATCCTATAAGCAGAAGTACGCTCTTAAACAGTAAAAATCAAAATATCCTGCAAGCACACCCGAACGCCGTGCTTGCCTTTTTTTGTCGGATATGATATAATTACTGTCAAATGTCGGAAATGCGGCATAAACTATTTTAAACAATCCCCGAAAGGACTTATTATGATCTGCAAAAATATTCTCGAAGCCGTAGGGCATACCCCTATGATCGAGCTTCAGCGTATGACCGACCCCGAGGATGCCCGAATACTCGTAAAGTACGAGGGCCTGAACGTCGGCGGTTCAATAAAGACCCGAACTGCCCTTAATATGATAAATGAGGCCGAAAAGCAGGGGCTCATAAATAAAGATACCGTTATCGTCGAGCCCACAAGCGGAAATCAGGGTATCGGTCTTGCTCTTGTGGGTGCTGTAAAGGGCTATAAGGTGAAGATTATTATGCCCGACTCGGTAAGCGAGGAAAGAAGAAAGCTGGTCAATAACTACGGTGCCGAGGTGATACTCGTTCACGATGCGGGAAATATCGGCCTTTGTATCGAGGAATGTCTTAATCTTGCCCTTAAAATGAGGGACGAGGATAAAAACGTCTTCGTTCCGCAGCAGTTTGAAAATCCCGCCAATCCCGCGATTCAGCGTTTTGCTACCGGTATGGAGATATTAGAGCAGGTAGGCGGTCCCATTCACGGCTTCTGCTCGGGAATAGGTACAGGCGGTACTATAACCGGAATAGGGGAGACCCTTAAGGCTCAGAACCCCGATATTATTATCTGGGCGGCCGAGCCCGAAAACGCCGCAATACTTTCGGGCGGCTCTATCGGAACTCATATTCAGATGGGTATCGGCGACGGAATAATCCCCGAAATACTTAATACCGAGATATACGACGACGTCTGCATAATCGACGACGAGGAGGCCCTTCGAACCTCTAAGGAGCTTGCGAGTCTCGAAGGAATTATGTGCGGGATCAGCAGCGGTACGAATGTAGCCGCCGCTCGCCGTCTTGCCAAAAAGCTCGGAAAGGGAAAGACGGTAGTAACCGTACTGCCCGATACCGCCGAGCGCTATTTCTCGACCCCCCTGTTCGAATAATTCTAAGATCATAAAAAGCCTCTGACCGTTCGGTCGGGGGCTTTGAACTTTTGTTAAAGGTTAAAAAATGGTTACAAAAAGCCCCCGAAAGGTTGACAAAATGCCGTGTTGTTTGGTAAAATAATATGAATTATAATGGATACTAGTATCCTGCGTTCGGAGGTAATTTTATGGTTAGAAGTATGACCGGCTACGGCCGCGGGCAGGGCGAAGGCGCAGGCCTCAGCTTTACCGTTGAGCTTAAATCGGTAAACTCCCGTTATCTCGAGTTTTCCTGCCGCTTGCCGAGAGGCTATCTGTTTTTAGAGGACAAGCTTAAATCCTATACTGCCGAAAGGGTCTCCCGCGGTAAGGTAGAAATGTACGTTACGGTCGAATCGGGTACCGACGACGAAATAACCGTCGAGCTTAACGAGACCTGCGCCGACGCATATATAAAGGCTTTAAATCTTTTGGCCGAAAAGTATAATATACCTTCCGAGGTTTCGGCCGCTTCCTTTATCGGAAATTCCGAAATGTTCAAGGTAGTCAAGACCGAGGTCGACGAGGAAGCCGTGACCGAAGCCGCTCTTTCGGCCTGCAAAAGCGCTATTGATAACTTTATCGCTATGCGTGAGGTCGAGGGAAATAAGCTTCGTGAGGACGTTCTTTCCCGCGTTGCCCTTATTCTCGAAAAGGTTTCCTTCGTAGAAGAAAAATCTCCCGAAACGGTCGAAGCATATAGAGTCAAGCTGGAAAGTAAGATCAAAGAGCTTTTAAACGGAGCCGCCTACGATGAGGCGAGGGTCATCACCGAAACGGCTATCTATGCCGATAAGGTTGCCGTTGCCGAGGAGACCGTTCGACTGAGAAGTCATATTGCTCAGCTTACCGATATGCTCGAAAAGGGCGGCGCCGTAGGCCGAAAGCTCGACTTTATCGTTCAGGAAATGAACCGTGAGACCAATACTATCGGCTCCAAGGCGCAGAATATCGAGATCGCGCAGACGGTCGTCGATATCAAGTCCGAAATCGAGAAGATCCGCGAGCAGATTCAGAATATCGAGTAGGTGCAGTTTATGAAACTTATAAATATAGGCTTTGGTAATATGGTTTCGGTCGAACGAATTATCTCTATAGTAAGCCCCGAATCGGCCCCAATAAAGCGTCTTGTAAGCGAGGCTAAGGAAAGCGGAACTCTTATCGACGCTACTCACGGACGAAAGACCCGTGCCGTGATAATTACCGACAGCGACCTTATAATCTTAACCTATCTCTATCCCGAAACGGTTGCAAATCGCGTAACCGAAAACGGCGATGAAGCGGAGGAAGAAACCGATGACTAAAGGACGACTTATTATCGTATCGGGCCCCTCGGGCTCGGGCAAGGATACTATCCTTCAAAAGGTCTTCGAGAGGCTTCCCGAAATAAAGTTCTCTATCTCGACAATAACCCGCGCTATGCGTCCGGGGGAGGTCGAGGGCGAGAAATATAACTTCGTTTCCCGCGAATATTTCGAGGATATGATTAAAAACGACCTGCTTCTGGAATATAATAACTATGTAGGAAACTATTACGGAACTCCGAAGGCCCCCGTAGATAAGGCTATCGCCGAGGGTAAGGAAATAATAGTTGAGGTCGACGTAAACGGTGCCCGAAATATAAAGAAGTGCCGTGAGGACGCCATATCGGTCTTTATACTGCCCCCCTCCTACGAAGAACTTAACCGCCGACTTTCCGCAAGAGGTACCGACGCTCCCGAGGTAATAGAGAAGCGTATGAAGGCCGCCCTTGACGAGATCGCCGAGGCCGTAAATTACGATTATATCGTCGTAAACGACGATTTAAACGAAGCCGTTGAAGATTTTATAACCATCATAAGATCCGACCGACTAAATATCAAAAGACAAAACTATTTAATAGATGAGGTGCTTAAAAAATGTTAAATCCTGCTATCGGAAAGCTTATCGGAAACTGTGATAACCGCTATAAGCTCGTAAATCAGATCGCAAAGAACGCAAGAAATATCGCCGACGAGGCTGAGCAGAAGGGCGAGATCATTATCGAAAAGCCCGTAACCATCGCCATCAACAAAATGGCCGAAGAGCTCGAGTAATTTATCTTGAATTTTAACGGAGGATGAGAAGGAATGTATCTTGCAGATATCATACTTGAACAAACTGCATATTCCTTCGATAAACCCTACGGATACTTGGTGCCCGATGACCTCGAGGGAAGTGTTCTGCCGGGTTGCCGCGTAGTCGTGCCCTTCGGCAGGGGAAATACCCCCCGTCAGGGAATGGTGCTCAGGGTGAGCGAAAGCGAGATCGCCTCCGATTATAAGGCGATAAGCCGTCTTATCGACGAGAGCCCCATTCTTACCGACGAAATGCTTAAAATGTGCGAATGGATGCATGAGCATTGCTTTTGCACCTATTTCGACGCGGTGAAATCGGTTCTCCCTGCGGGAATAAGCTTTAAGGTCTCGGAGGTATATAAAAAGGGCGAAGTACCCTTTAGCGAAAAATATCTCCCCTTAGAGGAGCTTTTTGCCGCGAGAGATACGGTTTCGGCCGAAGCTCTGCTTACCGCCTTCGACTTTTTAAGCGGAAAGGACCTTTCCTTTCTCGTAAAAGAAAAAATGCTCGAAAAGGATAGCTCGGCCGTCCGCCGAATGGGCGACTCTACCGTCCGCTCGGTAAGACTCAAGATTACTCCCGAGGAGCTCTCCACCTTTAAGCTTACCCCCCGACAAAGGGAGGTTGCCGAGCTTATTGCCGACCTGCCTGGTGCTACCGTAAAGGAGATATCCTATTTTACCGGTGCGTCGCAGTCGGTCTTTTCTACCCTTCAGAAATACGGTGTTATCGAACTTTTTGAAAAAGAGGTCTACCGTAGCCCCATTACTAAGGCCGAGGGCGTAAAAACCGAAATCGAACTCAGCGATGCTCAGAAGACCGCCTTTAATACCCTGAACGACCTGCTCTATACCGATAAGGGTAGCGCGGCGCTTTTATACGGCGTTACGGGAAGCGGAAAGACCAGCGTATTTCTTAGACTTGTCGACTCGGTCATCGAGAGGGGAGACGGGGCTATAATAATGGTGCCCGAAATATCTCTGACTCCGCAAACCGTGTCAATTTTCGGTAACCGTTACGGAAAAAAAGTGGCCCTGTTTCATTCGGCAATGTCGCTGGGTCAGCGTATGGACGAATGGAAAAGGGTGAAAAACGGCGAGGCAACGCTGGCTATCGGAACCCGTTCGGCCGTTTTTGCCCCCGTAAAAAACCTTAAACTTATAATTATCGACGAGGAGCAGGAGCATACCTATAAGTCCGAAAAGTCTCCCCGTTTTCACGCAAGAGACCTTGCGAAATTCCGCGCCGCCTATAATAAGGCGCTGTTGCTTCTTGCTTCGGCTACCCCCTCGATCGAGAGCTATACCGCCGCTAAGATCGGTAAATACACCCTATGCAAACTGCCCGAACGCTACGGCGACGCAGGTCTGCCCGAGGTAAAGACCGTCGATATGAAAGCTGAGCTGCGCGAGGGTAACGCAGGGCCCCTTAGCCGCGAGCTGAAGCTTGCCGTAAACGAGGCACTCGAAGAAGGCAAGCAGGCCATAATCCTTCTTAACCGACGGGGTCATAATACTTATGTGTCCTGCCCGTCCTGCGGATATGTTGCCTCCTGCCCTAACTGCAGTATTTCTATGACCTATCATTCGGCCAACGGCCGCCTTATGTGTCATTACTGCGGTTACAGCGAGCCTGCAAATAAAAAATGTCCTACCTGCCCCGACGCGACCCTGCGTTTTATGGGGGTAGGTACTCAAAAAATAGAAGAGGAGCTTAAAGCGACCTTCCCCGAGGCCTCGATCCTGCGTCTCGACGCAGACAGTACCACCTCAAAGGACTCCTTCAGCTCCTACCTCGGAGATTTTGCCGAGGGTAAATACGATATTATGCTTGGAACGCAGATGGTCGCAAAGGGCCTTAACTTCCCGAAGGTTACGGTGGTAGGAGTCATCGGCGCAGACAGTGCCGCAAACAGTACCGACTACCGAAGCTTCGAGCGCTCCTTCTCTCTTCTGACTCAGGTGCTGGGTCGAGCGGGAAGGGGAGAGGATAAGGGCGTTGCCATCGTTCAGACCACCGACCCCGAAAGTAACCTCATCCGCCTTGCCGCGGCGCAGGATTACGACGGATTTTACGCAAGCGAGATCGGTATCCGTAAAATGCTGACCTATCCGCCCTACTGCGATATTGCTCAGGTAACCGTTCAGTCCTCTGAAAAAGGTCTTGCCGAGGATACCGCAAAAGAGGTATTGAGAGTAATAACCGAAAAGGTCAAGACCGACTACTCGGACGTAAAGCTTAAGATACTCGGTCCCTCTGCCGCCGCAATGCCGAAGGTTAACGGAAAATACCGCTACCGCCTTATTATAAAGGCCAAAAATTCGGCCCGCTTCCGAGAGCTTCTTCGAAGCGCGGTACTTATTAAAACAGAGCGTGATACCTCGATTTCGGTCGATATAAATCCCGAAACCGTTATATAGATAAGAAAGGAAACAAAAATGGCAATTCGTAATATTGTTAAAAACGGCGACGATATTCTTCGTAAGGTCTGCCGCAGTCAGCTTACCTTCGACGACCGCCTTGCTACTATTCTTGACGATATGAAGGAGACTATGTATGCCGCAGAGGGCGTGGGCCTGGCGGCACCGCAGGTCGGAATCCTCCGCAGATACTGTGTCATCGACGTAGGCGAAGGTATTATCGAGCTTATAAATCCCGTCATTGTTTCCACCGAGGGTGAGCAGTGTGATCAGGAGGGTTGCCTTTCCTTTCCCGGCGAATACGGAATGGTATCCCGTCCCGAAAAGGTTACCGTTCGCGCTCAGAACAGAAATGGCGAAAACTTTACCGTAACGGGCGAAGGACTTTTGGCCCGTGCTCTCTGCCACGAGATAGATCACCTCGATGGCATCGTTTATAAAGACAGACTCGTTAAATAGGAGATTTTTAATGAAAGTTCTTTTTATGGGAACCCCCGAATTTGCCGTTCCCACCTTAGAGGCTATAGTCGCCGCAGGTCATAGCGTCGTCGGCGTCTATACTCAGCCCGACAAGGCCGTAGGCCGTAAGCAGATATTAACTCCGCCTCCCGTAAAGGTATGCGCCGAGAAGTACGGTTTCCCCGTTTTTCAGCCCGTGACCCTTCGGGACGGCTCTGCCGAAGAAAATATAAGAGCCCTTTCTCCCGATATAATAGTTGTCGTAGCCTACGGAAAAATCCTTCCCGAAGCCCTGCTTAACCTTCCTAAATACGGCTGTGTAAACGGTCACGCATCCCTTCTTCCCCGTCACAGAGGCGCCTCCCCGATACAGTGGTCGATAGTCTCGGGCGATAAGGTTACCGGCGTTACGACTATGTATATGGCCAAAGGGATCGATACGGGTGATATGCTCCTAAGAGCCGAAACCGAAATCGGCGAGGACGAGACCGCAGGCGAGCTTCACGACCGTCTGTCGGTAATCGGAGCCGAGCTTATGGTTAAAACCCTTAAGGGCCTCGAGGAGGGAACGATTACCCCCGAGCCGCAGGACGAGACCAAGGCGACCCACGCCCCTATTATCGATAAGGAAATGGGATATTTGAAATTCGATATTCCCGCAACCGATATTTGTAACCTCATAAAGGGCTTTAATCCTTGGCCCGCCGCCTATTTTACGGTGGACGGAAAGCGTATAAAGGTCTTCGCTTCAAAGGTCTGCGGTAAAACCGATAAAGACCCCGGTACTGTGATAAGATCCGACGGCGAGCTTGTAATTGCCTGTGCCGACGGTACGAGCCTGTCTCTGACCGAGATTCAGCCCGAGGGCAAAAAGCGTATGACCGCAAAGGACTATCTTACGGGTCACGCCCTTAAGGTAGGAAGCAGGGTGGATAGGTAATGAATCCCCGTCAGCTTGCGGCTAAAGCTTTAAATAAGGTTACCTCCGAGGGCGCCTATTCTAACCTTGTGCTCAGTGCGCTTTTAAAAGAAAACGAACTGAGCAATGACGATAAGGCCCTTGCTACCGCTATATTTTACGGTACTCTCGACCGCCTCGTAACGGTAGATTTTTACCTTAAAAAGCTTATAAAAACGCCCCTTAAAAAGCTTAAGCCTTATACTCTCGCGGTACTCAGGACCGCCACTTATCAGATCAAATATATGTCGAAGATTCCCGACTCGGCGGCCGTAAACGAAGCGGTCAAGCTTATCAAAGCCTCAAAGGAGGGCTTTAACGCTTCCTTTGTAAACGCCGTGCTTCGAAACCTTTTAAGGAGCGAGCTACCGCTGCCTTCGGGAAACTCGTTATACGATATCTCTGTAGGCTGCTCCTGTCCGCAGTGGATAGTTTCGATCCTTATTCGCGACTACGGAACCGATTTTACGAGGGGCTTTTTGGAAAATGCCCTTCTGTCGCCGCCTATCTTTATAAGGGTCAATACCCAAAAGATCTCCGCCGACGGTCTTTTAAAGCTTTTTGCCGAAAAAGCCGTCTCGGCCGAAAAAATTTCCGATACCGCTCTTCTTATAAAGCCCAACGGTTCGTTAGAGGAGACGGACGAATATAAAAACGGCCTCTTCTTCGTGCAGGACCTTTCCTGCCAGAAGGCCATAGAGCTTCTCGGCGTGACCGACACCTCTTCGGTGCTGGATCTGTGTGCCGCTCCGGGAGGTAAAAGCTTTAATGCCGCCATAAGAGCAGAAAACGGCAGGGTAGTAGCCTGCGACCTCTACGAGCAAAGAGCGGGACTTATTGAAAAGGGAGCCGAAAGGCTTGGCCTTAAAAATCTGACCGCAAAAGCGGGTGACGCTGCGGTTTACGACGAAACCTTAGGCCTTTTCGATCGGATCATTTGCGACGTGCCCTGCTCGGGTCTCGGCGTTATAAGACGAAAGCCCGATATAAAGTATAAGCCGCAGGGCTCCTTTGAGGAGCTTACAAAAATTCAAAGAGATATACTCTTCTGTGCCGACAAATATCTTTCGGTCGGCGGAAAGCTGCTTTATTCTACCTGCACCTTGAACAGGCAGGAAAACCGCGAAAATGTCGATGCCTTTTTGAAGGTTCATCAAAACTATACCCTTCTTGCTGAGGAGACCTTTTCGCCCGACAAGGATAATACCGACGGCTTTTATGCCGCCGTGCTTCAAAAGGGATAAGCCCTAAAAGCGAGGTGTAACGTTGGAGAAAAAGGATATTCGTTCTATGCTGAAGGCCGAGCTTATATCGGATTTCGAGACTATGGGCGAGAAGAAATTCCGCGCCGATCAGGTATATAAATGGATCGCCTCGGGAGTAGAAAGCTTTGAGGAAATGACCAATATTTCGAAGCCTCTTCGCGAAAAGCTCGACGGAATCTACTTTATTCCGACCGTAAAGCCTGTACGAAAGCTTACCTCCGCCGAGGACGAAACGGTGAAATACCTTTACGAGCTTTACGACGGAGAGCGAATAGAGTCGGTGCTTATGAAATATAATCACGGCTATACCGTCTGTATCTCGACGCAGGTCGGTTGCCGTATGGGCTGCAGCTTCTGCGCCTCGGGTATCGACGGACTTTTCAGAAATCTAAATCCTTCCGAAATGCTGGCTCAGGTCGATTTCGCAGGAAAGGATAACGGCGTCAGAGTCTCAAACATAGTTCTTATGGGTATGGGCGAGCCCCTTGATAATTTCGATAACGTAAAGCGTTTTTTAGAGCTTGTGAGCGACCCTGAAGGTCTCGGGATCGGCTACCGTCATATCTCTCTTTCGACCTCGGGCGTAGTCCCCGGAATATATAAGCTCGGGGAGCTTAATTACCCGATAACCCTGTCAATATCCCTTCACGCGCCCTTTGACGATATACGTAGCGAAATGATGAAGGTAAACCGCCGCTGGAATATAGCCGAGTTGCTTAAGGCCTGCCGCGATTATCAGAAGATAACGGGACGGCGGATCTCCTTCGAATACGCTATGATAAAGGGCAGAAACGATACCGAGGAATGTGCAAAGGAGCTCGCCCGTATACTTAAAGGCATACTTTGTCACGTGAATCTAATACCCGTAAACCCCGTAAAGGAAAATACTTATGAAAAAACCGACCGCAAGGAGCTAAAGCAATTTGCCGATAAGCTTTGCAGTCTGGGAATAAATACAACGGTCAGAAGGACCCTCGGCGGCGACATCAACGCCTCCTGCGGTCAGCTTCGCCGAAATTCTGAAAACAAAGGAGGGGGAAATCTTGAAAATCTACAGTAAGACCGATATCGGACTCAGCCGTACCGTGAATCAGGACGCTTTTTATGCAGGCGAGTTCGAGGGCGGAGCCGTTTTTGCCGTCGTCTGTGACGGAATGGGCGGTGCAAAGGGCGGAAACGTCGCCAGCGAAAAGGCCGCAACCGTCATTTCCGATTATATTGTACGATCCTATTCCCCTAAAATGAATTCATCTGCTATCGAAAAGCTTCTTCGTGCTGCGGTCGATTCGGCCAACGCCGAGGTCATAGAGCTTGCCGAAAGCGACCCCCGTTATGAGGGTATGGGAACTACTGCGGTGGTGGCGCTGGTTATCGATAACCTTGCTCATATCGTCCACGTAGGCGACAGCCGCGCCTATCTTATAGGCGATAGCCGCATCGATCAGCTGACTCTCGATCATTCAATGGTTCAGATGATGCTCGCCAAGGGTGAAATAAGCCCCGAGGAGGCAAAGAATCACCCCAAGAAGAACATAATTACAAGGGCGGTCGGCGCCGAAAAAACGGTTATGTGCGATTATAATATTGCCCTTAAGCCGGATAATACCGCTCTGCTTATCTGTACCGACGGCCTTTCGAATACCGTGTCGGACGAGGAGATATTCTCGGTCGTTCACGATCTTCCGCCGAACGAGAGCATCGATAAGCTTATCGAGCTTGCAAACGCGGCGGGAGGCCCCGACAACATAACCGCAGTTCTTATCAAATAGAAAAATAATCAGAATTACTTGCCAAGTTGGCACAAAGGATGGTTTTATGGATAAATATGTGGGAAAACGACTTGACGGTCGCTATGAAATTCAGGAAATCGTAGGCGTAGGCGGAATGGCCGTCGTCTACAAGGCTTATGACAACGTAGAAAACAAGATCGTTGCCGTAAAAATACTAAAGGAAGAATACACCGGTAACAGCGAATTCCTCCGCCGCTTTATGAACGAGTCGAAGGCTATCGCCGTGCTCTCTCACCCCAACGTCGTAAAGGTCAGCGACGTTTCCTTCGGCGATCTTATTCAGTATATCGTTATGGAATACATCGACGGTATTACCCTTAAGGAATATATTGAGCAGCAGGGACCCCTTTCCTGGAACGAAGCGGTTCACTTTACCCTTCAGATCCTTCGCGGACTTCAGCACGCTCACGATAAGGGCGTCGTTCACAGAGATATCAAGCCACAGAACATTATGGTCCTGCCCGACGGAATAATCAAGGTTGCCGACTTCGGTATCGCCCGCTTTGCGAGAAGTGAGCAGGAGACCATTACCGATAAGGCTATCGGCTCGGTTCACTATATAAGCCCCGAGCAGGCCAAGGGCGAAAAGACCGACGAAAAGGCCGATATCTATTCTGTCGGCGTTATGCTTTACGAAATGCTTACGGGTAAGCTTCCTTTTCAGGCCGAAAGCGCCGTTTCGGTCGCTATTATGCAGCTTCAGAAGGACCCCGTGCTTCCCCGCGATATAAACGGCTCCATACCCTTAGGCCTTGAGCAGATCACCATGCACGCAATGCAGAAGGAGACCGCCCGTCGTTATAAATCGGCGGCCGAAATGCTCTGTGACCTTGAAGCCTTTAAGAAGAATCCCGCCGTCAGCTTCGATTACGACTATTTCGTAGACGATTCTCCGACACGTTTTATGCCCGACACTACCGAACCTGAGCCCGAAAAGGCCAAGAAGGTACGTGAGGATGACGGCGAGGGTAAGAACGTTCTTATACCCGTTCTTTTAGGTATTACCGCCGCATTTCTTCTTGCCGCGGTGATCGTTCTCTTCGTTTTCTGGGATAATCTTTTCCCCAAGGCCGTAGGCGAAATGAAGCTGCCCAAATTTGTCGGTGACAGATACGAGGATATAATAGCCGATAACGAAAACAACGATAATTATAACTTTATTATCGAGTGGGAGCATAATACCGAGTTTGAGGCCGGCGTCGTCTGCGAGCAGTCTCCCGAGCCCGGTACCAAGGTAAAGCCCGGTCAGAAGGTTACGATAACCGTAAGTCTGGGTCAGAAAAAGGTAACTATTCCCAACGTTTACGAAAAGAGCTTTGAGCTGGCAAAGGATGAGCTTGAGCAGAGCGGCTTTGTGGTAGTAGAGGAATACAAGACCCACGAGACCATTCCCGAAGGCGACGTTATCGAAACCTCGCCCTTAGCCCTCGAGACCGCTCCTATCGGTAGCGAGATCATCGTTTACGTAAGCTCGGGTAAGCCCTCCGATCCCGTTACCCTTCCCAATCTCGTCAACGGACATAAGGACGATGCCGAGGACGTACTTAAGGGCTACGGCTTAAAGCTCGGTAAGATAACCTACAGATATTCCGAAACGATGCCCAAGGACTTTATAATCTCCTCCGACCCCTCGGCTACCGATACCCGTCAGGTAGAGAGAGGAAGTGCCGTTAATATCGTCGTAAGCCTCGGTATGGCCCCCTCGGTTAGCTTCACCTACGAGGTTCCGAGACCCGCTACCGAAGAGACCACCTTCTGGGTATATCTTAAGTACGGCGATATCGTCCTCGATTACACAGGGCAAAGCGTAACCTTTACCGAGGGCTCCGATACCGCCCTTGCCGAGTTCAAGAACGTCGATCTCGAGACCCTTCCTCAGGTATTCGACCTTTACTATAAGAGTGCCGTATCGGGAGAAATGAAGATACTTTCTCTCAGAGTAGTCGACGAAAACGGAACGGTCGAAAAGGTTACTCCGCCTGCCGCCGAAGAGAAGCCTGCCTAATAGGAAAGCGGCTATGCAGGGAATTATCTTAAAGGCGATATCGGGCTTCTATTACGTAGAATCCGACGAAAAGATCTACGAATGTAAGGCGAGAGGAAGGTTTCGAAGCGAAAAAATAACCCCTCTGGTCGGCGATAGGGTAGAATTTACCCCCGACGGGGATAAAGGAACGGTAGACGGGATATTGCCCCGTAAAAACGAGCTTGCCCGTCCCCCCGTCTCCAATATCGATAAGCTTTTTATAGTTTCCTCGGCGAAAACGCCGTCGCCAAGTGCCCTGCTTATCGATAGACTGACCGCGCTTTGTGCCTATAAGAATATCGAGCCGATAATCCTATTTAACAAAAACGATATAGAGGATATGTCGGCTTGGTGTGATATCTATAAAAACGCAGGCTTTAAAACTATCTCCTGCTCGGCTAAAAGCGGAGAAGGAATAGACGAAATAAGAAAAGAGCTCAGAAATTCCGTATCCGCCTTCAGCGGAAATTCGGGTGCGGGAAAATCGAGCCTTCTCAATATTCTTTTTGAAGATCTTAAACTGTCGGTAGGCGAGGTCAGCGAGAAGCTTGGCCGCGGCCGCCATACTACCCGTCACTGCGAGCTTTTCAGGCACGGATTTTCGGGCTATGTAGCCGACACCCCCGGCTTTTCCTCTCTGGAACCCGATAAGGAGGATATAGGCTTTAAGGAGGCTCTTGCCGGCTGCTTTATCGAATTTGAAGGCTATAGCGGCCTTTGCCGTTTTGCCGACTGTAAGCACGTGGGCGAAAAGGGCTGTGCCGTATGCGAAGCCGTAAAAACGGGCGATATCGAAAAGACCCGTCACGCCTCCTATCTGACCATCTACGAAGAGCTTAAAGACCTTAAAGCCTGGAATATTAAGAAATAATAAATACGGTGCAGATCGATGCACCGTATCTTTATTTTTGTAACCATACTATGTTTTTTTAATATAATGTATTAGAAACGAAAAAATACATATAGGGCGGTGGTTTCGTGAAAGCTAAAAAGGGTCAAAAAAACGGACTGTTAATAGCCGCCTTCGGGGTAGGTATGCTGCTGGCTTTTTTTGCGCCGCTCAAATGTCTGGTTATCCTGCTGTCGATAGCGGTGATAATTATGGGTCTTACAAGCGCTCGGTACTGTAGATAGGGGGGATATGATTGAAGGTCGTACTTGTAAAAAGTCCTAAAATACTTAGCGGATTCTTAAGACTTATCTTTAAGGTCAAAAAAACGAATAATACATAGGAAGTATCGGAGGCCGAAAGGCCTCTTTTTTTAACATATTTTCCTTTTCTTTAGAATATATTTAAACTAAAAGAAGCAAAGGAGAATATGCTATGGAGATAAACTGCACGAAGCATAACCTTATAACCGAAGAAATAATTTTTAAAGCAGAGGGTGAGACCGAGGTAAATACCGCCGTTACCCTGCCCGTCGGAAAACAGCTTGCAAGGATTCTGAAATGCTCCCTTAAAGCCTCGGTAACCGCTACCCCGATTTCCGATAAGACCGTTACCGTAGAGGGGCCCGTAGCCTTGTCGGTCATCTGCCTCGATACCGAAAACCGTCTGTTTTCGCTTTCTAAAACCGTAACCTTCTCAAAGACTTTTGAGTCCGAAGCACCTCTTGTCGGAAGCGAGGTTACCTCCTGTATAGAGGACGAAAAGCTTACCGCCGATCCTACCGACAGCGGAAAAATAGACCTCCGCGGAAGCTTCGCCCTTTCGGTAACCCTCAGAAAGCCGACGCCCGAGGGAGTGATCTGCGATATCGACGGTAAAAACGTAGAGCAGCAGATAAAGTCCTCGGGTATAACGAGTCCTATCGGCAGAGGGGAGAAGAACCTTATAGCCGAGGAGGAGATCTCGGTAGGAAACGGTCAGCCCTCGGTGGACTGCGTTATCCGAAGCAGGGCCGATTCGGTTATTGAGGAAACGGGTATCGTCGGAAATAAGGTTATGATAAAGGGTATCTTTAAGATCTACGTCCTTTATCTTCCCGAAGAGGGAACGAGGCCGCAGTCCTTTGAGGAAAGCTACCCCTTCAGTCAGCTTATCGAGGTCGACGGCATAACCGAAAACTGCAGAGTCAGCGCCGAATCGAGGGTGGTCTTCTGTGAGCTTACCCCAAGACCCGATATTGACGGCGATCTTCGTACCTTTACCGCAAATCTTAAGCTCACCGTATCGGTAAAGGCCTATTGCGACGAAGAACTGCCCCTTGTAACCGATGCCTTTTCGACCGTCGGCGGTCTGGAGCTGACAACGAAAGAACTGAGCTTTTCTCATATAAAGGAAAACGTCAACGAGCGCTTTATCGCTCGAAAGGAGCTCGAATTTACCGACGGCGCTATCGGTTCGGTAATAGATATGTGGTGTGAAAGCAAGGGGAACTCCTGCCGCTTTGAGGAAGGACAGTTTAAAATTGCGGGAACGATACTTATAAATCTGCTGGCCTACGACTGTGAAGGGGTTCCCAACTGCTACGAGCGTCCCGTCGATTTTGAGTACGTCCGTCCGATATCTCCTACCGATCTACCCCTTTCCGCCGACTACCGCTGTACCGTAATGAATTCCTCCTATACGATAACGGGCGCAAATACGGTCTCGGTCGCCGTTGAGCCTACGGTAGAAGCGACCATCCTCGAAAACCGAAAACTGACCCTTATAACCGACGCAGTACCTACCTCGGAAAAGGCCCCCTCCGACAGTAGCAGTATAATTCTCTACTTTGCCGACGCAGGTGAGGATATATGGGATATAGCCAAACGGTATAACAGTTCGATTTCCGAGATAAAGGAGCTTAACGGAGTTGCTGAGGACATTCTCCCCGAACCGAAAAAATTCCTTATACCTACGAAATAGTTTAAGGCACATCCTCGGATGTGCCTTTTTTGGAGCGCAAATTCAATCAGTGATTGAGTTAGGGGGTATAGCAACTCAACTAATACTTTATTTACAAGAGAAAAATAATGTGATATAAAAAGTATGAGGAATTATATTTCTTTTGAAAGGAGAATCCTTATGAAAAAACTTTTGGCGATCCTTCTCTGCGTAAGCCTGATGATCTCAGCGATGGTATTCACGGCTGTCGCAGCAGACGAAGCGGTTACGTTTTGGGATGGCGAGACCTATACCGAGCCTCAGGGCTCGGGTAGCAGTGAAGCCGACCCCTACATCGTTTCGACCCCTGCCGAGCTTGCCTGGATGGTAAACGTGGGAGGCGACGGCAAGTATTTTAAGCTTGCTAACGATATCTACGTTAACGACGTTGCCGCCGAAAACTGGACCGAGACCGCAAAGCCTTGGTTCGTAAATGCAACCAACTGGATGAGTTACAAGAATTCTGCAGG
>CASFDQ010000143.1 GCA_949293385.1 uncultured bacterium | reverse complement strand
ACGATATATACCTTAGCGTTAAGGAGAATGTCCTTAATGTTAAATCCTGCGATAACTATGCCGGTAAGAAGCATACAGCAGGGCGCCATACACGCGCTTCCTTTTTCTAATATCCCTTCTTTAATAAAGCATGGAAGAGTAATTCCCGAAAGACCTATCACTATACCGACAAGAGTCGTTATAATTATTGGGTTTAAAAGCTCTTTGAAGGAAAGCTTGCGCTTTGTAAGCTTTGAAAAACCTATAGTATAGATGTAAAGTGAGAAGGGGAGTCCGAATACCATTATCGGCAGGGACGAGCCCGATAATGCTTCCGAAAGGGCATAGCCAATATAACCCGAATTGCTAATTATAAGCGAATATTCACAGACGTAGCGCTCGTACTTGTCCTTGGTAAGAGGCTTGCATATTAAATGAGCCGCTATAATGACGAAAAGAAGAACTGCAACCGATACGAGCATAGTCTTATAGTTGGCAGAAACGTATTCTACCGTAAAACGGGTTCCCATTGTTTTAATGATATTACAGGGAAGGAATACGTAAACGACAATACCTGAAATGATTTGTGAAAAGCTGCCGTTTATGGCCTTAACGCGTGTAAGCGTAAAACCGATGGCAACGAAAATGAGCAAAAGCAAAACCTGCTCAAACGCTTTTATCATAAGTGCGACTCCTTTTTAGGATTAAGTATGATTATAGCATAAACCTTGATAAAATCAACTAAAACCTTTCGTAATCTACCCTTTTTCTCTGAATTCGCTGGGCGTCATACCGACGGTTTCTTTAAAAACACGGCTAAAGTATAACGGATCAGAGAAACCGACGTCCGAAGCAATACTTTTTATAGGGGTATTATCACTTTTAAGCATAGCCATTGCTTTAGAAATTCTAAGGTCGTTTATATATTTAAGAGGCGAGGTGTCGAAAATTTTTGCGAAGACCTTTCTGAAATACACCTCGCTTATGTTCGACATATCGGCAAGCTGCTTAACGGTAAGGTCCTGCTTAAAATAGTTGCATCGCATATATTCGATGGCACTGCTTATCTGAAATTCATATTTTTCCTTTTCGGGGCTTTGCTTATAGCTTTCGGTTTGAATATCGGCGAATATCTCGTAAAGCAGAGCGGTTGCCGCATATCTGTAGCCGGGTTTTTCGGAATTCCATATTTCAAAGATCTTAAGAAACTTTTCGTCGGCACGCTTTGTGTCCTTTATGCTTATTAGGTCAAGCTCTCTGCCTTTATAGTCACATTCAAAACGCACTGCCACGACCTTTTCGTTATAAGCCTTTTGGTGATATTTAAGATAGGGCGGTACGTAGACTACATCGCCTTTTCGGGCCGTTAGTGTTTTACCGTCCTTATAGAATTCAGCCATTCCTTCAAGGCGGTATCCGATACAGTGAGTCGGTTTGTTAGAGGTAAAAATAGTTTCGTTTTTTCTACTAACCAAAAATACTTCGGTAATGCTGCAGATCAAATTATCAGCGGTAAAAAACATATTTTCACAACCTTTCAAGCTGTATTTTATCATATTTTACTATTTTGTCAACGGTTTTCTGTTTCGAAATATCCGTACAGAGTATTGAATTATCCATTTAACTGTAAATTTATGGCTGATATACTGTAATCAACACATATAAACGCGTTTAAGGAGAGATAATTATGCATTTTAATGACAGAGAATCGATCATAGCACTTACCCCTCTTTGGAAGGGAGAGCGTCTCCCCGACGGCAGACCGAAGGTTGCCGATAAATATCTTGACGCTCTTTACGGAATGACCCTCGAAGAGGTTTGGAAGCCTATTTTTATGCTCGGTTATGAAAATCAGTTTGTAGGCGGCGGTCTTGCGCCTATGCAGGCTCTTCACAACGACGGAAGAAAGCTTGTCGGACGAGCCGTTACCTGCACCTATTGCCCGACCCGTCCCGACCTCCACGAGCTTCAGTTCAAGCGCGGCGGCGAAGACGGTCTTCAGGGAAACTATAATCAGTGGGTCATAGACCGTCTTTACGAAAGAGATGTTGTTGTCTGCGATATGTACGACAAAATATATAAAGGCACCTTCCTCGGCGGAAACCTTACCACTGCTATTCATAAACGCACAAAGAACGGTGGTGCCGTTGTATGGGGCGGTGTTCGCGACGTTGAACAGATGAAGCAGGTGCCCGACGTACAGGTTTATTATCGCGGAATAGACCCTACTCCTATTCGTGAATTTGTAATGAAGGACTGGAACGATATTACAAACTTCGGCGGTGCGGTATGTCTTCCCGGTGATGTTGTTTTCGGCGCAGGCGGCGGCGTTCTCTTTATTCCGTCACATCTTGTTGCCGACGTTGTCGAAGGTGCGGCAAAGACTCACGTTAAGGATGATTTCGGTTTCGAAATGATCTGTCAGGGTAAATTTACGACCGCTCAGATCGACAGAAACACCTGGAGCGAGGAAATGCTCGATATGCTTCTCGACTGGATCAAGAATGATCCGAGAGGTGAAGAATACCGCGATCTTGACTGGTCTAATGAATACGACCTTGCCCGTAACGGAGACCCCAACGATACTCAGACCGCACTTTAAGAGGTGAAATTATGAAGAAGGTAGCTCTTGTAACCGGTTCTTCAAGAGGAATCGGTCGCGCTATTGCTATTCGTCTTGCGAAAGACGGTTATCGCGTTATCGTGCACGGAGCAGGTAATGTAGATAAGGCCAACGAGGTAAAGGATATTATTACCTCAAACGGCGGCGAAGCCGAGGTAATAACCGCTGATCTTTGCGATCTTAAAGCTACGAAGGACTTTTGTTCAAAACTGAAGACTATAGACGTTCTGGTTCTTAATGCATCGGTTCAGATAAGACGTCCTTGGAACGAAATATCTGTCGAAGAATGTTATTCACAGCTTAACTGTAATTTTGTTTCTTCTATGCTTCTTATTCAGGCCGTTGCCGAAAATATGAAGAAAAATAAGTGGGGAAGAATTGTAACAGTCGGCTCGGTTCAGGAAGCTAAGCCTCATCCCGATATGCTTGTTTATTCGGCCTCTAAGGCGGCTCAGACTAATATGGTAACATCTCTTTCTCTTCAGCTTGCAAAGGACGGTATTACCGTTAATAACGTTGCTCCGGGAGTAATTTATACCGACAGAAATATTGAAGCTTTGTCTGATCCTGTCTATGCTAAAAAAGTAACCGATTCAATCCCCGTTGGGTTCTACGGAGAGCCTGACGATTGCGCAGGTATAGTAAGCCTTCTTTGTTCAGAGGAAGGAAGATATATCACGGGACAGAGTATTTACGTAGACGGCGGAAAGAGCGTACAATGATGAAAGATATATATTTTTGTTCCTGCGTTAAGGATGGCGGAATTTTTCACTATAAGCTTGAAAGCGAGAGTCTGACCTTTTGCGAAAAGGTCGACCTTGAATTCCCTATGTATATGATAATCCGTGAAAACAAGGCCCACGCTATTCTTCGAGAAACCGACCGTGTTAGTCATTTTGGCGGGATTATGTGTTTCGATATTGCCGAAGACGGAAAGCTTATAAATCCGTCCGAGATCTGCTCTACCGATGGAATAGTTCCTTGTCATCTCGAGGTGACAAGAAACGGACGTTATGCGGTAAATTATCTTTCGGGAAATATTTCGAAAATAGGCGAGAAAACGGTTACTCATATCGGATCATCCGTTCACAAGAGGCAGACCGAACCACATACTCATTTTATCGCAGAAAACGGTGGATACCTTTTCTGTGTTGATTTGGGTCTCGACGCGATAATTTGCTACGACGAAGATCTTAAAGTGGTCTCGAGAGGATACGTCCCCGCAGGCTATGGCGCAAGACATCTCGCCTTTAGTGATGACGGTAAGCTTGTCTACTGTGTTAACGAAATTGTATCAAGCGTTAGCGTTTTTGAAAGAAACGGTTCGGAGCTTAAGCTTCTGGGTACCTATGACGCGTTACCGGATTTTGACGGCTCTAATACTGCAGCTGCGATAAGAATATATAATGACAGGTTATTTATTTCGAATCGCGGTGCTGATACGATAACCGAGTTTCAAATAATTGGTAACGAACTAAAGCTTTTAAAAAACCATTCCTGCTTTGGAACAGGTCCTCGTGATTTTGATATTATTGACGGTTTGTTTTTCTGCACTAACGAGCATTCCAACGATGTTACCATTCTTAAAATGGTAAACGGTAGATTGGAACTTAGCGATAGAGTAGCAATGGATGCTCCTCTTTGCGTAACGCAAAAAGGTGAGGCTTAACGTCACCTTTTTTTTGCTTGACTATATATTTTATTTATGACATTATACACTTGAACAGTAGAGAGAGGGTGTTTATATGTTTAAGGCTGATTGGATAAAACCGAAAAAGGATATAGGTGAGGTATGTCCCGTTTTTTTGAAAAAATTTAATCTGAGTTCAAACGTAAAGAATGCTACACTTATTATTTCGGCAAGAGGAGTCTATACCGCAGAGCTAAACGGAAATAGGGTCGGCGACTTTGTTCTTGCACCCGGATGGACGCAGTACGATACAAGAATTCAGTATCAGAGCTATGACGTAACCAAATTACTCTCTGATAATAACGAGATTAAGATAACGCTTGCCGACGGTTGGTATAAAGGGCGAATCAAGGATAACTTTTTGGAAGAGGATTATACCTCTTTATTTCCCGAAAGAGAATGTGCGGTTATCGCAGAGATCGCTATTAAATATCTTGACGGAACGGAAGATATCTTCAAAACCGACGAAAGCTGGCTTTGCGGTGAAAGCAATATTCGTTTCTGTGATATTTACGACGGTGAAATCTATGATGCGAGCTTTGATGCGAGGATCGACGAGAAGACGGTGGTTGCCGAAAATAACGATAAGTCTGTACTTGTTGAGCAGGTAGGCGAAAAGATCTGCGAGCAGGAACGGCTTAAACCCATTGGCCTAATAACTACTCCAAAAGGTGAAAAAGTATTGGATTTCGGTCAGAATCTAACCGGCTATCTTGAATTTTCTGTAAACGCCTCGAAAGGTGAGGTAGCAGATTTTTCTTTTGCGGAAATACTTGATAAGGACGGAAATTTTTACACGGGAAATTACCGTTCAGCAAAATGTATTTACAGATATATTTGTAAAGACGGAGAACAGTGTCACAAGCCGACTCACACCTTCTATGGGTTCAGGTACGTCAGAATTAACGAATTCCCTGAAAAAGATATAGATTTAAATAATTTCACCGCAATTGTCGTACATAGTGAGCTTAAAAGAACGGGTCACTTAACCTCGTCGGATCCGCTTTTAAATAAGCTCTTCCATAACGTTATATGGGGTCAGAAAAGCAATTATCTCGACGTGCCTACAGACTGCCCGCAAAGGGATGAGCGTCTGGGTTGGACGGGTGATACCGAGATATTTATGAAGACGGCTTGCTATAACTATGATGTTAGAAGGTTCTTTAAAAAATGGCTCGGAGATTTAAGAATTGCACAGAGTCTGAATAAATTCGGTGCAGTTCCGTCTATCGTTCCGGTTTCTAACGTTACAAATTCGGGCGGAGCCGCCTGGGGTGACGCCGTAACCGTCTGTCCTACCGAGCTTTATCTGATGTACGGAGATAAAACCTTTTTAAAAGAAAACTTTGCTGCTATGAAAAAATGGGTGGATTTCATTACAAACGATACAAAACATAAGCACCTTTGGATAGGAGGCAAGCATTACGGCGATTGGCTTGAGCTTGCCGCTCCCTATGGCGCCTATAAAGGTGAGACGAGGGACGATCTTGTTGCTTCTGCCTTTTATGCCTATTCCACAAGTCTTGTAATTAAAGCAGGAGAGGTTCTGGGTGAAGACGTAACCGAATATAAAAATCTCTACAAAACGATCAGAGAAGAGTTTATAAAGGAATTTGACGGCAACTATAACACACAGACGGAATATATCCTTTCTCTTTGGTTCGATCTTGCTAAAGATCCCGAAAAAACCGCTGATGAGCTTGTAAATAAAATTCATCGCGACGGGGATAAAATGCAGACAGGATTTGTAGGAACGCCTTATCTGCTTCACGTGCTTTCTAAATTCGGCTATAACGAGCTTGCTTATAAGCTTCTTCTTAAAAAGGATTATCCTTCTTGGCTTTATCCTGTTACAATGGGTGCTACTACTATGTGGGAGCACTGGGACGGAATTACCCCCGACGGAAAGCTTTGGCCCGATAAGATGAACTCTTATAATCATTATGCATACGGTTCTGTATGCGACTGGGTATATAGCGTTGCCGCGGGAATCAATCCCGTTTTCGTAAAGCCGGGTTTTGAACAGGTGCTTTTTAAGCCGACACCTACCGATATGATCGACAGCTTAAAAGCTGAGCTTGATACTGACTACGGTAAGATCATTTCTTATTGGTATCATAAAGACGGTAAGATAGTCTACGAGATTACAACTCCTACTGATGCAAAAGCCGTTATAAACGGCGAGATACATCGGCTTAAACCCGGTAAATACGTCTTTTAACGTTAAAAACCACCTCCAAGCTTTAATGTGCCC
>CASFDQ010000142.1 GCA_949293385.1 uncultured bacterium | reverse complement strand
GGCAGGCTTACCGAAACGGAAACACTCGGAAAGGCTATTGGGCTATTGCAGGAAGCGGTATATTACAGCATACCATAACAAATGAAAGACTTGCACGCAGGGGATATTATGACATATCCGAAGCGTACAAGTCTATGCACTTAATATGATTGAACCGCCGTGTACCGAACGGTACGCACGGTGGTGTGAGAGGTCGGCTACTCAACTAATGGGTAGCCTCCTACTCGATTTTTTCTAAAAGTCTGTCCATAACGGAGGGTCCGTGCTCGATGAAAAGTCCCGTCGAAGCGGCAGTCTTTTCGTTTAAGGTGTCAACACCGTCTAAAGCCTTTCTGCTGTCGTATATCATAAAGGGAACGGGCTCGCTTGAATGGGTTTTGGTAAGAAGGGGAGTGGGATGATCGGGGCAGATAAGTATGCGGTGAGCCTCTCCCGACTCGTCAAGATATTTCTTAACGGGAGCTAAAATAAGCTTATCTATAAGACCTATGGCCTTGACCTTGTTTTCGGGTTCGCAACGGTGACCGCACTCGTCGGGAGCTTCAACGTGGACGTAAACAAGCTCTGTGCCCTTCTTAAAGGCATCGATGGCAGCATCTGCCTTACCGCCGAAGTTGGTGTCGATATATCCCGTTGCGCCCTCTACCTCGGGGGTCTCCATTCCTGCGCAGATGCCGATGCCCTTAAGCAGATCGACGGCTGAGATAACGCAGCCCGAAACTCCGTTTTTCTCCTTAAAGTTCTGAACGACGGGCTTAGTGCCTTCGCCCCAAAGCCATATAGAGTTTGCAGGTCTCTCGCCCCTTGCCTCACGGGCCTTGTTTACGGGGTGATCCTTTAAAAACTCATAGCTTTTCTTCATAAGGTCGATAAGGGGAGCGGCGTTTTCGCTCTTGCTTAAATACTCACCGACAACTCTTCCGCTTATATCGTGGGGAGGGGTCATATTACCGAGGTCGGTAGTGCCGCCGTCCACTACGAGGCAGTGACGGTAGCTTACTCCCGAATAGAACTTGTATATCTCGTTTCCGAGCTTTTCCTCAACGGTCTTTATAATTTCTGCCGCCTCTGCAGTGGAGATATCTCCTGCGCAGTAGTCGACCATAGTCTTGTCCTCGTATCTTTCTTCGTCAGAAAGGGTAACGATGTTACAGCGAAGGGTAACGTCGGTGTCCTTAAGGTCGATGCCGATAGAAGCCGCCTCTAAGGGAGAGCGTCCCGTATAAGAAACGGTAGGATCGTAACCCATTACCGAAAGATTGGCGACGTCGCTTCCGGGCTTAAGACCTGCTGCTACCGTTCTGCAAAGACCAACCTCGGATACCTTTGCCAAAGCGTCGATATTAGGCTTGTCCGCAAGCTCCATAGGGGTCTTGCCGCCGAGATAGTCGGAGGGCGTATCGGCCATACCGTCGCAAAGTAGAACTAAATATTTCATGTGTAAACCACCTTTGTTTTTTCGGTATCTATATTATATTATCAAAAATCGGGATTGTAAAGAAAAAAGACTTTAAAATTTTCATAAAATGTAATATTATATAGGCATAACCAATTTAAGGATGATAAAATGTCTGATTTCAAACCCGAAGTTCTTTCCCCCGTAGGAAACCGTGAAATGCTCACCGCCGCTGTTCGAAGCGGTGCAGATGCGGTCTATCTGGGGCTTGATTCCTTTAATGCCCGCCGTAATGCCGAAAACTTTACCGTCGCCTCTCTGCGCGAAGCGGTGGAGTTTTGTCATATCCGTGGGGTAAAGGTATATCTTACCCTTAATATTCTGATTTCCGACGCGGAAATGAAAAATGCTGTAGAGCAGACGGTCGAAGCGGCAAAAGCGGGCATCGACGGGGTCATAACCGCTGATATCGGCTTTGTAAAAAACCTTCATAAGGTTCTCCCGAGTCTGCCCGTCCACGCCTCTACCCAAATGACGGTTCATTCTCCTTCGGCTATAAAGCCTCTTCACGAAATGGGCTTTTCCCGTGTCGTAGTCTCCCGCGAGATGAGCAGGACCGAGCTTTCCGCCTTCTGCGAAGAAGCAAAAGCGCAGAATATGGAGGTAGAGGTCTTCGTTCACGGAGCCCTCTGTATGTCTATGTCGGGTCAGTGTCTGCTTTCCGCAATGCTTGGCGGCCGAAGCGGAAACCGCGGCCTTTGCGCAGGCCCCTGCCGTCTGCCCTTTGAGGCAAAAAACGGCAACGGCTACGATTTGAGCCTTAAAGACCTGTCCCTTATTCCGTATCTGAACGAGCTAAAGGATATGGGGGTCTCATCCCTTAAAATCGAAGGCAGAATGAAGCGACCCGAATACGTCGCCGCCGCCACCGCCGCCTGCAGGCAGATGCTGGATAACGGCTTTGTGGATGACGCCATAAGCTCGGCCCTTGAAAAGGTCTTTTCCCGTTCGGGCTTTACCGACGGCTATTATACCGGAAAACTCGGCAAAGATATGTTCGGCATACGTACCAAGGACGACGTTACCGCCGCCGATACGGTCTTTTCCTCCCTTCACGAGCTTTACCGAAACGACCGTCAAAGCATAGCTTTATGGGGCGGCGCCGAAATTAAGGAAGGAAGCCCCGTGACACTTACCGTAAACGACGGAGTGAATACCGTAACCGTCTCGGGCGATATCCCCGAAAAGGCGATAAACCGCCCAACCGACGAGGCGGCCGTCCTCGAAAAGCTTAATAAGACCGGCGGTACGCCTTACTATTTTGAAAACCTTAATTTAAATATCGACGAGGGTCTTATGGTGCGGGTCTCCTCCCTTAACGCCCTTCGCCGCGACGCCCTTGAAAAGCTTTCTGCCCTTCGCGCAAAGCTCCCCGAAATTTCTCCCGACTATTCCGTTTTGAAGGAATACGAAAAAGACCTTTCGGTAAAAGAGCTTAAAACCGTTATCCGCCTTGACAGTACAGATCAGCTTACCGATAAGGCTAAAACCGCAGACCTTGTTTTGATCCAAATAAATACTAACCCCGAAGCCCTTCCCGAAAAGGTAAACCTTGCCGTAGAGCTTCCCCGAGGAATTTCAAACGAAGGCTATATTCTCGGAAGACTCAGGCTGTTCAGGGAAAAGGGAATAGAGGCTGCCTTCTGCTCCACCCTTGCCGCTACCGAGCTTGCAAAAAATGCGGGCCTTAAGACCGTAGCTCATTTCGGCTACAATACATATAACTCTGCTTCTGCTAAGTATCATAAGGAGCAGGGAGGTCTCGCCGCAGTCCTTTCCCCCGAGCTTTTATTATCGGATGCGAAAAATATCACGGCAGATATCCCCAAAGGTCTTATCTCTTACGGACGGCTGCCCCTTATGCTGACGAGAAATTGTCCCGTTAAAAACGGACTTTCCTGCGCAGACTGTAACCGAAATGAGGCGCTGACCGACCGTAAAAAAACGCAGTTCCCCGTAAAATGTCAAAACGGCTACAGCGAGCTTTTAAACTCTAAGGTTATCTGGCTTGCCGACCGTAAAAGTGAGCTTGTCGGTCTCGATTTTGAAATACTTTATTTCACCGACGAAACTCCCGACCGTGTTGACGAGGTGATCGCCGCTTATAAAAAGGGCGCCGCTCCCGACTGTGATTTCACCCGCGGTCTCTACTTTAGAGGGGTCGAATAAAGCCTAACAACAAAAATGGGGCTGCCTCACTTCACCTTAGTGAGACAGCCCCTTTAACTTTAATCCTCAATTTTCGCCTTTCTTGTCATAACGTCGTAGAAAAATTTGGTATCGAATTTAGCTTTGCGTTCGTAGGTATAAAGTCCGTTTTGCTCCTGCTCAACGTCGGTAAGCTGAGTGTAGCAAAGGCCGAACATCTTATCGTTATCGAGAAGAGCGTCGGTAAGTCCCTTAAAGCGGGATTTAAACTCCTCCTCCGAACGGGGAGCGTTTCCGTAGCCCCAGCTCTTTTGGTGGTCATTTTCGCCCATCTCTCCGTCGACCCACTTTATTCCGCCGTATTCACTTACGAATACCGCCTCGCCCCTGTACACCTGTTTAACGTCTCTTGCCGAAAGCCAGTCGTAAACTGTGCCCTCGGTCATAAGCTTATCGTAATGCTCCTTAAGGGTCTCGGGATTTTGGTCATAGTCGTGGACGTCGAAGATATCGGTCCGAGCGTGATATCCGCCGCTTGTATCAATGCAGGGTCGGGTGGGATCAAGAGCCTTGGTTATATCATAGACCGTTTCGAGAACCCTTCTGCTGGGCATGGCCTTAGCCTGCTCCCAGACCTCGTTTCTCGGACACCATCCGATGATAGCAGGGTGATTAAAATCGCGGCCCATTTCTTCAACCCATTCGGGAAGCACCGAGTAAATACCCGTATCGTCCGCGAAATTCAAACCCCAATCGGGATATTCTCCCCAAACTATATAGCCCATTTTATCTGCGTGATATAAAAAGCGTTCTTCGAAGATCTTTTCGTGAAGTCTTGCTCCGTTAAAGCCGCAGGCCATAGATAACTCGATATCCTTTTTTAGAGCCTCATCCGAAGGTGCGGTATAGATCCCGTCGGGATAAAAGCCCTGATCGAGAACGAGTCGCTGAAATACCGATTTTCCGTTTATAAGGAACTTAAAGCCGTCGAGACGTACCTCTCGAAGCCCGAAATAGCTTTCGACCTTGTCCTCTCCGAAGGCGAATTTAAGGTCGTAAAGGTCTCCCTTTCCAACCTCCCAAAGGTGCTTTTCTTTAAGTGGAATATTAAATGTAAGGCTTCCTCCGACCCGCGCAGCCTTATACGAGCCCATTTCCTTTCCCTCGAAGAACACCTCGCAGGAAAGGTCGGCGTTGCCTTGAAGCTCGGCCTCAACCGTAACGCTTCCGTCGGTAATATTCGGGAAATATTTAACCCTTTTTATATGAGTCTTGGGCATAAATTCAAGCCATACCGTCTGCCAGATGCCCGTAGTTCTCGTATAAAAGCATCCGTGAGAGCCGTATCTGTCCGATTGCTTTCCCGTGGGGATAGATTGGTCTCTGGTATCGTCCATCGCATAAACAGCGATCTCGTTTTCTCCTACCCTGAGCAGGTCGGTAATATCAAAGGCAAAGGAAACGTAGCCCCCCTTGTGCTCGCCTGCAAACCGTCCGTTAACGAAGGCTCTGCATATATAGTCCACCGCGCCGAAATGAAGAAGGGTCTTCTCGGAAAGAGACTCAAGAGTGACCTTTCGCTTATACCACACCCCGTAGATAAAATCCTTGTGACCTATTCCCGAAAGACTGCTTTCGGGGCAGAAGGGGACGGTGATCTCATCCGACAGTGAAACGCCCTCGCTTTGAAGCCCTCTTGCCTCGCCGCTTCGGCCGTTATCGATCTCAAACTGCCACTTGCCGTTTAAATTCATCCAACCCTCGCGCATAAACTGAGGTCTCGGATATTCTTTTCTCGGTATGCTCATATAAAGCACTCCTATTAGAGTTTTTATTTTATTATAATTAAAAAACGTCAAAATCAAATGGATATTACAATTAAAAATGTGAGGAATATAAGTCGAGTATTATATCTTAGCATCAGGTTTAAAGGCGATACCACGCCGCGTAAAACGACAGCACAAATTTCAAATATGTATTTACTTACAAAAAACACTTGAAATTTTAAAAAATAGTGCTATAATATAAGCGTAAAATCGAAGAAAAAACGAAGCCTCTCCTCGAATTTGGTCATTTTGACCATCGGGGGGGGGGCTTTGTTGGTTTTATTGTACATATTGCACAAAATCCTTCGGGACGGAATTCCATTTTAGATCTTAGAGGCCAATAATAAGATCGAAACTCCCGCAAGATCTTCGGTTTTAACTATCTCACAGGAGGAAAATAAAATGAAAACAAAATCAACCAAAAAAGCATTGCTCGCGAGCTTACTTTCTTTAGTAGTTTGCGTATCGATGCTCGTCGGCTCCACCTTCGCTTGGTTTACCGACTCGGTTACCTCGGCTAATAACATTATTAAGTCGGGCAACCTCGACGTAACCCTCGAATGGATGGACGGTAAGGATGCTCCTGCCGACCCCGACGACGCTGCATGGAAGGACGCTTCGACCGACGCTATCTTCGACTACAACCTCTGGGAGCCCGGCTATACTACCGTTCGCCACATCAAGATCGGCAACGAGGGAAGCCTTGCTCTTAAGTATAAGGTAGTTATCGAGGCAAACGGAAGCGTCAGCGACCTTACCGACGTGATCGACGTATACTATTTCGATCCCGCGCAGCAGATCGCCGACCGTACCGCTCTTGCAGGTGTTACCCCCATGGGAACCCTCACAAGCGTTCTCGGAAATATGAGCACCACCGCTCAGGGTGAGCTTGCCGCCAACACCGACGACGTTATCACTATCGCCCTTAAGATGAAGGAGACCGCAGGTAACGAGTATATGAACAAGCAGGTCGGCGACAGCTTTACTATTAAGGTATTTGCTACCCAGCTTGCCGCAGAGTCCGACTCTTTCGGAAACGACTACGACGTATTTGCCGATTACGACGGCGAGATCAGCACCCCTTCTGCACTCGAAGCCGCTCTCAAAAATGGCGGTACCTATAAAGTGATTTCCGATATCACCGTTACAGAAGCTATGACTGTTCCTGCAGGTGTTAACGTAGAGCTCGATCTGAACGGCAAGACGATTACCAATAACAACGGATACGTATTTGAAAACAAGGGTGACCTCGTAATTTCGGGCAACGGTACCGTCAGCGGTCTCGGATTTATCCGCTCTACTGCGGGAACTGTCACAATTGAAGACGGTAATTTCTATGCTTCTTCTCGTTGGCAGGATGGTGTTTATCAGCATACCTTAAAGGCCGAGAACTCTGACGTAGTAATTAACGGCGGTAATTTTGATGCAACTGTCAACGGGCAGACAAATGCCATGTTTAACGCATCAAGCAACGGCACTATCACTATCAACGGCGGTACATTCAAAAATGTTTCCGGTGCTTTGCAAGAATATGATCCTTACATCTTCACCTACGAGAAGAATGGTAAGGTTGTAATTAACGACGGTTCTTTCTATGGCGGTTGGAGATTTAACGGCGAAACTGCCACTACCGATATTTATGGCGGCGACTTTGAACTGTCCTATGACGGACAATCTTTCCACGCCACCAGCACTCATACCGTCACCGTTTATGGTGGTAATTTTGCTGCAGACGCAAAGTTTACTAAGAATCAGCTAAACAATACAATTGCTGACGGATACAGTGTTCTTGACAACGGCGACGGCACATACACTGTTGCAAAGGGCGTTGCCGCTAACAATCAGACCGCACTTGATAATGCTATTAAGGGCGGAGAAGAAAGCGTTGTTCTTGCCGCAGGCAACTACAGCATGCTTGATGGTAGCGATGTCAACCTTCAAGGTAAGACCTTGACTATCACGGGTACTAAGGCCACTGTTATTGATGTAAGCGACGTTGATACAAGAGATCAGTTTGTTACCGGTGCATCTCTCGTATTCGAGGGCGTTACCCTTAATTTTAACGACGGTTCCGGAAACATCTATATGGGATTTGCCAACACCAAAAGTTTGATCTATAAAAACTGCAAAATTACGGGTATGCAGTTCCTGTACGGTGAGAACGTTACCTTTGAAAACTGTGTGATCGATTCCAGTGCCAATACCGGAGAGCCTCATTCGGTTTGGACCTATGGTGCGAAGAACATCAACTTTATTGACTGCTACTTTATCTATGGTGATCGCGCTGTAAACTGCTTTAAGGATCAGGATATTGACGGTGGTAAGCAGGTCGTAAACTTCAAGAATTGTACCTTTACTACCACGAAGAACGATTCTGAGGGTGCCGTTGAAATCAACAGCAGTACATTCTCTGTCGGTATCGAGGTCAACCTCGACGGCTGTACCGCTCCTGCAAACGGAGATATGGTATTTATTTCCAAGTGGGATGGTACCGACGGTGCAATGACGACAATCAATGTAAATGGTGCAAAAATCGACAACGCTACCGTTGATCACGACTAATCTTAATAACTTTCGCCTTACTTCCGCCGTTCGGGGGAGTAAGGCAATTATTGTCGAGCAAAAAAACAAGAGATATTTTGCTTGCCGATATTCTTTTAAAACAGTTCTTGACTCCCTAAAAGGAATCTTACGTCAGCCCCGACGATACCGCACAGCAGAGCGCTTCGACTAACGACATCTTCAAAAAGGTTGTTTGACGTCAAATACTTCGCCCCTCCTCGGAGGGGCGTTTTTGTTTATCCCAAGCAATAAGTTATCAATCCTCTTCATTGACAAGGGTGGCAGAGCAATGATATATTTAATAAAAAAGTATCTGTATCGATAAGCTGTAAATAGTCGACGGTAAATTCACCCCCGTAAAAATGACCTGATAGCAGTCGGTTTCCAAACTCCCTAAATTGTGGATTGATTTTTAATTGGTTTTATTATATAAATAAAGTATAAAAAATAGGGGAGTAGGGTTATGCAGAAAATTGTAAATGCTGTAAATAAATACCGCGAGCTGATACTTGCTGCCGAAAGATATATCTGGCAAAATCCGGAAACCGGCTTTAAGGAGTTTAAAACCTCCAAATATATGGAAGAACAGTTTGAAAACCTCGGCTATGAAATAACAAGAGCAGAGGGTATAACCGGATTTTATACTACGGTTGATACGGGAAGACAAGGACCCACCGTTTTGGCTCTCGCCGAGCTCGATGCGGTAATTTGTAAAAGTCATCCCGAGGCCGATCCCGAAACGGGTGCAGTTCACGCCTGCGGTCATAATGCGCAGTGCGCTGCAATGCTGGGGGTCGCCGCCGCATTAAAGGATGAAAACGTCCTGAAGGATTTAAGCGGTAAAATAATGCTTTGTGTCGTTCCTGCCGAGGAAAGCATCGAAATGGAATATCGAGCCGAGCTTAGAGATAAAGGAATTATAAAATATACGGGCGGAAAGAGCGAATTCCTTTCCCGAGGATATTTCGACGGGGTCGATCTTGCCTTTATGGTTCACACCGCAGGGGGAGCCCACGTAAGCCACGGGGGACGTTCCCTTGGTTTTATAGGAAAGACCGTAACCTATAAGGGGGTCGCCGCCCACGCAGGCGGAGCGCCCTGGCTTGGTAAAAACGCCCTCTATGCCGCAAATGCAGGTCTTGCCGCCGTCAACGCTCTCCGTGAAACCTTCAGGGATGAGGATCACGTCCGCTGGCATCCTATTATGACCTCGGGCGGCGATATGGTGAATAATATCCCCGAAACCGCAAAGATAGAGAGTATGCTCCGTGCCGTTACAACCGAAGCCTTAGAGCGGGAAAACGAAAAGATCAACCGCGCTCTTATCGGTGCGGCAATTTCCTTCGGGGTAGAGATCGAAATAACCGACGAGCCGGGCTATGCGCCTCTGCTTCACGATAAAAACCTTGCCGCCGCCGCAAAAGAGGCTTTCGATAAGATAATCCCCTTTACCGATACCCCGACTCTTGGATGCGGAGAATCCTTCGACGGAGTTGGGGGAGGAACTATGGATATGGGTGACCTTGCTATGCTTATGCCGATTATTCATCCCTATATGGGAGGCTCGGTGGGTAAAGGTCACGGAAACGATTATTATATAACCGACCCCGTTACTGCCTGCGTAACAAATGCTATGTGGCAGGTGGCTCTTATCAAAACCCTTCTCGAAAACGGCGGAGAAAGGGCAAAGCTAATTGCCGAAAGCTATACCCCAACCTATAAAACCAAGGAAGAATTCCTCTCTTATCAGGACTTGATAAGAAAAAGCGGAAGCCGCGTCGAATACCTCGAAAAGGGCGAAATACGAATAAAATAAAAAAGAAGTAACTTTTGTCTGACAAAAGTTACTTCTTTTTTGTGTGCTAACGGACTCTGCCGTCTATATGCTTTGCTCAGATTTTATTGATATCTTGTAGGGGACGTGCTTGCTCCAGCCGTCCCGCAAAACCCTCTCGGGTTCGAGTCCGTTTTAACGAAAAACGCCACTCACAAATTTAATTTATTTCAAAATCGAACAGGCGAAAATCTTCACATCCGTGAGTTGATATCGGAATAAACCGAACTTTTTTAACCTTCCATGTAACATTATGTCGAACAAAGCGCTGATGATTGTCTGACACAGATAGCACAAAGAGTTCGCCGTCTGCATTCTCACCTTCGATCCGATATTCCTTTATCAAAGCTTTCGGAAGCTTAAATTTGGTCTGAACCAGCGGATAATTACAAGGCATGTTGTGATATTTCCGATTCATATCGTTGTCGAAAACAAGGCGTATTTCGGAAATATCGGTGTCTTTATAAAGTTCATATTCAATAAAATCACCCACACTGCCGGTCCAAAGATTCTCTTCACCTCGATCTTTACCGTTTCTAATTACTTCAGTGTTGCATTTTGCCTGCCGTGTCGTCATCGGTACTTCTCTCTCATGCCACGGGATATAGCAATCATCAGCCATGAGAGTTTGTTGAAGTACGCCGATATCCACGTTTTCAACCTTACATCTGCTGTGTATTGCTTGAGCTACCGCCGTACCGAGAGCCTGACCGAGAATGGCGCAGGTCGCCATCACACGGGACGAAGAAAGCGCAGCGTGAGTAACGCTGATGTTTCTTCCCGCAAAAACAAGATTTTCAATGTTTTCCGATACCATGCATCTGAGCGGAAGTCCCCATGGTTGAGGAGCGGGATGATAGATCGTTGGATGCCCCTTTGTGTAATAAAATCCCTCGGGGAAATGATCATCCATTGACCAGCCCGCATATGCTACGATATCGTCAAATCTACCCTCGGCCTCAACATCGTTTTGTGTGACAATATATTTGCCGATGTAGCGACGACTTTCTCGCTTTCCGGGCAGAAAGCCTATCCACTCAAGTTCCCAATTATCTACACCATGATCCCCGTGATTTTTCATATGATCCCATACACCGTAGCAGATTTTCAGTAGCTCGTCACGGCATCTGTCTGTATCGTGAATACAATCCCATTCACCACCAAGCTCAATCCACCAAAAGTTGGTGTTTATATCGTGCTCTTTATAGGGGAGCTCCGCATCCGATTCATATCGGTATGCCCACGAAGGCGAAATAAAATCCACCTTATGATCGGTTTCGCGAATTTGAAACAGACAGCTCATACCCATCGTCTTTTTGTCGGCAACATCGGGTGGAATCCGTTCCCCAAACTCGGACTTTGCCTCCCTGCCATACATACACTTTGCTCCGCTCAAGGGCGCTAAAATCGAATCGCCGGAGCAATCTGCAAAATACGAGGCGGAAATAATATGGAAGGTCTCGGCGTTTGATTGCCAAGCCTTGATGTCGGTGATTCGATTTGAGTTCATCGTAGCATCAAGGCAACTTGTATTTAATAGCAAAGTGAGATTATCCTCAGCTTTAGCTTTTTCATACAGCACACTATCCCAAATCGGATATTTCAGCGACGGATTTTGGTAAAAGTTTTCAAGAAAAATTTCCTCAATTATCCCGCCCTCGCGATTGTCCTTGCCGTGAGCGCCGCCGATCCACATTCTGATCTCGCTTGACGCGTTTCCGCCAAGCACCGGACGATCCTGCACTAAAATTACCTTGATACCGTGTCGTGCAGCTGCAATCGCGCAGCAAAGTCCCGCCATTCCGCCACCAACAACACACAAATCAGTTTGATAGTTTATATTTTTCATAAAGCCAATCTCTCCTATTGTTGTTTTCTAAGCTTTATGATATAATGATAGCATATTAAACAAAGAAAATACTATAATTACTTGCATATTTTATATAAAAACAAGCAAATGGTGGGATTATGGAAATAAAAATAATTCAAAATTATATCTTATATCTTATTAAAGAATGCGGGCTTTCTGTATCATTGCACCCTTTTCAGGACGAAACACTGATTACGGATAGCACTCTGATGAATTTTAATATTCATGATAATTCCTATTGCTCCTACGTAAAATCATTGCCAAACGGTCACACAGAATGTATCACGTGTCAAAAGAAAGTTTTCAGTCAATGCTGTCAAACAAACGAAAACTTTTGCCACGTTTGTTATGCGGGAGTCAAAGAATATATTTATCCGTTGCACAATAAAGAAAGCATTATCGGCTTTATTTCAGTAAGCGGTTACGCTTGTGATAACAAGGAGCAACATATTTCTTTCCTTGCCGAACGGTTTGCCAGCAATTTGGAGGTTGTTTCCGGAGAATACAATAGGCTCAAAGCGAATATGCCGGAAAAAGAAAGAATAGATACACTAATCCTTCCGCTTTGCAAAATGCTCGAACTTGCTTATCTTAAGGAAATAAACGATCCGAAATCCGCTTCCTTGAATGAGGCAATATGTCACTATATTCAACGACATTATTCCATGGATCTAACGACGGATCTGATATGCAAAAAATTTTCGTGCAGCAAATCCTGTTTCAGCCATAGTTTTAAAAGCTATACTAAAAAAAGCTTTCGTGAATATCTAACCGATATTCGTTTAAATCATGCCAAGCAATTATTGGAGTATTCCAATTTAAACGTAACACAAATTTCTTTTTCCGTCGGATTCAACGATTCAAATTATTTCTCCAATGTCTTCAAACAAAAGATTGGCGTCTCGCCGCTTCTTTATAGAAAGAATAAAGAATCAATAAAACGTATGCTCGGTTGATTTCATTATAAAATGTCGCGGGATCGAGTCCAATACTATAATCAAAAAACAATGAGTGGCATCTATCTATACCACTCATTGTTTTTGGTGGACGCTAAGGGACTCGAACCCATGACCGCCCGCACGTCAAGCGGGTGCTCTACCAGCTGAGCTAAACGTCCGTTTTTTCAGAACGGTACGATTATATCACACGTTTAAATAAAAATCAAGAATTATTTTGAAAATCATAGGTAAAAAATATCTTTTGATATCAAAGATATTATAGACAGTTTTCTTTAATCTCCTTATTCGCTCTCATAACCGTCCTTATCCCTATAACGAGTACGGCTACCGTCACTGCCGAGCCGCTCAGGGTGTTAAGGCCCTGCCTAAGAATGCCCGACGCCATAAATCTGTCGAGCAGAGAGGTCTGAAGCGAAAACAGCGACATAAGCGCAACCGAAAAGCTTAGCCCCTTTGCGGTGAATAATATAGGGTCGAAGCTGCCCCTTGTGCTCCACCAATCGACTATGACCGCAACGATCCTAAAAACCGTATACCCTGCCGCCATAGTTATAACCGAACCGCCGTAAAGATGTACCGAATCGGTTACTATCATACGGTATATAAGAATACTTATGGTAAGGTTAAGTACTATAAGCATAACCCCGCTTATCCGCATATCCCGAAGGGCCCGTAGCTTACTCCTTTTTGTTTCAAAGCCTCTTCGCAGAAGAAAAAACTTTATGGTACAAAGCATAACGTAATATACGGCGACCGCTCCGAACCATACCGAACGGTAAAGAAATCCCGTAACGAGGTTATAACCCGCGTACCCGACGTTTATTATAAGCCCCAACCGAAGCATTATTTCGGTGCGGGCTTTTTTGTTTTTTAAAAAGTATTCTATAAAATTCTTCATACCCTTAGTTTGCCTCGGATTATTACAAAATTGTAAATATTTAAAAATAGTGTTGACAAAGCAGGACGGAGAGTGTACTATATAACTGTACTAATCGTAATAGTACAGTTGACACAGAAAGGAGAACCGACATGATCACGATAGATTATAAAAGTCGCGTTCCGATCTACGATCAGATAACGGGAGGAATAATCCGCCTTAAAGCTCTCGGAGTTTTGAAGGCGGGGGATAAGCTTCCGAGCGTCCGCGCTATGGCTATCGACCTCGGCATAAATCCCAACACCGTTCAGCGTGCCTATAATATTTTAGAAGCCGACGGCGTAATTTATTCCGTAGCAGGAAAGGGTTCCTTTATTTCGGACGATAATAAGGCCGCCGACGCCATTCTGTCCGCCGCTAAAAACACCTTCAGGCAGGCGGTTGAGCAGGCAAGGCAGGCGGGACTTGACGAAGCGACCCTGAAGCGGATGATCGATACTGTTTTTAAAGGAGGAAACGCAGATGATTAAACTTTTAAATCTCACAAAAAGATTCGGCGGCTATACCGCCTTAAACGAAATTTCGGCCGAACTGAAAAAAGGCTGTATTTATGGCCTTGTAGGCTCTAACGGCAGCGGAAAGTCGACCCTTATGCGCCTGCTTTCGGGGGTCTATTTTCCCGACGGCGGAAGCATCTCCTTCGAGGGCTTTTCGATCTTCGATAACCCCGAGATCAAGTCGCAGATATTCTATCTCCCCGATACTCCGTTCTTTTTCCGAGGTGCAAATCTTCTTAGTATGGCCGATTTTTACGAGGGGGTATATCCGACCTTCGACCGAAACCGCTTTATCCGTCTCTGCGAGGTGTTCCCCATAAGTACGACCGACAAGATAGACAATATGTCAAAGGGTATGCAGCGTCAGGCCGCTCTTATGCTGGCTCTTTCGGTCAGACCTAAGCTCCTTCTTTTAGACGAGGCTTTCGACGGACTCGATCCCGTTATGCGTTCGGTGCTTAAAAACCTGCTTATCGATTCGGTTACCGAAAACGAAATGACTACCGTCATCGCCTCACATAATCTTCGGGAACTTGAGGACCTTTGCGATCATATTTCTCTTATTCACGAAGGACGTCTTATATTCAGCGACGATCTTGAGGAGATAAAGGGCCGTATTCATAAGGTTCAGGTTGCTTTCGAAAGCTTTCCGACCGAATCTCAGCTTTCGGGTCTCGATATTAAAAAATGTCAGCGGACGGGCAAGCTTTATCAGATGGTCATCTGTGGCGACGAGTTTGAGATAATGAACCGCATAAACTGGCTCAATCCCATCTTTGCCGAGCTTATAACCCCGACCCTTGAAGAAATATTTATTTACGAAATGGAGGAAGAAGGCTATGACGTCAAGAATATCCTCGGTTAGAAGCCTTTTAAAATTTACCCTTAAAAAGCAGACCCCACAGACCCTTCTTATTGCGGCAATTTCCCTTATAATTTGTCCGGGTATGCTTATTGCCGCCGTAAACGACGCCGCTGAGTACCGAAACGATGCCTACGATATGTTTAACTATTTTTCGCAGTTCTCGACGATCATATTCGTGTTGGCGGTCTTGTCCCTCGTATTTTTGCTGGTTTCAAACTTTTCCTTCCTCTTTTCAAAAAAAGCGGGGGATATGTACCACGCTCTGCCCCTTACCCGAAACGAGCTGCTTTTTGCCCGTACCGCCGCCTCCTTTATCGGCGCAGGCTTCGTAATGACCCTGTCCTTTGCGGCGCTCTGGCTCTCGAATTGCTTCTTCTCGGTGCAGGTATCGGCCGCTCTGTTTTTAGAGACCTATCTGCTGATGCTTTTATTCCTGCTTACTCTGACCGTATTTACCCTTGTTTTTATAGTAATAAGCGGAGGTATCTTCGACTGTCTTATTGCCCTTTTTGCGGTAAACGCAGGCCTTCCCGCCCTTGGCACCGTCTTCGTTCATTTCTATAATTCGGGCTCCTACGGAATAGAGGCCTCTATAAACCCCGTCGCCTACCTTAGCCCCTTCGGCTTTACCCTTTCCCGCATTGCCCAGTTCTCCGACGGTATTCTATATAAAGACCTGTCTCTGGGAACGACCCTGCTTTCCTGGCTGGGACTTTTCGGATATACCCTCGGCGTTCTTGCGGTATCCGCCGTAATATCGATCAAGCTTTTTCATATCAGAAAAAGCGAAACGGCAGGGGAGTCCTACTCCTTTAAGTTTGTTCCCGCCGTTATAAGCACCGTTATTTCTATGGCGGGCGGTTATCTTATCGGAATGATAGCGAGCTCAACCTATACCTTCTCAGAGCTCGATTTCTGGGTATTCTTTATTTTAGGCTCCCTGCTTTCGAGTATAGTATTCGGAGTTATCGCAAACCGAGGCTTTAAAAAGCTTTACAGTTCCTTTATACGTGGCGGCGTTGCGATAGTTCTGACCGTAGTTGCCGTAATAACCGTCGCCCTCGTTTCGGCCTACAACGTTCAGTATCTTCCGAAGGCCGAAAACGTAAAGGAAATATCTGCTTTTGACGGCAACTGCACCTATACCGAACGGGAGGACATTGAAACCTTTATCAAGCTTCATAATACGGTCATAGAAAACTATAAGGAGGGAATATTCGTAAAATATTACGAGGTTTTCGACGTTATTTACAATACCGAAGGCTTTAATTTCGAGTACGTGATGACAAACGGCAAAAAGGTCGAAAGAGACTACGGGACTCACGCCATATTTGCGAAAAACTCCTCTCATTTGGTATTGAAGCTTTTATGCAGCGACGCCTTTTACAAAAGATATAACGACTGTATTACTCCCGACAATGGCCTTATAGTTCTTACTATGGACGGAAAAAACGAGAGCATTCCTATTTCCGCCGAGGTGGCAAAGAATATTATCGATACCTTTAAGACCGAAATGCGCTCAGCCGACACCGATATATTTTCTGAGGAATGCTTCTATATAAATATTCGCGGTAAAGGAGACCGCCATATCTATATACCAAAAAGCTTTACCGAGACCGTAAAGCTTGTCGAGGGTCTGCTTCCCGAGAAGGTATAACTTGATTAAATAAGCGCTTTATGATAAAATACCCTCGGTGATTTAATGAAAAAGCTCAGCGGAATATCCGAAATGGCCTTAGCCTCGCTTTTTACAGCGCTTCTTTCGGTGTGCGCGATCATAACCGTCCCCGCGCCGATACCCTTTACGCTTCAGACCTTTGCCCTGTTTTTAATAGCAGGGCTTTTGCCTCTGAGAAGTGCGTTTCCCTGCGTTTTAGCCTATATAATGCTGGGTGCCGCAGGACTTCCCGTTTTCTCGGGCTTTGGTGCGGGCTTCGGCGTACTGCTCGGACCTACGGGCGGATATATTTTGGGTTTTGTGTTGTTTCTGCTTGTGCAAAAGCTCGTATACCGTATTACCGCGAAAAAGCAGCTTCTTTTAAGCCTGGTTACAGGACTTATCGCCTGCTATATCTGCGGAATAGCTTGGTATCTTATTTATTCCCCCTCCGAGACCCTGCTTTCTGCCGTAGCCGTGACCCTTTTACCCTTTATAATTCCCGACGCCGTAAAGCTTTTTTTCGCTATGCTCATAATTAAAAGGATAAGAAAGATCTATGATAAATAGTGCCGATTTTTACTATTATAAAACTATCGATTCCACAAACTCCGAAGCCCGACGGAAAATAGGGGAGGGTATATCCCTTCCGGCCGTCTTCGTGGCCGAGAAGCAGACGGACGGCCGAGGCCGAAGGGGGCGAAGCTTCTTTTCCGAGGGCGGCCTTTATATGAGTATTGCTATAGCTACTTCCGAAAAAGATACCGTTATTTTGACTGCTTCCGCCGCAGTAGCCGTAGCCGAAGCGATAGAAGAAGCTATCGGAATAACCGTAGGGATCAAATGGGTAAACGACCTTTACTTTGACGGTAAAAAGGTCTGCGGAATACTGTGCGAGGCCGTGACCGATAAGGAAAGCGGAAGGATATCCTCCGTAATTATCGGTATCGGAATAAACCTTAACGTAACCGAGTTTCCCGAGGCGCTTGAGGGTATTGCGGGAGGAATAGCGTCCGACGGGATATCTCGCAAAAAGCTTGCCGAGGAAATAACCGAAAGGATCGTAACGGTACTCGATGCTCCTTCCGATATTATAGAAAGGTATAAAAAGCGTTCTATCGTTTTGGGTAGAGATATTTCCTACGAAAAAAACGGAACTACCTATCTTGCAAAAGCCTTGGACATCGACCCCTCGGGCGGCCTTATAGTGCAAAATGAGGACGGTACAAGGGCCATTTTAAGCAGCGGCGAAATAACCCTGAGAATTATATGAAGTAATAACCACCAAATTAACGTGACGAAATTTGTGCAGACCGTCACTTTAATTTGGTGGTTTTTTTTTGTTATAATTACTGTGATTACAGACCTTCGTGAGAGGATGATTATCATGTCGAAAAAGATTGTTTCGTTTATTCTTGTTTTCGCCCTAATTATGTCCTGCGTTTTTGTCGGACAAACGGCAATTGTTTCTGCCGAAGGGGTATGGAACGGAACAGATATAACCCGACCTGACGAGGGATCCGGAAGCGAGACCGATCCTTATATTATCTCCGACGGAGCCGAGCTTGCCTGGGCGGCAATTTGCGGCGAAAACGGGCTTTATTTCCGTCTGTCCTCGGATATATATCTTAACGAAATAAACGATGACGGAACCCTTAAAACCTATAATTCTTGGTTCAGAAGCACTTCAAGCGATGGTCTTTCGGCGAATATCGACGGAAACGGTCATATTGTTTACGGACTTTATTTTAACGATACCTCCGCAAAGTCCTGGAAAGCGTCGGGTGTCGGACTTGTTCCCTGGGTTTCTGCCGAACACAAGGTAACCATCACTAATTTAGGAATCGCCTCATCATACATAAACGATAGATATGCAGTTGGAGGCTTCGTCGGCTACAGTTGCGGCGAGGTTGTGCTTGATAGCTGTTTCCTTGCAGACAGTGTAACCCTTACCGGTTTTGAAACCGGTGCCCTTATAGGTCTTTCAACCTTTGAATTTCAAATAAGCAATTGCTACTCTCACGCAACCCTTATAAGAGGCTCGGAGGACTCTATCAGCTACGTCGGCCTATTGGGCGACTTTTATGCCACGGACGGCGGTGATATCAATAAATGTACTATGTACAACTGCTACAATTCTTCGGGAGTTGCCGCTACTAAAAGAGAACTTCCAAACTGCGGTCAGATATACGCACCCGAGGCCTCAAAGCTCGGTACGGTCCTTACCGCCGAGCAGATGAAGGGCGCTATATACAGCGGTAACAAAATGCTTTTAGGCGATGCCTTTGTTGCCACCGAAGGCTATCCTATACTTAAGGTATTTGCCGAAAATCCGAGAAATTCCTGGAACGGAATGGGAGATGATTTCGACGAGGGTGACGGAATATCCGCCGATACCGCATACGTTATAGAGAATGCGGGACAGCTTGCCTATATGGTAGCCTCGGGAGGAGGCGGCTCTTACTATAAGCTTAAAAACGATATAGTTCTAAACGACCTCGAAAAGGTCGAATGGAACAGCGGAAACGTCGAAACCGGTGTCGACTACGCTCCTAATTCCTGGTTTACGGGCTCGAGTTCGGACTATACAAAGTACGACGGTTTTACAAATAATATTTCCTTTAAAGGCACGGTAGACGGAAACGGCCGTACCGTTTACGGCCTTTGGTATGATGCCGATGCTCTTCATATAACCGCAGGACTTATTCCTGCCGTAGGCGCTACTACCGTTAAAAACCTGAATTTCGCCTTTTCTTTTGTAAGCGGCGGACGATTTACGGGAGCACTTTCGAGCTATTATGCAGGAACCGTTTCAAACTGCTATATTGATAGCAGCGTAACCGTTTACGGCAAAAAGGCCGTTGAGGTCGTTTCAGGTTCGGTAGGAGGCTTTGTCGGTTGGTCGGCGGGTATATCCTTCGACAACTGCTTTTTCGACGGAAACCTTGTGGACGAAGGCGGCGTAGGTCACGCCTACGGACTTGTGGGAACCTCCTGGAACACAAAAATTACGGCTAAAAACTGTATAACCCTCGGTTGTCAGCCCTTTACCGTCTCTATGTCGAAATCGGAATTTGATTCAAAGGCCGAGGCAGAAGAGTATCTGAAAAATCTTAACCGATACACGGTAGAAAACGTTTATACAAACCATCATAAAAAAGACAATGTCGCAGGCTATGTCCTCGATACCGACGGCGACGGAACCTACGAAACCACCGAATACTATCTGATGTTCACATTTACCGAGCTCGAGACCAAAGAATTTAAGGGACTTTCTGCTTTAGATAACCTTCCTGCCTTGTCGCCCGAGCTATGGTATAGCGTTGAAGACGGTTATCCAAGGCTACGAAAGAAGGGTAATGCCGACGGTGACGTAAACGCCGACGGCCGCTTCAGCGAAAGCGATAAGACCCTTCTTCGCAAAAGTCTTATTGGAAAGTCCGAGGCTAAAAATACCGACCCCAATACCGACGGAATTTCCGATATTACCGACCTCGTATCGCTCAGCATTAAAAACGGTTTTGTAACCCGCAAGAAAACAAAGACCGTCTGTTACGACCTTTTTGATCTAAATCTCGACGGCTATACCGTTATCTATCCCGAAGGAGACGAAAGTGCTAAAGTTGCCGCCGAAAAGCTTGCTGAGTATTTCTCGCTTTCAGTTTCCGACGATACCGCCTCCGTAACGGAAAAGGAATTGTTGTTAGGCATTACAAACCGCCCGACGAACGTAAAGGTAAGCGGACTTGCATACAGAAGTCTCACCTATAATAATAGGCTTTACATAATTGCCGAAGACGGTTTTGCTTTATCGGAAGCGGTGAATAATTTCATCGACCTTTACGACGGATACAGTATACCTCTTATGCGCGGCACCGCCAACGGCTTCGTTCAGGATATAACCCTTTCCAATGGAAAAAACTACACCTATGTATGGGGTGACGAGTTTGAGGGAAAGGTTATTGACCGAACAAAATGGCAGAATTCGGTTCAGGGCTCTAATATGGGGCCCGGCACCGCCGAGGGCAAAGAGGCCGATATCAAGGTTATGAACATCCCCGACGTTATGAAGATAGTTGACGGAAATCTTCGTCTTTCGCCTATTCTTTATACCGATCCCGACGATCCGAATATAAAATACGCCGTTCCTGCCTCGGTTCGAAGCAGGGGAAGAATGGAATATCGTTACGGCTACGCCGAAATACGTGCTAAGGTGCCCTTTAAAACGGGCGTATGGCCTTCTTATTGGTCGGGTGAAAGCAACGCACTGAGCGGTGAAGCGCTGTGCGAAGAGTTTTCTGTCGAGGTTGATGTTTTCGAGATATTCGGAAGTCCGAACGTCGTCGTTCCAAATCTTCATAAATGGTACAAGAATCACGATCCCGCCACACACGGCTGTACTTATACAGGAACTCATTCCACCAGCGGAACCGATAAGAGTTATTATTTCGAGAACTACGAGAATTTAAGCGACGAATACCATACCTACGGCTTTGAGTGGACTCCTACCGAGATGTCAATGTACGTCGACGGATATTGCTATAAGACTTACGATATAACGATATCCTTCGACGAGTGCCCCGATATGACCGGCTTCCACGACCCGCGTTATATCATCTTCAATAATCACGTTTTCTCCCCCAACAGTAGTTATAAACCCAACTGTATTGAAGGGTATGAAGAAAATCTCCCCGCAAATTACGATATCGACTATTTCCGTCTTTATCAGGATGCGACGGTGTCGGGAACCAACATCTGGACGAAAATGAAATAAGTTATAACTGCCAAATAACGCGGCTAAAAATTGTTGTTTTTGCCAATGTTATTTGGCGGTTATTTTTGTTATAATGTTACGGGGCATTATTTTCTTTTTTGAAGGGAGAAAAAACAATGATCAAGCGATTAAGTAAACATATTTGCATTTTTTTGGCCTTGGTTCTTATCCTTTCCTGCGCCTTCGTTCAGATATCTTCGGTAGCAGCCGAAAATAAGATATGGGACGGCTCTACCGCGGGCGGAGAGATTTTAGGAGGCGGAACCGAAGAAAACCCCTTCCTTATTTCTAACGCTGAACAGCTTGCCTGGGTGGTAAGCAATGGCGGAAACGGAAGATATTATAAGCTTACCGCCGATATCTATCTTAACGATGTCGATAAGGTAGACTGGTCAAACGGCGAAGCGGCGGTCGGCTATACCCCTAAATCCTGGTATAAAAGCAGTGACGTCCCGACCTTCAGCGGCGTCATCGACGGAAACGGCTTTGTGGTTTACGGCCTTTACTATAAAGACCCTACCGAAGTCGGAAGCAGGACGACCGGCTACGGTCTTATTCCTAAAGGCGGAAGCTTAACTATAAAGAATCTAGGTATCGATAAATCTTATCTTGAGGCCTATACCAACTATAGCCTTGGCGCCTTTATCGGCTATGGTCAGGGAACCCTCAGCGGCCTTATCGACTGTTGCTACAGCGGCGCCGAGGTTACCGTTAAGGGCTATGACGCAGGCTCTGTTACGGGCGGCGGTGACATTGCGGGAACCTTGACCATTACCAACACCTACTCTCTTGCTACCGTAAACGGCTCACACCTTAGCGGTATGGTGGGCGATATCTGGACAAAAGAGTATGTTTTTAAAGACTGCTATGCGGTCGGAACCAAGCTTGTCGGAAAGGGAAACCCTTCCGTTACCCGCGCCTATTCTACCGAAGAGGAAAGCGGCGGTGAGCTTATAAGCGCCGACGCTATGAAGGGTACCGCCGTCAGCGGAAACGACTTAGTTTTAAGCGATGCCTTCGTTGCTACCGATTCCTATCCCGTTTTAAAGCCCTTCTGCGATAACGTTAAGTATAGCTGGAACGGAATGCTTCACGGCTTTGAAGACGGAAGCGGAGATCCGGACGATCCCTATCTTATCGGGGACGCAGGTCAGCTTGCTCTTGCGCTTAAGACTGCCGGCGGACATTATAAACTCTCTAACGATATCTTTATTAACGATATCGAAAAAATTAACTGGGCTACGGGCTCGGTTAAAAAGAACGCTTCCTATACTCCCAATAATTGGTTTTACGGCGACGACGCGGGAAGCTCGTTCTATATTTCTGACGGAGCCAACGTTCGGTTTAATGGAACTATCGACGGAAACGGCTTTGCGGTTCACGGCCTTTGGTATTCTTCCGAAAACGTACATACTGCCGTAGGTTTAGTTCCTGCCGCGGTAAACTCGGCCCTTAAAAATATCACCCTTTCAAATTCTTATATTTACGGCGGTCGTTTTACCGGCGGTCTCTCCAGCTATTTCGGCGGAACCATGTCGGGCTGTATAGTGGATGAATCGGTAATGATCTGCGGTATCGACGCTAATAACTACGAGTCTGAATCTATCGGCGGTCTTACCGGCTGGGGTCAGGGAATAACCCTTACCGACTGCGGCTTCTCGGGAACACTTCAAAAGATCGGTGCGGGCGGTCACCATATCTACGGCCTAATCGGAACCTCCTGGGGAACCAAGGTAATAGCCGAAAACTGCTACTCCATCGGTTATCAGCCTTTTACGACCTCTATCGGCACACAGAGCTATGCAACCGTAGCTGCTGCCGAAGCCGGATTTAATAAACTTTATAAGGCTACAAACTGCTACACCGATACCTATCTTAGAGACAATAAGGTATCCTACAAGTACGACTCCGACGGAGTGGATACTGATGGTGACGGCAAGCTCGAATACGATAAGACGGGAACCTATACCGTATTTACCTTTGGCAAACTTAACTTTAATCAGATAAAATCAAAGGAAGCCCTCAATTATATGACGGGATTTTCTTCGGATAAATGGTATACCCGCGAGGCCCTTCCTCCGATACAGACCTCATTTGTTAAGGCTCACGGCGACGTAAACGGCGACGGAAAATTTGCCGAATACGCCGATATTATCGCCCTTAGAAAGGCTCTTATCGGAAATACTGCTGCGGTAGCTTATCCCGATACGAATCTCAGCGGCGATATCGATATCTGCGACCTTGTCGCAATTTCAAAGCTCGACCGCTTTGTAGTCGGCTCCCTGACCGTTCCTACCGCGGTATTCTTTAGCGATTTCACCTTCGGCGATACCGTAAACATCATCTATCCCGCAGGGGACGATGCCGCATATCAGGCCGCAAAGAATCTCGGCGCATACTATGAAGCCGCAGGAATTACCGCTGTCGTTTCCGACGATAGTGCTGCCGCGACGGGAAGCGAGCTCCTTTTAGGAAAAACCAACCGCGCCGAAAGCAGGTCGTTGCCCCTTAATGAATACGCTTCCGAGGTAGTAAACGGTAAGCTCGTTATTTTAGCAGGTCACAGTATTGCCCTCGAGGAAGCGGTAAACACCGTTATTTCGGTTCCCTTCAGAAATAATGCCGCCCCCGTATTCAGCGGCTACGGCGAATTCGATTCTACCGTAACCCTTTCGAGTGGCAATACCTATTCCTACGTTTGGGGAGACGAATTTATCGGCGACTCCTTAAACAGAGATAAATGGGTCTGCTCTACGAGTACTTCGAAGATGCACGGCTTTGATGATATGCCTATCCTCGATACCGAGGAGGTCGTAAAGGTAACCGACGGACGTCTTCGCCTTTCGGCAATTCCTTATTCTATCCCCGGCAACGACCAGGTAAAGTATGCTGTTCCCGCCTCGGTTCATTCCCAGGGAACTATGGAATACCGCTACGGCTATGCCGAAATAAGAGCAAAGGTTCCCTTTGAAAAGGGCGTATGGCCCTCCTTCTGGATGCAGACAAATGCCGTACTCGGCGGTAGAAAATGTAACGATTACTTCGTAGAGGTAGACGTTTTTGAGATCTTCGGTACCGACGGAAGCGTCGTTCCCAATCTTCATAAATGGTACAGCAGTAGTCACGATTCGTCTACCCACGACTGCACCTACACGGGAACTCATACCTCAAGCGGTACCGACAAGACCTTCGTTTTCAGCAACACCAAGACCCTCGATTATGAGTATCATACCTACGGATTCGAATGGACACCTACCGAGATGTCAATGTACGTCGACGGCTACTGCTACAAGACCTACGATATATCTAAGTCTTACGATGCCTGTTCGGACATATCGGGCTTTAACGATCCGATGTTCTTTATCTTCAATAATCATCTTTTCTCTCCCGAATCAAGCTATAAGCCAAACCTTATAACCGATAACGAGAGCATAATTCCTGCCCACTATGAGATCGATTATTTCCGTCTGTATCAGTCGGATAAGATCGCGAACTCTGAAATTTGGACAAAATAAAACGATAAAGACCGTTCGGAGCGCTCACTTAGGGACGAGATCGGTTACAAAACCGCCCACACCTAAAAAAGTTAAACTTGTAGTGGAACAAAAGGCAAAAAGCCGTGGTAACGCTGTCGCGTACCACGGCTTTTTAATACATTAGGCCGAAAAAATTTTATCCCTAAATGAACGCACCCGTTCAGGATGTCTTTTCCTTTATAAAAAAGGCCGTGAAGCGGTTTTTCTTGTTCGTATGAATAAGAAGTATTATCCCGAATACTATTGCTCCCGCGAAATTTACCGCCATATCCTTCATCGTATCGATAAGCCCTATATCGAGATAACCGCCTTCGTATATACGGCCTTTAACCGAAAAACTGTCGATACCGTATATTTTCGCGGTATGATTCTTGCCGCGAGAGTCCAGCGTTATGCTGTATATCGAATCTATGAAGCTGTCCTTCTGCATATCGGTTTGAAGGCTGTTGTCGCAAAGGAACTCAAAAAATTCCCATATAACCCCGACGAATACCGAAAAACCGATTACCGCTATGACCAGAAAGGCGGGGGAGAGCCCCGTTTCTTCGATAGTTTTTTTATTAAGCCTCACAAATAAAGAGACTCCGACAGCTCCTAATATAAATCCGCTTGTAAAATGGAGGATCACGTCCCATATTTTGACCCTTCCGTAGAGAAAGCACATTTCGCCGAGTATTAAAGCGGAAAAAATAAAAAACTGTATAAGCAGTCTTATAAAGGGAGAAAAATATATCTTAAAGCGGTATTCGCATATCACCTCGACCGAAAAGGATAAAAGAGTCAAAACGCAAAAGCCTACGGATGCAAGATCCGAAGAAAAAATACTGCCTATAAGGCATAACAGTACCAAAATATATAAAAGTGCCGACAGCGGACGAGTGATAGTTTCGTTTTTTATGCTTTTCAAGTCTTCCTCCGAAATATACGGCTTGAATAACGCCGCAGGATTTGGTATAATGAGTAAAACATCTAAAGGAGGAAGAATTATGCAAAATGCGGTCGACTATTCGGCTTTTACCGAAAAGATCATAGCCGAAAGCAAGACTGACGGCAAAAAGCCGACGCTTTTGCTTCACGTTTGCTGTGCGCCCTGCTCAAGCTACGTGCTCGAATATCTTTCCTCTTATTTCGAAATTACTCTTTTTTACTATAACCCTAATATCTTTCCCGAAAAAGAATATAATTTCCGTCTTTCGGAGCTAAACCGTTTTATAAGGGAATTTCCGAGCGGAAAGGACGTAAAGATCCTGCCCTGCGACTACGAGCCCGAAGCCTTCGACGAAATAAGCAAAGGCCTCGAGGAGCAAAAGGAAGGGGAGGAGAGATGTAAAAAATGTTACGCTCTCCGCCTTTCCGAAACCGCTAAAGCCGCAAAAGGCAGGTTCGATTATTTTACTACCTCCCTTTCTATAAGTCCCTATAAAAACGCGAAATGGCTTAACGAGATCGGCTCGGAGCTTTCGAAGGAATACGGAGTAAGCTATCTTTTTTCCGATTTTAAAAAGAAAAACGGCTATAAGCGCTCTATCGAGCTCTCTAAAGAATACGGTCTTTACAGGCAGGATTACTGCGGCTGTATATTCTCCGCAAGGCAGGCCGAAACAAGAAGACTTGAAAAATTCATAAATAAGTGATATAATATTTTTAACTGTGGTTTTTATTACTGAACGGAAGCAGGTATTGTTTTGTTAAAACGCTTTTTTAAAGATTTAAAAAGATATAAGAACTATGTTTTTTATGCTACGGGTTCCGAGCTTAAGGCCGATGTTGCGGGCTCCTTTTTAAGCTGGATATGGTGGATACTCGATCCGCTTCTTTATATGATGGTTTATTCCTTCGTTGCGGCAATCGTTTTTAAAAGCGGAACGCCTGCCTTTCCGGTATTCGTCTTTATCGGAATAAACTGTTGGCAGTTTTTCAACAAAACGGTCAAAAGCAGCGTGCGACTTGTTTCGGCGAAAAAAGGTATAGTTACGAAGATATATGTGCCGAAGCACGTCTTTATCCTTGAAAAAATGGGTATAAACGGCTTTAAAATGCTTATATCATTTGCTATAACCGCCGTGTTTATGATAGCGTATCAGGTCCCCGTAACCATCAATATTCTGATGCTTATACCGTTATTGCTCATACTGTTCATCGTCACGTTTGCGGTAAGTATTATTATGATGCATTTTGGCGTATTTATCGAAGACCTTTCGAACGTTGTAACCGTTGTACTGCAGCTTGGATTCTATCTTTCCGGTATATTCTATTCTATAGATGGAAAACTCGGCGGAAGACTTTTGGGACAGATACTTATTTACGGTAATCCCGTTGCCCTTGTAATGAGTGATATGCGTTACGCTATGATGGGTGAAAAGCTCGGATACGGAGAATTCCATTTTCTTGCTCTCGGAATTTGGGCCGTTATCGGACTGCTTGTTTCCTGGATAGGTATCCGCGTTATTTATAAGTTCGAAAACAGCTACGTTAAGATAATTTAAGGGGGGATATCTGTGGAAGAGGTTGTAATTTCAGTAAAAGACGTTAAGATACGTTACAGATTTTTAAAGAAGATATCTCTCTTGAAATCTATGTTCTCTCTGAAAAAATTTGCGAAAACAGAATATTTTGAGGCGGTTAAGGGAATAACATTTGATGTGAAGAAGGGTCAGATCCTCGGCATCGTCGGCAAAAACGGAAGCGGTAAATCTACCCTTCTTCGCGCACTTGCCGGAATTTTTTCTCCCGACGAAGGATCCATAGACCTTCACGGTCATTCGATCTCCCTTATGTCTATCGGAGTAGGATTTAACGGAGCCCTTACAGGTCGCGAAAATATCTATCTCTCGGGAACGCTGCTTGGCTTTTCGAGAGAACAGATAAACGAAAAGATCGACGATATAATCGAATTTTCCGAGCTTGGAAAATTTATCGACCGTCCGGTAAAGACCTATTCCAGCGGTATGCATTCTAAGCTTGCCTTCTCTATAACCGCGATCCTCGAAACCGAAATAATGCTGGTTGACGAGGTGCTGAGTGTCGGAGATGCAAGGTTTAAAAAGAAGAGCTACGAAAAAATGAAGAGTCTTATCGAGAATTCCGACCGAACCGTTTTGATCGTGTCACACTCGATGGACGCTCTTCAGAAGCTCTGCGACAGTATACTCTGGATACACGACGGAGAGTTTAAAATGATGGGTAAAACCGAGGAGGTTCTTCCCGAGTATATTAAATTTATGTCATAAAATTTTAAGATTTATAAAAAAACTGAAATACGTTAAGCTTCGGGATATAGGGCATTTGTTTCTTTTTATGTTTGCCCTGCCTGTCGCCGTTTTTAAAAAACAAAAGCGGAAAGACTTATGGCTTATCTGCGACAACGGAAAAGAGGCGGCGGATAACGGATTTGTGTTTTTTAAATACCTTTGTAAGACGCAACCCGAACAGGATTGCGTCTTTGCTGTGTGTAAGGGCAGTCCGGACCGCCAAAGGGTAGAAGCGGTAGGAAAAACGGTAAACTACGGAAGCTTTAGTCACTGGGTGCTTTACCTTACTGCAAGGGTAAATATAAGCTCCCAAAAGGGCGGAAAACCGAACTCTGCCGTTTGCTACCTTTTAGAGGTCTACGGCCTGCTTAAAAACAACCGCGTTTTTCTTCAGCACGGAGTGATCCTTACCGATATCGAATTTTTATACTATAAAAATACCGGAATGAGTCTGTTTGTAACCTCTACGACCCGCGAGTATGAGTACGTCAGAGACAACTACGGATATCCGAAGGGCGTAGTTAAACTTTTAGGATTACCGAGATTCGATATGCTTCATAACCTGCCGACTGCTGAAAAGCAGATACTCATTATGCCGACCTGGAGAGAATGGCTCGGAAATTCCTCCTTTGTGAAAAATATCGATAAAAACATTTCCGATTTTTTGGAAACCGAATACTACCGTCGGTATCTTGAACTTTTAAATAACGAAAAGCTTAAAAAGCTCTGTGAAGAAAAGGGCTTTTCGGTAAAATTTTATCTTCACCGTGAGGCGCAGAGGTTTGCCGACTGCTTTTCGTCCGATAATAAAAAACTTGAAATCTGTAAATACCCCGAATACAGGGTTGATGAGCTTTTAAAATCGTCTGCCTTTCTTATAACCGATTATTCAAGTATTCAAACCGATTTCGCATATATGAAAAAACCTCTTTGCTATTTTCAGTTCGATTACGGGCGCTATACCAAGGAGCATTATAAAAAAGGTTATTTCAGTTACGAAAAAGACGGCTTTGGCCCTGTGTTTACGACGGCTGACGAAGTAGCCGAATACGTTACCGCGCTTGCAGAAATGGGTTTTAAAAACCCCGATAAATACCGTATCCGTCAGGATAACTTTTTTGACCTTTTCGACGCCGAAAATTGCAAGCGGGTTTTTAAGGCTATAAAAGATAAATGGAGCTGATACACTATTAAGCAGCCTATCGATTTTGTTATTACGTGGGTCGACGGAAATGACCCTGACTGGCAAAAGGAAAAGGCAAAATACGACGAAAAAACGAACAGCGCGGCAAATAGCGAGGTTCGTTTTCGCGATTGGGACAACCTTAGGTATTGGTTTCGCGCGGTAGAAAAATTTGCTCCCTGGGTAAATAGAATTCATTTCGTCACCTGGGGGCATCTGCCGTCATGGCTCGATACAAGTAACGAAAAGCTTAATATCGTAAATCATAAGGATTTTATTCCCGAAAAGTATCTTCCTACCTTCAGTTCACACGCTATAGAGCTGAACCTTCACCGAATTAAAGGCCTTGCCGAGCGGTTCGTATACTTTAACGACGATATTTTTCTTACCTCGTACGTAAAGCCCGAGTATTTTTTTGAAAATTCAAAGCCCTGCGATACGGTTGCTCTTGACTGTATCTTTTTCGGAAAAGACAGTGCGGGGCACTATAACGGATCGAATCTGACGGTTATCAATTCTCATTTTAACAAAACCGTGTGTCTGAAAGAAAATATCGGGATCTGGTTTAATCCCAAAAACGGGCTTAGGAATGTTTTAAAAACCCTTCTTTTGCTTCCGTGGAAGTGGTTTTCGGGTTTTTATTATCAGCATGCCGCTAACAGTTTTTTGAAATCGAATTTTGAGGAGGTCTGGAAAGCAGAGCCCGAAATTCTCGATAATACCTGTTCTCATAAGTTTCGTAAAAGCGATGACGTTAATCAGTGGGTGATAAAATTCTGGCAGATGGCCAAAGGCGAGGTTTCTGTACGGAGTCCGAAATCAGCCCGCTGTTACCATATAAAAGAGAGCAACTTTTCGCATTTGCTTGAAGATATTTCTTCGGGCAAATATAAAATGCTCTGTATAAACGATACCGCAAAAACGGTCGATTTTGAAGATAAAAAGCAAAAGGTAAAGGAAGCTATTAATAAAATATTACCCGAAAAATCGTCTTTTGAAATATAATTTAGCGGAATATCTTTGTCGACGACTTGAAAAACGTTGTCGTATATGATATACTACGATTAGTTATGTTGCGATTTGCAAAGGAGTTAATAAAATGAAACCAAAGTTTAAGTTTTCAATAATTATGTCGGTATATAAGGTTGAAGACTATCTTGTAGAAGCAGTAGATAGTGTTATCAATCAGAAAATCGGCTTTAAAGATAATATTCAGTTGATTCTGGTTAACGATGGAAGCCCTGATAATTCCGAAGAGATCTGCTTAAGATACAAGGAACAATATCCCGACAACGTCGTATATATAAAAAAAGAAAACGGCGGACTTTCGGATGCAAGAAATGTCGGTTTGGAATATGTTGACGGAGAGATTGTAAATTTCTGCGATCCTGATGATATTCTGGAAAATAACGTTTGTACCCTTGTATACGATTTTTTTAAAAAGCATCAGGATATTACCCTTGCAGCTATCCGTATCAGACTGTTTGAAGCCCAGACCGGTTTTAGACATCCTCTTAATTTTAAGTTCTCAAAAACAAGGGTTATCGATATTTATGAAGAACCCCAAGCTATTCAGCTTAGTGCCGCAACCTCGTTTATTAAGGCCGACGCACTTAAGGGTTTTAAGTTTGATACCGGTCTTAAAGTTTCGGAGGATTTCCCATATATCGGAGAACTTATACTTAACGCCGGTAAATACGGAGTTATTCGCGAAGCTGTATATAATTACAGAAAACGCTTTACCAATGACTCTATTTTAGGTCTCAGCCGAAAGAATGAGTCCTGGTACGTCGACACTCCGAGACTTGCGTATCAGAGAATGATCGACCTATCGATCGAAAAATTTGGCAAGGTAATACCTTATGTTCAGTATTCCGTAATGTACGATCTTCAGTGGAGAATAAGAGAAGCGGTTGACGAAAGCATTGACAGTAGTATTAAGGAAGAGTATATAAATACATTAAAGAAACTGATTGGTTATATTGATTATAGTGTAATTTTCAGTATACGCAGATTTCCTATCAGTTATATGTTTACGTCGGCGAAAACCAAGGACAAAGATTTCGAAAAAAATCTTTTCGTGCTTGATAAAGTTCTGTATTATAAAAACGATGACGAATCAGAGCCGCTCCGTCTGTTCGGAACCGCTTATTTTAATGCTAAAGTTTGTATTTTAGAGCAAAATAACGACGGAACCCTTCATATTGAAGGCCTTTTAGCGCATCAGCAGGTAGAGAACATAAAGTTTAAATTAGTTGACAATCTAGGCAATGAATACCCGCTTAGTATAGGCGATTATAAGCATTATCCGTTAGTAGATAATTTTGATAACGCGCTGGGTAATCAGCGATTTACCGTAGACATGGAACTGAAAGCGGGAGCAGAACTTCAGTTTAAGGCAACTATAAACGATACTGAAGAATTTACGGTCAAAATATGCACAAGCAGCTATTCTAAAATATGCGAAAGCACAGGCGGAAGCTTTTATGTTTGTAAAGATCACATCGTTAGACTTCGCAGGTCGACACTTTTCGTAACCAAACGCAGCAAGCTTGCGGTTATGCGAAACGAGTTTATGTATATGCTTCGCCTTCTTAAAAGAAAGCAGGTATTCTTAATTTTATACCGAATGGCATATTATATAGCAAAATGCTTTAAGAAAAAGCCTATTTGGATCGTTTCCGATAGATTTAACGCAGCTAACGATAACGGAATTGCACTGTATAAATATCTGCTCGAAAACGAAAAAGATGCAGATATATACTTTACTCTGTCCAAAAAGTATGATGAATACAAAAAATTCAAGGGAATGAAAGGCTTATTACCCTTCGGAACTATTAAATACAAGCTTAAATTCCTGTTGGCCGATGCTGTAATTTCTTCCCAGGCTGATGAACCGTATCTTAATCCATTCGGAAGAAAAAAACGCTTCATGAAGGATCTTTATAATTATAAGTTTGTATTTTTACAGCACGGTATTACCTGTAACGATATATCCGGCTGGCTGAACAAGCTCGATAAGAATATAAAACTTTTTGTAACCGCATCGCCGAATGAATACGAGTCGATACTCACTTATCCTTTCTATTATACCGAAAAAGAAGTTAAGGCTACCGGCTTCTCCCGTTATGATGCTCTCGAAAACCGAACTCAGAAAAAGATACTTCTTATGCCTACCTGGCGAAAGAATATTGCAGGTGCGGTTCAGTCTGATGTTTCCATAAGAGGATATAACGAGTTTTTCAAGGATTCTGATTATTTTAGATTTTATAACGGACTTATAAATGATAAAAGACTTCATGCCGCACTTAAAGAATACGGATATGAATTCCATTTCTATATCCATCCATCCATTACCTATCAAAGTGTGGATTTCGAGTCAAACGATGCCGTTACGGTGCATACCGAGATCGCTGATTATAACAAGGAATTCTGTGAAGGAGCCGTGCTTATAACCGACTATTCCAGTGTTAATTTCGATTTTGCGTATCTCGGAAAACCAATTATCTATTCGCAGTTCGATAAGGAGACTTTCTATCAGGGACATCTTTATAATCCGGGATATTTCAAGTATGACAGAGATGGATTTGGACCGGTTATCACCGAACTTGACAAAGTTGTTGATGAACTTATAGAACTGATGAAAAATGATTGTAAGAATAAGGAAGAGTACCTCGCGCGATCGAAAGCTTTCTATTATTACCGAGATAATAACAATTGCGAAAGAATTCGACAAGCTATAAAGGAATTATGGGAATAATTACAAAAAGCATCTGCATCGCAGATGCTTTTTTGTGTATTTTTTTCACAAGAATTTTCACCGATAAAAACAGTCGATAAAAACACTTAAAAAAAGAAAAAAACACAAAAAACCGCTTAAAACCTATTGACAAACGCTCTTTAGTGTGTTAAACTATATGGCAAGTTCTAAAGGAGCAATCGTTATGTTTATTTTTGGCACTTTAAGCATAGTCCTACTAGCTGTTATTTCCCTGGTCCTAGTGGTGAATAACGGTCAGTCCGGTTGTGCCTTCAGCCTTAAATAAGTTTATCGTATCAGTGTTTTTTTATTCGCAGATAAATTTTATTTTTTAAAGGTCTATGGCTCCACCGGAGGCATAGACCTATTTTAATTGAAAGGGAAAAGTTATGAAGTTAACAGGTGCACAGATCATTATCGAAACCCTCATAGAGCAGGGCTGCAAGACCGCTTTCGGATACCCCGGCGGTGCGGTACTGAATATCTATGACGAGCTTTACAATAATTCCGATCGTATCGAGCATATCATAACCGCACACGAGCAGGGCGCCGCCCATGCCGCCGACGGATATGCGAGAGCGACGGGTGAGGTCGGCGTTGTTATAGCTACCTCGGGCCCCGGCGCTACCAATCTCGTTACCGGAATTGCTACCGCAATGCTCGACTCGGTCCCCGTTGTCGCCATTACGGGTAACGTTTCTACCGACCTTATCGGCCGCGACTCCTTTCAGGAGGTCGACATTATGGGCATCACTATCCCCATTACGAAGCATAACTACTTCGTAAAAAGCGTCGACGAGCTTGCCGATACCATTCGCGAAGCCTTTACCATCGCTAAATCCGGCCGTCCCGGTCCCGTCCTTATCGACGTTCCGAAGGACGTTCAGCTTGCCTCCTGCGAATACGAGGTTCATCCCGTGACCGAGCCCTATCCTATGGAGCTTGCCGCCGACGAAAATATCGAGGCCGCCGCCGATATAATCGGCGAATCGAGAAGACCCTACATATACTGCGGAGGCGGTGTGGTAATCGGAAACGCCGCTAAAGAGGTTGTTGCTCTCTCCGAAAAAATCGACGCTCCCGTAGGCTGCTCGATGATGGGTCTTTCGGCGATTTCGGGAGATCATAAAAATGCCCTCGGTATGCAGGGAATGCACGGCACCTTTGCTGCCTCCCGCGCTATGGCTGAGGCCGACGTTATAATTGCCCTCGGTGTCCGTTTCTCCGACCGCGCTACAGGTAACAAGAAGAAATTTGCTTCGGGCGCCCGAATTATTCATATCGATATCGAGCCTGCCGAGCTCGGCAAAAACATTCCTGCCTATCTCGGAATAATCGCCGACGTTAAGGATGCCGTAGCAAGACTTCTCGACGCCGTAAAGGAAAAGAAAAACGACGAATGGCGCGCTAAGGTCGAGCAGTTTAAACTGAGAAGCGTTAACCCGAACTTCAATCCCGACGATATGCGTCCTTATCAGATAATCGACTGCGTAGGAAAATATACCGACGATAATACCGTAATTGCAACCGACGTCGGTCAGCATCAGATGTGGACGGCTCAGCGATATCCCTTCAAAACTCCCCGAACCTTCGTTACCTCGGGCGGTCTCGGTACTATGGGCTACGGTCTCGGCGCCGCTATCGGCTCGGCCGTAGGAACGGGAAGAAAGACCGTACTCTTTACGGGCGACGGAAGCTTCGGTATGAATTTAAACGAGCTCGCAACCGCCGTTAGCTTTAACGTTCCGGTAATCGTTGTTCTTTTAAATAACGGTGTTCTCGGAATGGTTCGTCAGTGGCAGAGCATCTTCTATCAGAAGCACTATTCGAATACGACCCTCGGCCGTAAGACCAACTTTAAAAAGCTTGCCGAGGCCTTCGGAGCCGACGGATACGAGTGTAACACCATGGCCGAGTTCGAAAAGGCCTTCTCCGAAGCCTTCGCTAAGGGCGGTCCCGCCGTTATCGACTGTCATATCGATATGGACGAAATGGTTCTTCCCATGACCCCTCCCGGAGGTACGGTGGATCAGATGATAGTTAAGAAAAAAGATATAAACCTCTAAGGAAAGGAGAATAAGGATGAAACAGTTTGTATTATCTATAAGAGTTTCAAATAAATTCGGTGTACTTTCCCGTGTTGCATCAATGTTTTCGCGAAGAGGCTTCAATATCGACAGTCTTACCGTTTCGGCAACCGAATCCGACGGCGTTTCCCGTATGACCATAACCGCAACGGGCGACGAATACACCAAAAAGCAGATAGTTCTTCAGCTTAACCGCCTTCACGAGGTAATCTCTATTTCCGAAATGCCTTATGAAAGCTCCCTTATCCGCGAGCTTCTTCTCATAAAGATAAGAAACTCCTCCGAGCGTCATCAGGAGATCATGGACGCCGTAAATATCTTTAAGGCCAATATAATCGACTACGCTCCCGAGTCCTTCTGTATTGAGGTAACCGGCGACTCGACTAAGCTCGATACCTTTATAAGCGTCGTTAAACCCTGCGGAATAATCGAAATGTGCCGTACCGGCGCCGTAGCCCTTACCCGCGGAGCTTCCTCCCTTAAGGAAATGGATATGGGATATTTAAACGTCTATAAAAAATATTAAAATATAATTCGGCGCATTGTAAAATGAACCTGCAATAGTAAGAAAACAGAAAAAAGTATCCATAGTGACGAACCTGTGGTAGAATTGAGATTGGACAACAACAATTCTGAAAGGAACATCACTATGGACATTCTAAAGTATACCACAA
>CASFDQ010000141.1 GCA_949293385.1 uncultured bacterium | reverse complement strand
CGAAAAAGAGGGCATTGAGCTTATGTTCCATAATCACTGGGTAGAGTTCGTTCCCAATAAGGACGGCCTTATTCCTATGGTTGAGTTTAAAAACCGCACCAATATCAAGTTTCAGATCGACGTTTACTGGGCATACAGAGGTCTCGTTAACCCCCTCTACGTCCTCGAAAGCCTTAAGGACAGAATCGACGTTATTCACCTTAAGGACGGCGATATGACCGCAGGCAAGCCCGTCGGTCAGGGAACCGCCCCCATCTTCGAGGTAGTAAGATGGGCAAAGAAAAACGGTGTGGATATGATTATCGAAAACGAACCCACCGCCGACCGTCAGATGATAGAAGCAAAGGAATGCATCGACTTCCTTAAGGCTATAGAAAATATTTAAATCAACATAAGAAAGAGGTAAAAAACATGTTTGCAAAATTAGGACTTCAGATCTATTCGGTAAGAAACTATATGACCGATGCCGAAGGCGTAAGAAAGACCTTTGAGCGCTTGGCTAAAATAGGCTACAGCGAGGTTCAGACCGCAGGAGCTTTCCCCTGCTCGGTAGAGGAATATGCCGCCGCTGCTCACGATAACGGCTTTGAGATAGTCGGAACTCATTACGGCTTTCCTCAGGACGTAAATAATATCGCCGATTACGTAAAGCTTCATCAGACCCTCGGCACCACCAACGCAGGTGTCGGCGGAGGCGGCGGAGAGGTAAAGGAAAAGGATAAGCTTTATGCCTTTATCGACAGAGCCAACACTCTTGCCGAAAACCTCAAGCCCTACGGTATGAAGTTTACATATCATCACCACGCTTACGAGTTCTCCAAGCTCGGCGATCAGAGGATCATAGACACTCTTATCGACGGATTAAACCCCGAGACCACCTCCTTCGTCCTTGATACTCACTGGCTTCAGAAGGGCGGCGTAAATATCATCGAATGGCTCAAAAAGCTTGAAGGCCGCTGTGATATTCTTCACCTTAAGGATTATGCCGTTGCCCCCGGTGAAAATAACGGTTATATTACCGAGTGCGGAAGCGGAAACATCAACTTTGAAGAGGTAATAAAGGCCGCCGACGCTATTGGCGTTAAACACCTCTGCGTAGAGCAGGATACCTGGCCCTTAGGCTTCGATTCTGTCGACTACTGTATGAAGAAGAGCTATGATCACCTTATGGGAATCATCAGCAAGCTTTAATTTAAACTAAAAATCCCTATGGCTGTTGCCATAGGGATTTTTCTGTTATCTGATCTTTTCAAAGGTCTCGAGCCAGAGTCTCTTAATAAGCTCGTGACCCATAGCGGTAGGATGAACGCCGTCGGCCGTCCAGTAGCTGTCGGGAGCAAGCTCCAAGGCCTTATCAAATGCGGGCTGAAGCTCGATTACGGGAAGGCTGAATTTTTCACCGATACGCTTTACTGCACCGATCTTTTCGTTTACGTCCTTTACGAAGGCCTCGTAGTAGGAGGTGTCCTCTGCGTTGTAGGTTCCGTCGCCCTTAATTACGAAGGGAGCGATAAGGAAGATCTTGGTCTCGGGGCAGGCCTCCGTAACCTCCTCGAGAAGCATTGAATATATCTTCTCAAACTTCGGGGTAGCCACTCCGTTTTTACTTCCAAGCTCGTGCCAGACGTCGTTTACTCCGATATAAATGCTTAAATAATCGGGCTTTAGGTTGATGATGTCGGCCTTTATTCGGGCATAAACGTCAACGATTCGGTTTCCGCCTATTCCGCGGTTTATAAACTCGTATTCGCCGGGGCAGTCGAAGCCGAGGGACGACTGAACGAGTCGGGGATAGCCGCAACCGAGATAGACGTCACTGTCTCTTCCTCTGCCGCAGTCGGTAATTGAATCGCCCTGAAAAAGTATTAGTTTAGACATAATAAAACCTCCTTTTGGGTTATGTGCTTATCATATCACTTTAGGGAGGCTTTTTCAACTTAAAATTTAATGAAAAACATCATTTTTTTAAGGAAAGATCGAGTTTGCTTTATGTCTTGACAGAATCTGTCCTGCGTTATAAAATAAATATGTATTTTACGGTTTTGGCTTATCATATAGATCCGCGGACTTTAGCGGATCTGCAAGGTTTTAATATGGAGATTTCTGTATGATAGTAAAACAAAACAAAAAACTATGCGAGGCCTGCGAGGAGTATTTTTTCAAGATCGTGCAGGGAGGGGACGCCCTCTGCGATAAAAACTGGCAGGCGAAAGAGATATCTCCCCCCTATACGCGGCTTTACTATACGGTAGAGGGAGTGGGGGAGATAGAAACGGAGGAGGGAAAGCGCCTTCTTGAAGCAGGAAAGCTTTACGTCATCCCTGCAGGCTATACCTTTTCCTACCGCTGTGAAGACAGTATGCGTCAGCTTTATTTTCACGTTATTTTAAGCGACCTTAGCGGAAACGACCTGCTTCGCGGAATAAATAAGGTATTGTCCCTCGAAACCGACGCAGAGCACCTTTTGGAGCTGCTTAGCCTTTATCACGACGACGGCGTTTCGCTAAAACTCCTTAAAGCCCGAATTCAAACCGATCTTTTTACCGCACTTAAGGCCGAAAACGTGACCCTTTCGGCAAAAGAGACCTCCGAATGTGTGAAAAAGGCTCTTGCCTATATCGGCGACAACCTTTCGGCATCCCTTACGGTTTCCGAGGTAGCAAAAAATATATTTGTCTCAACCGATACCTTATCCCGACGCTTTAAAAAAGAAATGGGGGAGTCGGTAGGAAAATATATCGACGGACTTATACTGTATAGGGCCGAGCAGCTGCTGTCGGGAAGCGACCTTTCTCTTTCGCAGATAAGCGCCGAGCTTGGCTTCTACGATCAGTTTTATTTCTCCCGACGCTTTAAAGAAAAATTCTCGGTCTCGCCCCTTAAATACCGCAAGACCTACAGACCGCAAAAATAAAGCAGATATGCTCCGTCATATCTGCTTTAAAATTTATTCAGGCTGAGTAATAACTATCTTTTCGATCATCGGCTGATCTGCGGCGGGGATGGTGCCGTTATTGTCTACGGGCTGACTGTCCTCGCATATAGCGTCAACCACCTCGATTCCATCGGTAACGTAGCCGAAGCAGGCGTACTGCCCGTCTAAGAATTCGCTGTCCTCGTGGACGATAAAGAACTGACTTGATGCGCTGTTCATATCGTAGTTGTTTCGCGCCATGGAAATTGCGCCGCGGGTGTGAGACAGGGGATTGCCGACGCCGTTGGCTACGAATTCGCCCTTAATGGTCTCGTCCGAGCCTCCAAGGCCGGTGCCCTCGGGGTCGCCGCCCTGCATCATAAAGCCTTCCATAATTCTGTGGAAGGTAAGTCCGTCGTAAAAGCCCGTTTTAGAAAGCTTAACGAAGTTCTTCACCGTAATGGGAGCGTTAGTGTGGTCGAGCTTAACGGTAATTTTGCCGTAGTCCTTCACCGTTATTTCGGCAAAAACAGCCTTGGAATAATCGGTATCATCTATGAAGGTGCTATCGAGCTTGTCCGAGGTTTCGGTACTCGGCTTGTCGGCGGCGTCTGAGTTGGTGTTTAATGTGGGTCTGCCTTTAACGGTGCAGGCCGCAAGACCAAGACATAAAAGGGAAATCATGAGAATTACTGCAATAAACTTTTTCATAAGATCTAACCTCTTTTTATTTTAATAACCGCGCAGGGCTGTTTGTCGCCCAAGCTGTCGGTAAATTCGGTATTTATACGGTCGCCGTCGAAGACGTAGGCTGTGCCCGTAAAGCCTTCCGTATTGTTTATGGCCTTAGGCTTTGCGCCGATAACTACCGGGAAGGACTGACCGTAATCGTCCATATTACCGCCCGACAGCGAAAGAGTACATCTATGCTTATGACCCGCAAGCATAAGGTCGGGCTTTATCTCTTCATTTAGTATCTTTACCCACTCGGCATAGATATCGTTTTCAATATCGAAAAGTCCGTCGGAGCTTTTGTCTCTGTAGGTGAAGGGCACGTGGCAGATGACCGCCTTGTATTTGGCTTTTGCATATTCCTCGGAGTCTGCGATCTGCTTTAAAAACTCGGTTTCGGCTTCTCTGTAACCGTGGCAGCATACCGTACCGCCGTATTCCTCGTTGTCGTCAAGCTTGTCCTCGGCGCAGTCGAGAACTATTCCCCAAAGATCGCCCAGACGAAAGGTGAAGTAGGTAAGGCCGTCACCCGGGGTCACGGGAGTATATTCGGCTAAACGCTCCGCAAATGCGCCGCGCATATCGTGGTTACCCCTCGAATAAACGCAGGGTCTCGTTCCTCCCGTAATACCCGATGCTATTCGGTATATCATACTTATGTTTTCTACGCTTGAGCTATGGTTGGAAATATCTCCGTTTAAAACTAAAAGATCGGTCTCCTCGCCGAAGGCCGTTTTTGCCGACGCAATAGCCTCGTCGACCCTGCCGTGAGAGTCGGATACGTGGTAAAGCTTTATTGGACGTCCTGCCTCTACGGGTCTGAAGCTGTAGGTATACTCTGCCGCTTCCTCGCTTTCGGGGAAGTAGGGCTTTCGGTCGAGTATCTTTTTATAGCAAACGGTGTATTCCTTAACACTGTCGAGGGCAGTCATAGGTACAACGACCTTATGGACCATTGTCGCCGAGCGCATAACTCCGTTTGAGTGATCGTAGTAGTTTTTGTCTCCGACCCTTACCCAAAAAAGCATTTCGCTTTTAACCGGTGTTATTATCTGATAACTGTCTCCAAGGGCAAATACCGTCGGATGACACAGAAATTCGTAAGGTACGTTCATAGCGGAATCTCCTTTTAAGATGCTTTATACAGTATACAATATAAAACCGATAGTTTCAAGTAAATAATAAAAGCGACCGTAAGGTCGCTTTTATAAGTTGCTTATAAAGATTTACGCCATTCGTCTGCCTTAGCCGCCGACATTCTTATAATGTTTTCGGAAGGATGTATCGATTCTTCTCCTCCGTTAACGTAAAGAAAATACTTACCGCTTTCGGTAACGTAAAGGCATTCCTCATATCCCTTGGGATCTCCGAAATATCCGTCGGTACGCTTGGCTATAAGAGCGGCGGTGTCGGTATCGTATTCGACCTTGCAAATGATCTTTTTCATACCTTTTAAGCCTCCTTTTCATTTTATCGTTTTAATTATAAACTATTTGAAACGAAATTTCAAGCAATCAGAAAAAATTACAAAAAATTACCTCGGAGTGCTCCGAGGTAATTTTTATATACTATTCATTCTTTTTAAATACGTCTGCAACCTCGCTTATGGTAACGAAGGCCTTGGCGTCGACCGAGTAAACTATGCTTCGAAGCTTCGAGATCTGAAAACGGTTAACGACGAAATAGATAAAGGATTTATCTGCGTTGGTATATCCGCCCTTAGCGGCGATCTTGGTAGTGCCGCATTCGAACTCGTCGATGATAGCCTGATTTATCTCATCGGCCTTGTCGGTAACGATTATGACCGCCTTTGATCGGTCAACACCCTCAACTATGAAGTCGACCGTCTTAAGTCCCGCCATATAGGTAACTATCGAATACAGGGGTAAGGTCCAGTCCTCGTTGAAAACACCGCAAACGATATAAAGAAGAACGTTGTATATCATAACGAAGGTGCCGACCGTAATATTAAGCTTCTTCGCGAACACGACCGCAAGAACCTCAACGCCGTCGATAGCACCGCCGTATCGGATGGTAAGACCGCTGCCTACGCCCGAGACGATACCGCCGAAGAGGGCGCAAAGGAGAAGGTCCTGACCAGCAAGGGGAGAAGCGATACTGACGTCAATGGGAAGTATGTCGTTTATGAGCCAGGCTACTACCGAATAAACTAAAACCGCGAAAACCGAATATATCGTAAAGGCAAGTCCCTGCTTTTTAAGTCCGAACAGGAAAAGCGGAATGTTAAGAATTAAAAGGAAGGCCGAAAGGGTTAGGGGAGTTATCTGAGAAAGGAAGATAGAGGTTCCCGAAATACCGCTGTCGTAAAGGTTTACGGGGGCGATGAATATAGTAACGCCGCAGGCGTTTACCGTTCCCGCAAGCAGCAGCATTAAAAAGTTTTTCAAACGGAGGCTTTTAAGATCCTCCAGGGGGCTGAGTTTTCTTTTGGTCATTACAGGGCCTCTTTCAATATTTTTACCTTAAATATTATACACTAAGCCACGGAAATATCAAAGAACAATTTGTAAATCTTTCTACGATACCGTACCGGCCTCTGAAAAATCGTAAAGGGTCGGTTCGAAGCCCTTGCTTCTGGCCTCGTCGATGACCTTTCCGAGAATATTTACGTTGGTCTTCGAAAGTCCGTGAATAAGGAAGATACCGCCGTCGTGGAGGCATTTCATATAAAGCTCAAAGCTGGTTTTTTCGTTGGGCTGATTATTGACATCCCAGTCGTTATACGCGAAGCTCCAAAAGACGTTATTGTAGCCGAGTGTCTTCGAAACGCCTAAGACCTTTTCCGAAAAGTTTCCCGAAGGAGCTCGGAAAAGGAACATTTCGTAGCCGAAATTCTCGAGAATATAGTTATGAAGACCCATTATCTCCTGAGCCATTCTTTCGACCGAAACGTTTGCCATTTGCGGATGACTTACCGAATGGTTTCCGACGATATGTCCCTCGTCGATCATCCTTCTTACCATATCGGCCGATTTTTTCGCGTAATCCTTAGTTACGAAGAATACCGCCTTTACGTTTTTCTCCTTAAGGGTATCGAGAATTTTTACCGTATAGCTTTTATTGTATTCCCAGCCCATATCGAAGGTCAGATATATCTTTTTCTGCCCGTCGGTATTAAGGGGAGCGATGCAGGCGATATTTTGGGTGTCCTGATACTTTTTCTGAAACTGCATAGCCCCGTTAGGTCGGTTATGACCGTCCTTTACCGTTCCGAACCAGTAGTTTTGCGACTTAGCCGAGAGCGAATTTATATAGGTAAGCTCCTCTTTGGTAAAATACTCCGAAGAAACGGGTTTAGAGGGCTTAGAGGAAGAAGCCGAAGAAGAGGAGGGCGAAGAGGAAGAAGGCTCCGAGCTTTCCTCCGAAGAACCTTCCTCCGAGGATAAGGGCTCCGAGACTTCGGGGCGCGAAGAGGCACCCGAGGAGCTCTCGGGTGCCGAAGATGCGGTTTCAGAGGAAGGCGAGGACTCGACGTCTGCCTGCTCGGCCTGCTTTGCTTTACAGGCACAAAGGCTAAACACCAAAGCTGCTGCAAGTATTAAACAAAAGATCTTCCTCATTTAAAAGTCCCCTTTTTATTATGTTTTAGCCTACTACGTCATAGCGATAGCAGGCGTTCATCCTGCCGCCGCCTACGATAATAACGTATGCGCTGCCCTGACCGACGGCGGTAACCTTTCCGAGCTCGGTAACGGTAACGACCGATTCGTCGCTGGAATAAACTGCTCCGCCGCTGCCCTGAAGCCAAACTGCGGCGTTCGGCTTATGAGTATCGCCGACGCTAAGCTCGAAGGTATTAAGAGAGTCGGGTACGAAGCTGTCGATTATGGCGTCGTAGTCGAGCTCCTTATCCTTGTCGTTTCCGCCGAGACCGTTTAAAATATCCTGCTGCATCTGCATACCGTGCTCTAAAAGACTATCCTGCTGCTGGGTCGCGTGGTCGAGAAGCTCGTCCTGCTTTTCCGTTGCGTGGTCGATTACCGAGCTTGCTTTGTCAAGGGTGGGTTTGATGTGCTTATCGATGTCACAGCCGGTGAGGGAGAGTGCCATAGCGATGGCGAAGATGATTGCTAAGATTTTTACGGTTTTTTTCATGTTTTTTTCCTCCTGATTTTGGGCTTTTTGCCCTTTATGCTTAACCAACCATTTAAACCTTATTCGGGTTTGAACGGTTTGGTTATAAGGGGAATCAAAAACACGATCGGTTTTACTTTTTTTAAAATTATATCATGTTTTTTTGAAAATTCAAACTCTTTTGTCGAAAAAACCGTTATTTTCCCTGCTTGCCCCAATAATATACGCTCTTTTCGGAGTCGGACAGAAGGATATTTCCGTCCTTCGGAAGTTTTTTAAATACCGCCCCGTCGGGTACGGGAGTCTGAGGCGCGGAATCGGATGAATACTTATAGCTCGGAATTGCCGAAGAGCCTTTCGCGCTGAAAACGAAGGTGTCATCCTCCGGTATAAACCGAAAGATCTTAGTGCCGTCGTCTGTCATAAGGGTAAGCTCGGTATCGGTAAGGGTGTAGGTGCCGTGTATAAAGTCGCTGCTGAAATGGGAGTAGGAAAAGGAGAATTTCTTTTCGTCTTCAAAAAGATTTATAACCGGTACGTCCAATCCGGGGGCTCCGTCGTAGGCGTAACCGACTCCCGAGTAAATAAGAGAATCGGGTCCGTCTGCGCCGCCGATACTGCTGACCGTTGCCTCGGTTATCTCGAAATCTATCTGAAGAAGATGGTTTTCCCTTGATCCTAAACTAAAGCGGTACTCGCCGACCCTTGAGAGGTCGAAGCCGCTGAGACTGTAGGTCTCGGTAGCCGTGCCGCCTGCCTTAAGCATCAGGCCTATGGCGAGAAAATAATGCTCCTCGGTGGCGCAGCTTATATAGCCCGTCTCCTCCTTATATAAAATGTCGAACATCTTTCCGTAGCTGAAGGTATCGCTCGATTTGTTGTTATATTCAACAACCATATAGGGGTCGTCGCCTGCGAGCACAAAATCGGTAATAAGGGCCGAAACGCCGTCGACCTTTGAGGTACAGCCTAAAAAGGTTATAGCGGGGTTTTCGGCGACGGGATACTTCTTGTCCTTAGGATCGGTCAAAAAGCAGACCGAAAGTATAATGCTTAAAACTATAGCGGCGATTATTATCCAAAGGGCAGGCTTTTTATAGCTCAGTACCGACTTGATCCGGCTCTTTACTCCCACCTCACCAAAGGCCAGGGGACAGGCCGAAACGGGGCGGCTCTTACTGCTGCAGGCAAGGAGGGTCTCGCTGTAGCCCTTTTTGCCTTCGGCGTCCATATCGCGGACCGCCCTTTCGTCGCAGGCCTTTTCAATATCTCTGCAAAGGAGGATATAGACTACCCATAAAAGGGGGTTGAACCAGTGAATACTGAGAAGTAAGAACCCCAGAGGCTTTATTATATGGTCGAGCCTTTTAATATGAGCCCTTTCGTGGGTCGTAACGTGATCTCTTTGCTTTTCGTCCAGGGCAGAGGGGAGATATATTTTCGGGAAAAGAAAGCCCAAAATAAAGGGGGAGTCTATCCCGTCACAGATATAAACGTTGTCTTCGAGTTTTATAGAAGCCGCGACCCGCATTTTAAGTCTTATATAAGAAACGGCTCCGTACAGGAGGCTTGCGACGATACCTGCCGCCCAAAAGATCGCCGCCGTAAACAAAGCGGTTTCCATAAAGCCGCCGTTTTCGGCCGCCGTTTCCTCGATCATCGGATTTACGGTACTGTTAAGAGCCGATATTCCCGTATGTATATGCGGCGCAGGGGAGGTCAGAATGTCGTGAGGAAGGGTCTCGGCGCTTGGTATAAGGCTGAATATACTTTTAAAGGAAAAGGGGAGAAGGAGTCGGAGTCCCACGATTCCCCAAAGCAGGCATACCGTCCAGCGGGGCGCCTTTTTAAGGAGAAAGCGAACGGCGATCACGGCAGGAACTATCCAGGCCGCCGAGACGCTCATATTAAATGCCTTTATAAAAATATCGGTCATCGGTCATCCTCCTCAAAAGACTCTATCATTCGCCTTATTTCCTCTATCTCCTCCTTAGTCAGCGCCTTTCGGGAGGTGAAGGCGGCAATAAAAGCGGGCAGGGAACCGCTGAAGGTCTCGGTTACGAAGTTTTCGCTTTGAATAGAATAGAATTCGTCCTTTGAAAGAAGGATACCGACGGTACTGTTTTCGTTTTTAAAAATACCGCGGTCGCAAAGCTTTTTCAAAACGGTGTAGGTTGTGGTGCGCTTCCAGTTAAGCTCCTTATCGCAAAGCGCAACGAGCTCTTTGGTCGAAAGAGGCGCGTTTTCCCATACTATATCGGCAAAGCTTGCCTCAACCGCACCAAGCCTTATTTCGTTCATAGTATCAGCTCCTTTTTTGTCTATCGTCTATAGACTACATTTATAGTCTATCATCAATAGACAGATTTGTCAAGAAAAAAGAATTCTTTATTTTTAAGAGCGGGTATGATATAATCGAAAAAAACTGCTTTGGGAGGAAATTATGTACGAGCTTATTCAGGTAGCGGAAAACAGCTACTATATAGACTGTCCCGCAAAGATCGGACTTTATAAACTAAGCGATACCGAGGTCCTGCTTATCGACAGCGGAAGCGACAAGGACGCGGGAAAAAAGGTCAAGAAGCATCTTGACGAGAAGGGCTGGACCCTTAAAGCTATCTATAATACTCATTCTAACGCCGATCATATCGGCGGCAACGAATATCTTCAGAATCAGACAGGTTGTAAGATATACGCTCCGGGTATCGAGTGTGATTTTACGAATCACCCTATCTTAGAGCCCTCCTACCTCTACGGCGGATACCCCTTTGGAGCTCTTCGTCATAAATTCCTTTTGGCAAAGGAAAGCAGAGCCGAATATCTAACTGCCGAAAACCTCCCCGAGGGCTTGGAAATAATAAACCTTCCGGGTCATTTTTTCGATATGGTGGGCTTTCGGACGGCCGACGACGTGGTATATCTCGCCGACTGCCTTTCGAGCAGGGCTACCCTCGACAAATACGGAATAGGCGTACTCTACGACGTGGCCGCTTATATCGATACCCTTGAAGCGGTCAAGAATATGAAGGCTAAGCTCTTTATTCCCTCCCACGCAGAGCCCGCCGAGGATATGACCGAGCTTGCGCAGTATAATATAGATAAGGTAAAGGAAATTTCCGAAAGAATAACCGAGCTCTGTAAAGAGCCTCTGAACTTCGAGTCGATACTACAGAAGCTTTTCGATCTCTACGGCCTTACCATGACCCCGCAGCAATACGTCCTTATCGGAAGCACCCTTCGCTCATATCTTTCATATCTTTTGGATAGCGGTAGACTCGAACTAAAAGCGGAAAACAATATGCTGCTGTTTAAAGCATAATAAAAAGCCGTGGTACGCGTCAGCGTTACCACGACTTTTTTTAGTGTGCTCGGCACGCGTAATAACTTGGCGGTGAAAGTCCGCTACAGGCTTGGCAGTAGGAACTGTTAGCCGAAGACAAGGGCGTCCGCCGTGAGACGGAGTCTGAAAGAAGTCGGATGCGGAGACTTAAAAG
>CASFDQ010000140.1 GCA_949293385.1 uncultured bacterium | reverse complement strand
GCAAACATCGTTTGCGTTCGGAAAACGATGTTGCCTTACGGCAAATGATATTATGCTTCGCATAAACGATGTTGCGACTACCGTCGCAAACGAAACTTTTTCATCGGCCGCCCGTGAGACATCGCAAATTTCGTAAAACTTTTTGGCTACCTTTGTAGGGCGCGACGATCGAGACGTAGTGAATAAAGGTCCGGTGGACCTTTAGAGCCGTCGAGCGACCGAGTTGCAACGAGACCTCGACGCGCGAACGGAAACGAGACGGTCAGGAACGGACTTGATCTTAACGATTCGGTAGTTGTCTTCGAGGAGCTGAGCCGCCGCGTTACCGGCTTTGCCGATACCCCCTCTACATTCGGAGGCGGGAAGGACGAGACGGTGATCTTTACCGACATCCGCGACCCCAAGTTCTCCTACCGCATATCCGGCCGTCAGCTCGTCTCGGTAAAAGAAAGGGCCTTTAAGGAGCCGAACGTTTACGTTATCGTCGACGATATCGACAAAATTATGTGGTGTACACAGTATTACGCTGCCGACTCCGACGCCGACGATACCTACGCCTTAGAGCTTTACGTTTTAGGAAAGAAAAAGCCCGAAAGGCTTTTCTGCATCTCGACGAGAAACGCATTTGATACCGCCCTTGCCCTTAAGGACCACATCCCGCACCTGCTCTACGGTCATAACCGCGAGTACGAGCGGCTTTTCAGAGAAAACCCTCGAGAACTTATGGAGCTTGCAAAAAGTAAAAAATAAAAGAGCCAAAGGCTCTTTTATTTTTTTTCGTAGTCGGGAAGACGTTCCCTTCGGGTTCGGATAGCCTCCTTGGAGGTCTCGCCCTGATAGTTATGATCCTCGCTTAGTATATAGGGTACGTTTCCGAGAAGCTCCTTTAGGAAATTATGGAACATATTGGCGGTCGGAACGGTTATTATCATGGGGATGATCCCGAATTCCATATAAAACAGATTTTTTCGCATTAGCTGATTAGGAGAGCAGACCGAGTAAAGCTGACCGAAGGACTCCTCCTCGGCAAAGAATATCTTCGAAGCAATAAAACATTCGTCGGCGGTATTGTAGACCCCATCGTGGTGACGCTCACCGTCGTAGGAGTTATTCATTTCGTTTCCGAAAAGCCTGTCCTCGGGGATGCCCATTTCCTTAAGATAGGTCGTTCCCGCCTCGCTCAGAGATACCTCGTCGGGCACGCCGTCGAAATCGAGGTGGAGGCTTCCGGGGACGTAGAGCTTGACCCCGTAGCCCTCGGCGGTCTTCTCCTTATAAAGCTCGATGGCGCGGTCGAGTCGGGCGGTAAACTCCTCGTCGGGGTAAAGGCCGTCTTTTAGGGGGTGCTGAGCGGCGACCTCAATGAGGATGTTTTTGTTTCTCTTCCTGAGGCGCATATTAAGGGCGGCGGCCTGCTCTCTTTCCTTCCAGTATTTTTCGTCGACCTTGGAGCCCTCGCCTTCCTTTTCGATCTCAAGAGAGGTGGCCCTTCCTATCGTTATGACCTCTCCTTTAGAGGCGGAATAGCTCCAGACGTGCTCGAAATGCTCACTGCAACGGCTCAGCAGATTGTTTTGGGCCGAGACAGCCGCGTCCGATTCGATCTCAAAGGTAACCGTCTCACGGGATTTTGCAGGGGGAAGGGTTACTGTAAACCAGCCGACCTTTTTACTGTTTTCCGAGCTCGACGCAATAAGAAAAGAGGAACGGAAAAGGGTAGACATAAAGCCTATCTGAATCTTGCCGGGCTCTCGTCCTTCGCCGCGCTCGTGCTTTTCGCAGGCCTTGGAATAGACGTTTTGAAGCAGGTTATATACCTCGAAAAGCTCTCGGTGGATCTGTTCGCGGTTTCCGTGCTCGGTCTCCTCAAGCTTCTGAATATCGTACATCTCTTTGGTATAGGGCTTACAGCAAAGGAGCTGAATATTTCCGCCCATCGATACGAAGTCGGCCAAAAGGTCGCGGTTGCCCGCGGCAAAGGCGTTTCCCGTCGTGTATCAGAGCATAAGACGGTCGGCCGAGCTCAGCCACCCTTTAAGCTTATCCTTGGGTAAAAAGCCCTGAAGCGAGACGTCGCAGATGCCTGCGTTTTTCGCCGACCTGTAAATACTGCTGTCCTTTTCTCTTATCCAGCCCGCAAGGTCGGGGTGAGAGTCGACGCAGCGGTTAAGGCTCGTTACGACCTGCTCGGGATTTAAGACGTCGGTCCAGTTCTGATAGACGGCCTTCTCTCTTACCGCGCTGTAGAAACGGGCGGCCGTCTCCTCTAAGGTACCCTTCTCAAAGGCGTCGACCAGACTCTTTTTTACAAAGGGAACGATCCTTACTCCGAGATAAAGGGCGGCGGCGTATTCAAATTCTGTATACGTAAGCTCTTCGATGCTTCGAAGCCCGCTTATTTCCTTATATTCGTTGATGGCGGCAAGCAGCTCGGGGTCGGTTATGTATCGGCTTGCGCTTCCGATCTTCGAGCCAGCAGAGTCGCCGAGCAGAAGCAGGCAGATGTCCGACCGCTTCATATAGTTATAAAGCATTAAAAGAGTATTGTCGTCGGCGTTTATTCCATAGCGATAGGGAAAAATCGGTCCTGAGCGATAAGCTTGTTTATTATTTCTTTGCGTATCTCGCTCATTCCGACGCTTGCCGAGCTAATAAAGACCTGAAAATATTTTATCATTTTTATCCCCCGAAAAATTTCCTTTTAAGGTAGCAGGTTTGTGCTTATAGTCAGCACGTTTCTCCCTTGTATTATAAAACAAAAAGGACTATAATACAATAGAATAATTTCTTTACAAAATCTTAGAAATTTATTATAATTTATAGGGTGGTAAATTATGTTAAAAACAGCAACTCTTTCATCTCTTCATCGGGTCTTCCCCGAAAACTGTCCGGAAGAGGCGGCAAAAAAGAGCTTTTCGGCCCTTAAAAACGAGCCGCTCTCCTTTCAGGTAGCCTATAAGGATACAAGGAAGGGCGCCCACGCCGTAAACGTCAGAATAGACTCCGAGCTGCCCCTTTCCCTCTACGCCGTTCAGGGAGTTCCCGTGCTTCATACCGACGTTGCAGGAATGGATACCGAGGCCTTTGTCGGAATATACCCCGACGTCCTTATTCCGAAAAAGGTAAATCCCAAGCTCACCAATGACGGCTTCTGGTCTTCGGACTATTTCGAGGTTGGTGAAAAGAAGCTGCTTACCGCATTAAGCTCGGCTTGGCAGAGCGTCTGGATCACCGTAAACGAAAACAAAAAAGCCCTAAAAGCGGGAAATTATAAAATAACCGTTAAGTTTTTAAACGGAAGCGACTGCGAGGAGGTGGGCCGCGAGGAGATATCTCTTGAAGTGATAGATCAGGCCCTCGTTCCCGAGACCTTCCCCTGTACCAACTGGTTTCACTGCGACTGCCTCTGTGATCTTCACGGGGTAGAGCCTATGAGCGACGACTTCTTTACTGCGGTCTATAATTACGCTCACGCCGCCGCCCTTAACGGACAGACTATGTTTCTTACTCCCTGCTTTACCCCTCCCCTCGATACTCCCGTCGGCAAGGAGCGTAAGACCGTTCAGCTCGTCGGCGTAAAGGTAGTGGGTAAGGACCGCTACGAATTCGATTTTAAAAATCTTAAAAGATATATCGACGTCCTTAAAAAGGCGGGAATTAAATATTTTGAGCATAACCACCTCTTTACACAGTGGGGCGCAAAGGCGGCTCCCAAGATCGAAGCCGTGGTAAACGGCAAGGAAAAGCGCATCTTCGGCTGGGACACCCCTGCCGATGGCGCTAAATACCGCAAATTCCTTGCGGCCTATATCCCCGCCGTGAGAGAGTTCTTCAGAAACGAAGGAGTCGAAAAAAAGGTCCTCTTCCATATTTCCGACGAGCCCAACGACAACCATATCGAAAGCTTTAAGGGGGCTCTCGGCAGCGTCGGAAACCTCCTTGACGGATGTATGGTGGGCGACGCCCTTTCTCACTACGAGCTTTATAAGCTCGGCCTCGTAAAGACCCCCATCGTCGCAACAAATTGTATCGAGGATTTCCGCGACAAGGCCCCGGGATATTGGTGCTACTATACCGGCGAGCAGATAAAGGGCCTTATGTCGAACCGTCTGAACGTGGTATCCCCCGAGCGCAACCGTATGATCGGAGCGCAGATGTATTCCTATAAGGTTAAGGGCTTTTTACAGTGGGGCTATAACTTCTACTACGACTGTATGAGTCACGGTATGACCGATCCCTGCCTCGATCCGGGCATTTTCCGTATGTCCTGCGGAACCTCATTTTTCGTCTATCCCGACCGAGGCCTCGGCTGTTATCAGTCGACCCGTCAGAAGGTCTTCGGCGAAGGCCTTAACGACCAAAGAGCCCTAAAGACCCTCGAAAAGCTGACCTCGAGAGAGAATGTGGAGGGCCTTATCGAAAAGCATTTCGGAAAGCTGACCTTCGAAACCGGCCCCTCGACCCCCGAAGCCTATCTCGCCTTCAGGGAAGACCTAAACGAGGCAATTAAATCGGCGAAGTAGTATGGAACTGCCGAAGAGAAAGCCGCTCCGTATGCAGGGCTACGATTATAGTTATCCCGATATGTATTTCATAACGATCTGTACGGATAAAAAGAGAGCTCTTTTTTGGGAGGAGAACGTAGGGGCGGTCATTGGCCGCCCGCAGAAGGCTCCCCTTAACGAGCACGGAAAAATTGTAGAAACGGCTATAAAAAACATACCGAAACATTATCCCGCTTATAGCGTTGAGCATTATGTAATTATGCCCGATCATGTCCATTTATTGATGCAAATATCCTGTGATGAGTACGGGCGGCCAATGACCGCCCCTACAATATCTGCCGTTATAAATCAGCTAAAGGGAAGCATTACAAAGCAGATAGGCTATAAGGTTTGGCAGCGTTCTTTTTACGACCACGTGATCCGAAACGATGCCGATTACAGTAAACACTGGGATTATATCGAAAACAACCCTGCCTTGTGGTTTGAAAACAAGCAGGTGCTTTAGAAAGGAAATCATTATGGCAAAAAAGCAATTTAAGGCCGAAAGCAAAAGACTTTTAGACCTTATGATCAACTCAATCTACACAAACAAGGAGATCTTCCTCCGCGAGCTTATATCTAACGCAAACGACGCGATAGACAAGCTCTCCTATCTTTCCCTTACCGACGAGGCCGCCCGTGCCGCTATGGGAAGCCCTGCCATCCGCGTGGATTTTAACAAGGAGGAGGGCACCGTCACCGTAACCGATAACGGTATCGGTATGACCAAGGAGGAGCTTGAGGAAAACCTCGGCACCATCGCCCGTTCGGGCTCTCTTGCCTTTAAGGAGAATATGACCGCCGAGGAAGAAAACGAGGCCGCAAATATCATCGGTCAGTTCGGCGTCGGCTTTTATTCGGCCTTTATGGTGGCCGATAAGGTCACCGTCCTTACTCGCTCCTATAAGTCGGAGCAGGGCTATAAGTGGGTCTCGGACGGCGTGGACGGCTATACCGTTACCGAGGCCGATAAGACAGAGGTGGGTACGGTCATCGAAATGCACCTTAAAGAGGATACCGAAGAGGTCAAATACAGCGAATTCTGCGACGAGTACCGCCTTAAAAGCCTTATTAAGACCTATTCCGACTACATCCGTCACCCCATTGTTATGAAGGTTACGAAGTATAAGGAAGAGGGCGAGGGAGAGGACAAAAAGCAGGTCTCCTATACCGAAGACGATACCGTAAACAGCCGTGTTCCCCTTTGGCAGAAGAGCAAAAACGAGGTCACCGAGGAGGAACTGAACGGCTTTTATAAGGACACCTTCTACGATTTTGAGGACCCGCTCTTAGCCGTTCAGACCAACGCCGAAGGCCTCGTCGCCTATAAATCCCTTCTTTTCGTTCCCGCCAAGACCCCCTATAACTACTATACCAAGGATTTCGAAAAGGGCCTTAAGCTCTATAGCTCGGGAGTTCTTATAACCGATAAATGCGAGGAGCTTTTACCCGATCATTTCCGCTTTGTAAAGGGCGTCGTCGACAGCGAGGACCTCTCCCTTAACATCTCCCGCGAAATGCTTCAGCAGACCCATCAGCTAAAGACCATCGCAAACGGAATCGAGAAAAAGATTAAATCCGAGCTTAAAAAGCTTATGGGCTCCGACAGAGAAAAATACGAAAAATTCTTCGCCGCCTTCGGACTTCAGCTTAAATACGGCGTCGTTTCCGACTTCGGCGTAAACAAGGATAAGCTTAAGGATCTCCTTATCTTCCGAAGCCTTAAGGAGGATAAATATATAAGCATCGCCGAGTATATCGCCGCTATGAGCGAGGAGCAGAAGCACATCTACTACGCCTGCGGCGAAAGCCTTTCGATGATCGGCGGCCTTCCTCAGGTCGAGCTCATCCGCGACAAGGGCTACGATATGCTTATGCTCACCGACGAGGTGGACGAGTTCGTTATGCAGACCCTTCGCGCCGAGGGCGAAAAGGACTACTGCTCGATAAATTCCGAGGGTGCTGACCTTCTCGATAAGAGTGACGAGGAAAAGGCCGAAACCGCCGAAAAGGAAAACAAGGAGCTTTTAGAGTTCGTAAAGGAGGCTCTTTCGGGCAAGGTCTTCGAGGTTACTGTCTCCAAAAAGCTTAAGACCCACCCCGTTTGCCTTTCTACCAGCGGCCCCGTAACCTTAGAGATGGAAAAATATTTCGCACAGATGCCGGGAGACGAAGCTCAAAAGCCCAAGGCTCAGCGTGTTTTAGAGCTGAACGCCGCTCACCCCGTTTTTGAAAAGCTGAAGACCGCCTTCGACACAGATAAGGACCGCGCAAAGGCTATTTCCGAGCTGCTTTACGGTCAGGCCCTGCTTATTGCGGGACTTTCCGTCGACGATCCTGCCGCTTGGACCGAGACGGTTTTAGGACTTATTTAAAATGGAAATTCTCGGAAATATACTTCTCTTTTTAAAGACCCGTTGTGATAGACCTCAGACATTTGGGGTCTTTCATATCGTTATGCTGATACTTACCTCGGCGGCCGCGGTTTTTGTTATAAAAGGGCTTCCGCTGACCGAAAAGAACCTCCGTCGGCTGCTTCTTGTTCTGTCGGTTGCTACGATAGTTTTAGAGGTCTATAAGCAGCTCGTCTACAGCTTCGATTTCGTCGACGGAAAATTCGTTTTCGAATATACCTGGCGGGTATTCCCGTGGCAGTTCTGCTCGACCCCTATGATAGCAGGGCTTTTTGCGGCAATAGTTAAAAACGAAAGGATCCATTACGGGCTTTGCTGCTACCTTGCGACCTACGGACTTTTTGCGGGGCTTTTGACCGTAATTACGGGAGGAAATATTTTCTCGGCTTTTGTGGGGGTAAATTTTCAAACCGCTGTCTGTCACGGCTCTATGACCATAATAGGTCTGTATCTTTTGGCGACGAAATACGTAAGGCCCGAATACTCCTCGGTGCTTTACGCCCTGCCTTGGTTTATCGGGGGAGTAGTAATCGCCGTAATACTTAACTACACGGTTTATTTCTGCGGCGTTTCGGGGGGACAAGAGTTCGATATGTACTATATAAACCCCTATTTCTTAGACACAGTCGCGGCAATGAAGCCCTTTAAGCTCCTTTCGGGGCATTTTATCCCCCTCGTTTATATAACAGTATATACGGGATTTTCCTTCGGCATTATTTTTATCCGCAGACTTTTTATGAAAAAAGAAGAAAAAGCAACGGCATAAAAAACAACCTTTCGAAATTTTCATTTCGAAAGGTTGTTTTTCGTTTCGTCTATTTCGTCCTGAGAGAGGACGAAGGGGTTTCGCCAGCCCTTTTTTATAGGCTTTTCGGGGGTCGGTTCACTTAGCTCGGCCTCCATTTTCTCGGCGTATTCCTTGGGGTCGACGGAGGTCTCCTCCTCCTTTTTTCTGAAAAGACGGGTAACCGCAAGGGCCGCTCCGATAAGGGCCATAAGGCCGATCCACATTGCAATAAAGGTTAAAAAATCAATTACACCCTCGGGCATTTTATTTCTCCCTCATTTTCATATCGACGTAAGCCGCGATCATCTCGACACAGCCGTCCTTTCCGACCCTTTCGCTATTGAGGGTAAGGTCGAAATTGACGGGGTTTGTCCAATAATTTCCGCCGGTAACGTACTTATAAAAGTCGGCGCGGTATTTGTCGGTCTTGGAGATAAGCTCGTTGGCCTCTTCCTCGGTGACCTCCATTTTTTCCATTACGTTTTTAAGGCAGTAGGCTCGGGGAGCCTCGATATAAAAGCTGAAAACGTTGTCGTAATCTCTTAAAACGTAGTCGGCGGCCTTTCCCACGATAACGCAGGACTCGTTGGTAGCGAGGGCCTTAATTATCTGCGCCTCATAGGAGAAAAGCTCGTCGTTGGAGACGAAGTGCGATTCGTGGGAGGCGTTTAAGGACTCCTTGATAGAATGTAAAAAGGAGGGCTTTAAAAGCTTTTCGTCGGCCTCGGCAAAATGAGCTCGGTCAAGACCGCTCATCTGCGAAGCGAGGGTCAGTATTGCGTGCTCGTAGCAGTTTATTCCGAGCTTTTTAGCGACCTTTGTCGCGATCTCCTTACCGCCGCTTCCAAATCCTCTTGCAATAGTTATAACAAAATTTTTACCCATAAAGCCCCTCCGCATTTTTATTTTATAAATGCTTTTTCCTAATTTTACGACAAAACCTAATTTTTTTCAAGTATCTATATAAATATTTTTCTCAGAATAAGAAAAATAAGCAGGGCGGGAATAAAAAATCGGAGAAGGAGCTTAAATCTTTTAACCTTAAAGGATAAGAAAAAGGCTTCGACCGTCCCTGCGAAAAGGCCGATAAGGGGAAGTATGCTTTGATCGGTAAGGCGAAGCCCGCGGAGTTCGTTTGTTATGAGCAAAAGGCCTACCGCCGCCGTAAAAAGGGTTACCGCTGCGGCGGTCTTTCTCTCTTTGCGACCGTTGACGGAAAGGGCCTTGATATAGGAGATGACCGCGCTGAGGGAAAGAAGCGTTAGCCCCGAAAAGAAGAAAAGGGTCACCGCTCGGCCGACCCTTGCTCCGAAAAAGGACGAAAAAAGCAGGGGATAGGCCGAAAGACCCTCGTATACCGCGCCGTCGCTTCCCCCGAGGCAGAGATAAACGACGGTAGAAAGGACCGAGACCCCGAAATCGGTCAGGCAAACCGCAACCGCGCTTTTTAAAAGGGGAGTCCCCTTCTTAAGCATAGAGCCGTAGGTCGTCATTACCCCTACCGCAAGGGAGAGGCTGAAAAAGACCTGCCCGAAGACTGCCGCGAAAAAATCTGCCGAAAAGGGCTTCCCCGAAGGGGAAACGAGACCCGATAGGGAGGAGGGCTTGTTTATAAGGCCGAGGGCCGCTATTATCAGAATTACCGAAACCGAAAAGATCAGACCCACCTCGGCGAGCTTCGATATCTTTTCGGCCGACCCGAAGCAGACTATCGCCAAAGCCGCCGCCAAAAGAAGGAAAAAGTAATCGGAGACCCCCGAAAAGAGGGCGTTTACCGCTCCCTTTAAAACCAAAGCGAAAAAAACGATATAACAGCAGAGCACGGCCGTACAGTTTATTCTGCAAAGGGCGGCGGTCACCTTGGAGTCGGCCGTCGGTCCTCTGCTGTGCCCGAAACAGAGCTCGGCGTAAAGCAGAGGCAGGCCTACCGTAAAAAGGGCGACAATATAGAAAAGAATAAAGGAGACCCCGTACCTTGCCGCAAGGGCAGGGAAGCGGAATATGTTTCCGAGGCCCACCGCCGCCGAGGACGCCGTCATAATAAAGGCCCGTTTCGACCGAAATGCTTCCATAAGTGCCTCCTGTATAGGTTTCAGTGGACAGTGAACAGTGAACAGTGGACAGACGGATACCGAAGCAATTTCGTTTTCTTTGCTCTTATTACTCGCGGGTAGCGCTACTCACGCCGAAGGCGTTATTCTGACCGCTGACCACTGATCACTGTCCACTGCGGCCTTCGGCCGCTTGCCCTCGTCCCTAAAAAAACCGCCCTTACATTTTACTGTAAGAGCGGTCTTTTTATGTTATGAAAACTTTCGCCAGGCGGCAGGGGAGAAGAGCATAAGCATCGGGAAAAGCTCAAGCCTTCCCGACAGCATATCGAAGCAAAGTATAAGCTTTGTCGGGTCGGAGAAATGAGCAAAGCTGTCGGTAGGGCCGACCTCTGAAAGTCCCGGCCCAACGTTATTAAGGCAGGTGGCGACCGAGGTAAAGCCGGTAATAAGGTCTTTTCCCTCTATGGCCGTTACCGCCAAAACCGAGAAGACCAAAATGGCAATAAATACGATTATATAGGAGGTCGTACCTCTTACCGTTTCGTGATCCACCGTTTTTCCCTCAAGCTTTACTGAGATCATAGCTCTCGGGTGGGCGATGTACCTTACCTCACGCTTGCCGTTTTTAAAGAGCAGCATTATTCGCGAGACCTTCACTCCGCCGGCCGTCGAGCCTGCACAGCCGCCGCAGAACATAAGGATCAGAAGTATAACGTGGGCTATTACCGGCCATAGCTCGAAGTCGGACGAGTAGAAGCCGGTGGTAGATATGATCGAGGCGACCTGAAAAAGGCTGTGACGGAAGGTTCCTTCGGTAAAGGCGGTCTGAAGTCCGACGGATAAGAAAATTCCCGCCGTGGCCGCCGCAATAATACACAAATACCATCTGAGCTCCTCGCTTTTTATTGCCCTTATAAAATGACCCGTAATAATAAGGAAGAAAATATTAAGATTCGTTCCGAAAAGGAGCATAAGTACGGCTACGACGTACTGACTGTAGGCCGAGTAGGAGGCCAACGAGTCGTTTTTGATCCCGAAGCCTCCCGTTCCTGCGGTAGAGAAGGAATGAGTAATGGCCTCAAAGACGTCCATCTCGCCGCAGACGAGAAAGATAAATTCGATAAGGGTCAGAAGAATATAGATTCCGTAGAGGACGCGGGCGGTTCCTGCGATCTTCGAAACGAGCTTTCCCACCGTGGGGCCGGGAACCTCTGCCTTCATAAGATGCATAAAGTTGAAGCTTTTCATATCCGAGCGGGGGAGTATAGCGAGAATAAATACGAGAACCCCCATTCCGCCTATCCAGTGGGTAAAGCAGCGCCAGAAAAGTACGCTTTTGGCCTGCGACTCAATGTCGGTCATTATCGACGCGCCGGTAGTCGAAAAGCCCGAAACCGTCTCGAAAAAGGCGTTAACGAAGCTCGGAATGGCGCCGCTGATGATATAGGGCAAACAGCCGATAAGGGATATTATTATCCAGGAAAGTCCGACGCTTACAAAGCCGTCACGGGCTAAAAATCGGTTGTTTTTCGGCTTTTTGAAGGAAAGGAGAAGGCCGAGAATAAGGGCGACCGCCATAGGTATTATAAAGGGCAGAACGCTTTCTCGGTAGATCATCGCACAAACCGTCGGAAGAGCCATCAGCGCGCCGATAGCCGTCATAAGGCGGCCCAAAACGTAAAAAACCATTCTGTAGTTCATATTTTACTCCAATATATCGCTGAGGCTGTCGACGCGGTGACCTGCCGTAATAACTATCACGCTGTCGCCCGAGAGAATTTCGGTATTACCGTCGGGGATTATTACCTGACGGCCGCGGCTTACGCAGGCGATAAGAATGTTCTTTTTAAGGTTTATTTCCTTTAGGGTCTTGCCGATAAGGGGACAGTCGTCGGTAGCCAGAAATTCGGCCGCCTCGGCGCCTCCGCCGAGAATTTTATAGAGGGTTATAATGCTTCCCGAGGTATCGGTAACGGCGCGGATATAACGGAGGATTATGTCGGCGGTGCCCTGCTTGGGGCAGACTACGCTGCAATCGGGAAGAAGGTCCTCGACCATTTTTGCAAGGGGGTCGCGGTTCACCTTGCAGGCGGTCTTTTCGACTCCCTGCTTTGCGGCGTGCATACAGAAGATTATGTTTTCCTCGTCGATCTGGGTAAGGGCAATGGCGGCGTCGAAATCCTCGAGCCGTTCCTCTCGGAGCAGGTCGGGGTCGGTACCGTCGCCCCAAATTACCGAGCAGTCATTAAGACCTGCCTCAAGCTCGGCGGCGCGGTCGCGGTTTGCCTCGATGATCTTTACCTTGATTCCCGATCTTAAAAGATATTTTGCGAGGTAGTAGGCGGTTCGGCTTCCTCCGATAATAAGAACCGAGCGGATCTTCTTTTTATCCATTCTTATGGTCTTAAAAATACGGGGAAGCTCTCTTCTTGAAGCGGTAAAGTGAATTTTATCCCCCGCTTTAACAACGAAATTACCTGCGGGAATGATTACCTCTTCGCCCCTCTGAACGGCGCAGATAAGCATAGCCGCCGAAAGGGTTTTTCTTATATCTCTAAGCATGATTCCGTCGAGGGGGCTTCCCTCGGGAACGGTTATTTCGGCAAGGTCGATACGTCCCTTGGCGAAGGTCTCGATCTTGGTCGCGGCGGGGAATTCTATCGTTCGGGCGATATCGGCCGCCGATTCAAACTCGGGGTTTATAAGCAGGTCGATACCGAGCTTGTTTTGCATAAAGAGGAGCTGATCGGAATAGTCGGTATTGCGTACTCTTGCAACCGTCTTTTTGGCGCCGATCTTACTCGCCACCATACAGCTCATAATATTAAGCTCGTCGCTTCCCGTTACGGCAATAAAAAGGTCACATCGATCGACCCCGGCCTCCTCCTGAACAGAGAAGGCGGCGCCGTTTCCGCAGTAGCCTATAACGTCGTGGTCCTTGACCAAAGATTCGGCAAGCTTGCTTTCAAGCTCGATGACCGTAACGCTGTGATCCTCGTCGGCAAGGAGCTTTACCAGGTTGGTTCCAACCTTACCTGCACCTACAATAACTATTTTCATTTATCCACCTCGAAGGGTATAAGATTGTCTTAATTATAACCCATTACGAGAAAATATTCAAGAGATAGAGTTTTTTATTGAAAGAAAGGGCGCGGTGTGGTATTATTTTTGTGTTAGAGGGCACAGAGGACAGTGGTCAGTGGACAGAGTAACGCCTTCGGCGTGAGTAGCACTACGCGCGAGTAATAAGAGTGAAGAAGGCGAAATTGCCTCGGTATCCGTCGGCCTTCCCTTGGGGGAAGGGGGACCGCGACCCGTAGGGTCGTATTTCCGACCGCAGGGAGGAACATCATTTTGTGCCAAAGGCGCAAATATCGTTTTTTTATTTAGGTCGGAAAACGATGAAGCCTTACGGCAAATGATGTTATGCTTCGCATAAACGATGTTGCGACTATCGTCGCAAACGAAACTTTTCCGTAGTGGTGGATGAGGGAAACCTGCTCCGCAAAACCAAACGGGATAATATCCAAATTTACTTTATCAAACATTAAATTCCGCTCGGGTCGTCGGGACGCCGACCCCTACAAAGGTCGCCGAAAAGTTATATTCAAATTTGCGATATCTCACGGGCGTCCGATGAACGCCCCTACGGTTGCCGTTTATATACGCGCCGCAGGCTCATTCCCTCGGCCCTAGGCCCCGGGCCCTCGGCCCTAAACTGCTTCGGTATCCGTCTGATCACTGACCACTGACCACTGTCCACTGTCCACAGGGATTTAATTGCGGCCAAAGGCCGCAGGAGGTATATATTATGAACAAAAATGAGCTTAAAAATCCGTCAAAAAAATACCGTCCCGCTCCTTTCTGGAGCTGGAACGAGAAGCTTGACGTAAGTGAGACCCGCCTGCAGGTCAGAGAAATGGAGGAGGCCGGTCTCGGCGGCTATTTTATGCACGCCAGAGGCGGTCTTCAGACCGAATATCTCTCCGACGAGTGGTACGATAATATCCTTGCCGCCTGCGACGAAGGCAAAAAAAGCGGTATGCTTTCCTGGGGCTACGACGAAAACGGTTGGCCCTCGGGCTTCGGCGGCGGTCTGGTCAGCACCCTCGGAGAAAAGTATCAGCAGAAATATCTCCGCTGCTCGGTCACCGACGCTCCCGTGAATGACCGACATACTATCATAAATATCGAAAAAGACGGTAAAAATCTTCATTTTTACTACGAGATAAACCCCTTCTACGTCGATACCCTGTCTAAGGAGGTAATTGCCGAATTTATCCGCGTGACCCATCAGGCCTATAAGGATACCATGGGCGAAAAATGGGCCGAAATGAAGGGCTTCTTCACCGACGAGCCGCAGATATCCCGAAAGGGCTTCCCTTGGAGCCTTGATTTAGAGGCCGAATATACCGCCCGCTACGGCGAGGATATAAAGCCCCTGCTTCCCGCCCTTTTCTTCGATATTGATGACTGTAAACGGGTCCGCTATAACTATTGGGCGCTGGTGCGTGATATGTTCGCAGAAGCCTTTATGAAGCAGATCGGCGACTGGTGCAGGGAAAACGGCTCGGCTCTTACGGGTCATATGGTAATCGAAGAGTGGTTCGGTCATCAGATCCTCTCAAACGGCGCCTGTATGCCCCACTACGAATATATGGACATCCCCGGCGTCGATAACTTAGGCCGCCGCCTTGCCGATCTTCAGCTTCAGATGCAGGTTGCCTCGGTAGCAAATCAGCTCGGCAAAAAGCAGATCCTTACCGAGTCCTTCGCCCTTTGCGGCTGGAACGTAAGCTTCGAGGAGCTTCGGAACATCCTTGAGGATCAGCTCGTTCACGGAATAAACTACCTCTGTCAGCATCTTGAGGGATATTCCCTTCGCGGTATCCGAAAGCGCGACTACCCCGCCTCCCTCTTTAAGCATCAGCCCTGGTGGAGTGATTATAAGAAGTTTAACGACCTTGCCTCCCGCATAGGCTATATCGTGGCCGAAGGAAAGGTGAAGGCCGACCTGCTCGTTCTTCATAACATCGAGTCGGGCTGGACCACCCTTAAGGAGACCCTCACCGAGGGCGCTTATACCGATATAGCCAAAAAGGATGCCGACTATTGGTGCCTCCGTCTCATTGACGTTATGAACCTGCTGGAGAAGGAGCAGATCCAGTATCATTTGGGCGACGACCGAATTATGACCCGTCACGGCAGAGTCGAGGACGGAAAGGTTATCGTCGGAAATCAGAAATATTCCCTCGTTATCGTCCCCGAATCCGAGACCCTCGGCGAAACGGCGTTAAAGCTGCTTAAGGAGTTTAAGGCGCAGGGCGGCGAGGTCATCTTTGTAAACGGTGCCCCCGAATACGTGGCAGGAATTAAAAACGACGGCTATAAGGCTATTGCCGAAAAGACCGTCAAGGTAGACGAGCTTTCCGCAAGTCTTCCCGACTCGGTTCGTCGGGTGAAGCTCGAAAACTCGGGGGGAGAAGAGAACTTCATAAACCTGCTCGTTCGCTATTTTGGCGACTCTACCGTTTACTATTTCCACAACCGTCATAATTTAAAACAGAGCATAAAGGCAGGAATCCCCGGAGCTTCGGCCGCAATTTTCGACCCCGTAAGCGGCGAAGAAAAGCAGGCAAGGTTCATAAAGCGTGAAAAGGGAATTGAGGTCTCGGCCGAGATCGAGGCAAAGGGCTCCCTTATCCTTTTCGTCTATACGGATGACCGCGCAAAGCCCCTCTGCGGGGAGAAAAAGACCCTTCTGCCCCTTACCGAAAAGCTTAAGGGCGAGTGGGAGATAGTCTCCGACGAGGACAATATTCTTACCCTCGACTACTGCGACCTCTATTTTGAAGGCGAGTGTGCGGGAAAAAATATTCCTGTAAGCGACGTTCAGGAAATGGCCCTTGCCTTTGATAAGAAGGTAAAGACCGAGGTCGTGTTTAAGTTTAACGTTAAGGAAAAGGCCTTTTCCCGTATGCGTCTTGCCGTCGAGACCCCCGAGATATTCGAGATAAGGGTAAACGGCAAGGTCATAGACAAAAGGGTTCTCGGCTTCTTCCGCGACAAGGCCTTTAACCTTATAGATATTGCCCCCTATGTAAAAGAGGGCGAAAATGAAATAAGCCTTACCTGCGACTTCGATCAGAGCGACCGAGTCCGTGAAATGGCAAGAAACGGCCTCGTTTTTGAGTCGGAAAAGAATAAGCTTTTCTACGATATGGAGATCGAAGCGGTCTATGTTACGGGAGATTTCGGGGTTAAAAGCGACAAGCCCTTTGAGGGCGTGGCTAACCGCGGTCTTGTGACCGAGGGTAAATTCTCGGTCGTAAAGCAGAATAAAACCGTTTCGGACGGCGCTATAGCACAGCAGGGCTACCCCTTCTTTGCGGGCAGTATGACCTTTAAGAAGGCCGTTACCCTCTCGGCCGAGGAAGCGGCAAGGGGAAGCATTAAATTCGCCGAGCTTTGCTCTAACGTAACGAGCGTCAAGGTAAACGGCAAGGAGGCCGGCGACATCCTCTGGCAGCCCTACGAGCTCGACCTTTCCGACCTTCTTACCGAGGGCGAAAACATATTTGAGATAACCGTTAAGGGCAACCTCAGAAATATGCTGGGCCCCTTCCATTTAAATATCGGCGAATGTCTCGCCGTCGGCCCCGGAGCCTTCTTCCACAAATCCCCCCTCTGGCTTAAGGGCAGTGCAGGCGCACAGGCAGGCTGGGTCGATTCCTACTGCTTCGTGGAGTTTGGATTGTTTTTTGACCCCCCCTTCACAAAAGGATAAAAAGGAGAAAAATTATGAGAATTATGAATCTGCTTGCCGAAAAGGGCAGGGACCGCTGGGGCAAAAAGAGCCCTACCATCGCCTTTTTAGGGGACAGCGTTACACAGGGCTGTTTTGAGATATATACCAAAAACGACGGAAGCATCGAGACGGTCTTCGACAAAAACTCGACCTATCACGGCTATTTAAATCAGATTCTAACCGAGCTTTTCCCCGATACGACCCTTAATATAATAAACGCGGGCATAAGCGGCGACCGCGCACCCTTAGGCGCCGAAAGACTGCAAAGAGACGTTTTAGATTATAGCCCCGACCTGACCGTCGTCTGCTACGGCCTTAACGATAACGGCTGGGGCAAGGAAGGTCTTCACCTTTATACCGACGCTCTCGACGACATCTTCACCCGTCTTAAAGCCGCAGGCGGCGAGGTCATCTTTATGACCCCCAATATGCAGAATACCGAGATATCCTGCCACCTTACCGACGAAAAGCACAGATATAGCGCCAAGGGCGCCATGGAAAGTCAGCTTGCAGGCAATTTGGACTATTATCTCGCCGCCGCCAAGGAGCTGGCCAAAAAACACGGTGTAAAGGTCTGCGACGTTTATGCAAAATGGAAGAAAATGGCAGAGCTGGGTGTAAACACCACCGAGCTTCTCGCCAACAAGATAAATCATCCCACAAGAAAAATGAATTGGCTCTTCGCAACCTCGCTTCTCGATACTATGCTGGAGGACTAGAATGCTTCTTTATATGATCCGTCACGGAGAAACCGAGAACAATCTCGCTAAAAGACACTCAGGGCATAGTCTGACCTCTTTAACCGAGAAAGGAATTGAGGATGCAAAACGGGCAGGGGAAAAGCTTAAGGGAATAACCTTCGACAAGATATATACGAGCGACCTTCCCCGAACTCAGCAGACCTGTATGGCGGCCCTTCCCGGGGCAGAATTCGAGGCGTTGCGCCTTATTAAGGAGATAGGCGTCGGAATCTGTACCGATCGGCTTGTTGCCGACTGCGTAAACGAGTGGGGCGGAGAATATTTAAGGGCGAAAAAGGCCTTCGATTATACCTCCTTCGGGGGCGAAAACGGTAAAATGCTTCACGCCCGTGCGAAACGCTTTTTAAAGCTTCTTGAGGAAAGCGGTTTGGAGACGGTTGCCGCCTTCTCCCACGGCGCCTTTACCAAGCACCTTTTAGATGCCGTTTTGGGAGGGACCCTCGACAAAAATCTTTTCTATTTAAATAACGGCGGAATTTGCGTCTTTGAATATAAAGACGGCGTTTGGCGCCTTAAGAGCTGGAATCTCTGAGGAGGATCGGCCCAACATAACTCATTTACGAGGTGTTTAATATGCAAAGGCTTAAACAAAGCCGAGGGGCGAGCTTTACGGTCGTCGCTTTGGTTTACATAATGTCGGCGACGGTAGGGATCACCGTCTATAATGCGCTTGAATTTTCGTGGTGGATAGCCCTGCTTATTGCCGACCTCGCCGCCACGGTCGTCACCTTTATTTTCAGTCTGATATTCGGTAACGCTTCGGTCTACGACCCCTATTGGAGCGTTCAGCCTCCCGTGATCCTTATAGCCTTTCTTTGGGGCAGGAGGCCTACCCTGCTGGGCGTTCTGCTTGCCGTCGCCGTAGGCTTCTGGGCGGTGCGCCTTACCGCTAACTGGGCCTATACCTTCGGCGGTCTTACCCATCAGGATTGGCGGTATACGATGCTCAGCGAAAAAACGGGAATATTCTACCCCGTCGTAAACCTCGTCGGTATTCATCTCGTTCCGACCCTTGTGGTCTACGGCTGTATTTTGCCCGCCGTTTACGCCGTAAGAAACGAGCTTTCGGCTAATATCGGAAGCGTGATCTTTATCGCGCTGTCGGTTTTGGCGGCTTTGATGCAGGGGATTGCCGATATCGAGATGCAGCGCTTCAGAAAAGCGGAAAAAGCGGTTTTATCCGCGTCGGTCTCTGGAAATATTCGCGTCATCCGAACTATTTGGGCGAAATTCTTATGTGGTGGAGGATCGCCTTGGCGGTCTTCTGCACCGAGACGGGCGCACCGTATCTTCTTTCGGGCGCAGTAGCCAATACCGTTTTGTTTTTCGCCGTCAGTATTCCTATGGCCGACGGCCGTCAGTCGAAAAAGGACGGCTTCGCCGAGTATAAAAGGGCGACGAGAATGCTTCTTCCCATAAGAAAAGGATTAAATTTATGATCTTAGAAACCGAAAGACTTACCCTCCGTCCTTGGCTTGAGGAGGACTCCGAGGAGCTTTTCTCCCTTGCCTCCGACCCCGAGGTAGGACCGCCTGCCGGCCGGCCTCCACATAAAAGCGCGGAGGAGAGCCGCGAAATAATTAAGACCGTGCTTTCCGCTCCCGAGACCTACGCCGTCTGCCTTAAAGGGGATGGAAGGATAGTAGGATGTATAACCAAACCATCGGGACCCGAATCAGGTTTTGGAAGAAGAATTTTTCACTATCCTTCGTCAAAATACTCGTAAATCCGAAAGGATTTACTGCGTTTTTTCCTCGCATATTAAAAAATTATATAGCTTACAAAACTCTTCG
>CASFDQ010000139.1 GCA_949293385.1 uncultured bacterium | reverse complement strand
ACCGCTCCTTTAAGGTCGAAGAGTTTTGTAAGTAATGTAATTTTTTGATATGCGAGGAAAAAACGCAGTAAATCCTGTCGGATTTACGAGTATTTTGACGAAGGATAGCGGAAAATTCTTCTTCCAAAACCTGATTCGGGTTTGAATGATTTGGTTAAGGTGAACTGTATGAACGGCTACGAAAAAAAGCTTGATTTTTTAAATTGGGAGTTCGGCGTTTTCTTTCATTTCGGAATTCGCTCCTTCTTCCCCGGTCATAACGACTGGGACGGGAAGGAAATGCCGCCGGAAGCCTTTGATCCTACCGAGCTGGACTGTGAAAGCTGGCTTACAACCGCTAAAAAGGGCGGCGCCTCCTACGCGATACTTACCTGCAAGCATCACGACGGCTTTGCCCTCTGGCCTACGAAATTCTCCGAGTACAGCGTTGCGGCAACCCCTTGGAAAAACGGAAAGGGCGACGTCGTAAGAGAGTTCGTCGAGGCCTGCCGCAAAGCAGGACTCAAGGTCGGGCTCTACTACTCTCCTGCGCAGTGGGGCAAATACGCAATAAGCTTTAATAACGCCAAGGAATACGACGAGTATTTTATAAATCAGATAAGCGAGCTTCTGACAAACTACGGAAAGATCGACTATCTTTGGTTCGACGGCTGCGGCTCGGAGGGCCACGAGTACGATAGAGCCCGTATAGTTGCGGCCATAAACCGTCTTCAGCCCGACATTCTTACCTTCTGCGACCCCCAATGGAGTTCGGGTGTGCGCTGGATAGGCAATGAGGACGGCTACGCCTCCTTAAACAACCCTCTTACCGTCAGCAAGACCGACTTTCCCGAGCTTTCTGCCGAGGAGCAGAGACTTTCTTCGGCAATGTTTCTTCCTGCCGAATGTGACTGTAAGATAAGAAGCACCTGGTTCTACGATAATAACGAGGATACCCTTAAATCGGTAGAGGAGCTTTTCGGTATGTACGAAATGTCGGTAGGTCACGGCTCCAACTTCCTTCTTAATATCGGCCCCGATTTCAGAGGACTTCTCCCCGACGCCGACGCCCAACGCTTTCTTGCCCTCGGCGAGCGTATAAAAAGCGCTTACGGTACCCCGAAGAGCTTCAGCGCTCCCGTAAAGGAGGGAGATACCTATACTATCGTAAAGGAAGGGAATAACGGACCTTCGGAGAATAACCTTTCTAACGCTCTCGTTATAACCGAGGACCTTAAAAACGGTCAGAAGATAACCTCCTTCTCGGTCTACGCCTACCTTCCCGTATACGAACACAAAAAGGTTCAGGTCTTCGAAGGAAAGACCGTAGGTCATAAGGTCATCTGTAAGTTCAGCCCGCTTCGCGCCTCAAAATACGAGGTGGTTATCAACTCCTCCGACGGCGAGCATACCCTTACAGATATAAAGGCCTATTACGTAAAATAAGCGAAGCGATACTATGAAAGGAGAATACGATTTTGTCTAATAAAAAAGCGGCAGTCTTTATCCTCTTGGGGCAGTCTAATGCCGTCGGTCACGGTGTTCCGATGAAGGAGCAGGATAAGATCAAAACACCGCTGAAAAACGTCTTCGGGCTACACCGAAGGGATAATCAGTCCTTTGAAAACACCGAGCTTTTATGGAGCGGCTACACGAGCGGAGGTATGAACCTTGCAGAAGAGCAGGACGATACCTACTCGGTTGCAAACTGTCTCGCGTCCCTTTGGCAAGGCCATATCGACGGCGGTAACGCAGAGGGTCTTCCCGATCTTTATATTATTCAGATCGCAATCGGCGCGCAGGGCGTGACCGAGGGCTATATGTGGCATCCCGATAGGGAGAAAAAGCTTATCCCCGGACGGCTCAAAACGGTAGATATTTCGCTTTTTCCGTTTTGTGAGCATATTTTCGGTTTGCTTGATGATAGCTTTGAAAAAATGAATATGGAATACGAAATAATCGGGCTTCATTGGCGGGGCGGAGAAAACGACACCTCTGCCGATAGGGAATATTTAGTGCAAAACCTCGAAGGCATATATACTAGAATTTTTGATACCTTCGACCGTATTCTCGGTACGCCGCCGACGGTACTTCATAAACTGGTCTGCAGCGACCGTATGAACTTTTTGGACCCGTCGGGTCGGCGCCTTGAAAATATGGATTACATAAACGAGGTCTTCGACGGCCTTCAAAAAAGCTATGAGAACATTTCGGTCTTCGATCCCGCCGATGCGCCTCAGTTTGTTCCCGATGTTCGGGGTAACGGATTATTTATCGAGGACGCGGTTCACTTTACTTCCGAGGTAAACAGGTGGGTTGCCGAAAGCATACTCGATAAATATATCGCAGACCGCAGATAGCTTTTATGTATTTTTGCGTTAAAGTTATGTATTTTCTTATTTGAGTTTAGGTTTAAAGTTGAAAATAAAAAAGGGCCGTGGTAAAATCCATACAGATAACTTCGAAAGGAGCAAACTATATGATACCTACCCCCGAAAAAAGAATTGCGGATTTTGAAAACTTAGGCTTTGGAATGTTCGTACACTGGGGACTCTATTCCCAGATCGGTCAGGGCGAATGGATCTTCGATCACGACCCCGACCTCAATATGGACGAATATAAAAAGCTTGCCGAAACCTTTACCGCCGAGGATTTCGATGCCGACGCATTGGTTCTTACCGCTAAGAACGCAGGCTGTAAGTACATAACCCTTACCACCCGTCACCACGAGGGCTTCTCCCTTTACGACACTAAGGGTCTTTGCGATTTCGACGCGCCCCATTCGGCCGCAAAGCGCGACCTTGTAAAGGAATTCGTCGACGCCTGCAACCGTCACGGAATAGTTCCCTTCTTCTATCATACGACCCTCGACTGGTATCAGAAGGACTTTAAGGAGGACTTCGATTCCTACCTCGAATACCTGAGAAAGAGCGTTGAGGTCCTTTGCATGAGCTACGGTAAGATCGGCGGACTCTGGTTTGACGGAAACTGGAGCAAAAAGGATGCCGACTGGAAAGAAGACGCCCTTTACGCTACTATCCGTAAGCATCAGCCCGACGCGATCATCGTAAACAATACCGGCCTCGGTAAACGCGGCGAGATCGGAAATCCCGAGCTCGATTCGGTCACCTTCGAGCAGGGCAGACCTACTCCCATGGACCGCGAGGGTATGAGTAAATACGTTGCCGCCGAGATGTGCTACACTCTTAACGATCACTGGGGAATCGGCGAAAACGACTTTAACTATAAGTCCCCCTGCGAGCTTATCGAGTCCCTCTGTGCCTGCAGAAGGGTAGGCGCAAACCTCCTGCTTAATATCGGACCCACCGCTCAGGGCGGAGTTGACCCCTTCCAGAGAGAGATTATGAAAATAATGGGTAAATGGATGGGACTTTACGGCGAGGCTATATATAAGGGCAAGCCTCATCCCGCAACCTGCGGAAATAATAAAAACTTCGTACTAAAAGGCGACGGCTGTCTTTATATCTTCGTTCACGATCTGGGTCGCGGAGGAAGTGTCCACGTTGCCGTAAACGGCGAATGTGAAAACGATTTCGTTTTCCGCGGTGTGGATGAAAAGATCGAAAAGGTCTACTGGATGGATAACGATGAGGAGCTGGATTTCAAAAACGAGGACGGAAACCTCTCGGTCTTCGCAACCAACTTCCCCTACGGAAAATCCACCTGCGTCAGAGTCGCAAAGGCGATAATTAAATAATAGAAAATCAGCTATGTGAAATTATATCACATAGCTGATTTTTTTGCTTACTTAGCTTCCTGTCCGTTTTTTAAATTATTATAGCACCACGCCTTGTAAAAATCAATATTGCCGTATTGATAAAAAATACTGTTTATGATATACTTTATTATAAAAGAAGGGATATGATCTCTTGGGAAAATTCAGCGGTATGCTCTTTTGCACCGATCTTGACGGAACGCTTTATTCCGACGATAAAACGGTGTCGAAGGAAAATCTTGACGCAATAGAATATTTTAAGTCAGAGGGCGGTTTATTCACCTTCATTACGGGAAGGGTTCCGAAAACCTCGGTACATATCTGCGATACCGTAAAGCCCAACGCTCCCTTCGGTTGCTTTAACGGCGGCGCGGTATACGACCTCACCGACGAAAAATACCTTTATACCATCCCTTTACCGAAGGATGCCATGGAGCTTGTCAATTTCATCGACCGAAACCTACCCGAAATCGGAATACAGCTTACCACCGCAAAAGACTCCTATTTTTTTAAAGATAATCCCGTTATGGCTCGTTTCAGAAATATTACAGGAATTCCTCTGCTTACCGGTCCCTTTGATGAGGATAAGGAGCCTGTTTTGAGGATCGTTTTTGCTCATGCCGACGGTGATAAAATGGATGAGCTTATAAGGCTTCTCGACAGTCATCCGAAAGCCGAATGTTTCGACTTTATCCGTTCGGAAAAAGTATATTATGAAATACTGCCGAAAGGGGTAAGTAAGGGCTTAGCTCTTATAAAAATGGCCGAGCTTCTTGGTATCGACCCTAAAAACACGATCGCCGTCGGAGACTACAATAACGATATTTCCATGATAAAGGCGGCAGGACTCGGCTTTGCGGTAGAAAACGCAGTAGAGGAGGCCAGAGCGGCCGCCGATCTCATTACCGTCTCCAATAACGAAAGCGCTATTGCCGCCATTGTAAACTATCTTGATAATATGATCATAACCACCCGTCAAGCCATAAAACAATAACACGCAGTCTTCATAAGACTACGTGTTATTTTGTTACAGCTTGATCTTGCAGACGGTGACGCCGCAGTTATCTGAAAGGGCGGTAAGCTCAAGCTCGGTCTGCCCCTCTCTCGGCTTTACTCCGACGAGGATCTTGCCCATATACATCTTTCGGTCGACGTTTTTAACCGAGCGGTGATCGGTATTGTCCGAGCCGGTTCCGATTATTTTTGCGGGCTCAGCGGCCGAAAAGTATACGTGTTCGGCGGCATCGGGAACGACTCTTCCAAGCTCGTCCACACATTCACAGAGGAAGAGGGCAATATCACTGCCGTTGGCTTTTGCCTCGTTTAAGGGGGTGAGCCTTAGTCCGACGGGTCTGCCCGTGGTGGTGCGGCTGTGGGTTGCAACCTCTGCGCCGTCTCTGTAGCCCTTTACGGTGAGGGTTCCGGGGACGTAGAGGATATTCCATTCGCCGTGACCGTATTTTTCGATCGTCTTTCGGTCTACGATTTCGCCGTTTAAGATAACCTCAAGCTCGTCGCAGTTGGTGTAGACGGTGACCAAAATGTCCTGTCCCTCAAGTCCCAAAAAGTTCCAATGAGGTACGATATGGACCATCGGGTCATCCGTCCAATGGGATTTATTCTGATAAAAAGCTCCCTTTTTCTGCAGGAAGAGATCCATCGCTCCCGACTTGGAGCAAACGGCGGGCCATTCGGCCTCTCCTCTGTGCTCTACCGCGTCCCACTGAAAACAGCCGAACACCCAAGGGCGCTCGCGAAGGAATTTATAGGTGTTTTCTCTGCCCTTAAACCAGGTGTTGGTGTCTCTGTCCTTATCGCGGAGACGGCCGAAGGTATTATACGAAAAATTCCAATCGCGGCTCGTTCCAGTGGCACAGCATTCAGACGCGAATATCGGCTTTTCGGGCTTCATTTTATGAACGGTTTCGTAGATTTGGAGGTTATAGTTTATTCCCACAAGCTCACAGTCGTCGTAGATGGTGCATTTTTCGGGGTCGTGGGATACGGCGGCGCAAATATATCTCTGCTTGTCGAATTTTCTTATATGTGCGGCAATCGCCTTATGGGTACGGCGGCCCTGCTCGGTTATATGAGAAGGCTCCTCGTTGCTGGTTGACCACATAATTACCGAGGGACGGTTTCGGTCGCGGCGGAGGAGGGATTCAAGCTGAAGCATAGCCTCGGGGGTCGATTCAAACCATCTTGCCTCGTTCATAACGAGGAAGCCCATTTCGTCGAAGGCGTCCATATAGTCTGCAGAGTTCTGATAATGGCTTGTTCTGAAGCCGTTTGCCCCCATTTCCTTCATAAGGCCGATCTTGTAAAAGGCGATGTTTCGGGGAACGGCAAGACCCGTAAGGCCGAAATCCTGATGAGAGCAGACTCCGTTTATAAAGGTAGGCTTTCCGTTTAAAAGAAGCCCCTTTTCTACGCTTATTTCAACCGTTCTGAAACCGATTCGGGTGGTGTTTATATCGATCTCCTCGCCGTCCTTATAAAGCCTTGTTATAACCGAGTAAAGGTTCGGGTTATCGCAGTCCCAAAGCTCGGGGTCTTCTACCGTAGCAAAGTATTTAAGGGTCGCTTTATCGCGAAGAGAAACGGCGCCCCCGCCTTCTGCTACTGCGACGGTGTTTCCGCTTTTATCGATAATTTCGGTCTTTGCGGTAACCGAAACGTCCTCGAAGGAAGCGTTTATAACGGTGGTTTCGAAGTTTACCTGCCAGGTGTTATCGCCTATCTTTTCGTAAGGGGCATAAACTCCCCAAAGGTCTATTGCGACATTTTCGGTAACCGTCAGGGTAACGTCACGATAGATTCCGCCTCCCTGATACCACCAGCCCTCAAACTCCTCGGTGTTTACGTATACCGAAAGGACGTTTTCCTTATCGAAAAAGGCGACGCTCGTTATATCTATCTCGAAGCTGTTATATGCCGAGTAGTTCCGCCCCATAAGACAGCCGTTAAGATAAACGGTAGAGCAGGTCGCAATGCCGTCGAAGCGGAGGGTTATGCGCTTTCCCGAAAATTCGGGATCAATCTCGAAATGCTTTCTGTACCAGGCATTTTCATATTTAAAATAGCCGTGACTGTTATTCTGGGTTTGGTCGTTATCCTGCTCGACTATATAATCGTGAGGGAGGTCTACTCTATACCAGCAGGTACTGTTTTTCTCACATTCGCTTGCGAAGTCGTCAGGCCTGTCGTGATAGTGATAGGCGGCAGGACCGGTGTTTTTACGTACGGTCTTGGTCTGAGCGTAAACGGGGCCCTTATCGGCGGGGCGGGCTACCTCGATATCCCCTTTATGAAAAAGCCAGTTTTTACTTAAATTTATTTCTTTACGCATTAGATCAACTCCTTTAAGAGCATTATATAACTTTTCTGCAATAAAAACAAGCCTGAAAACGGGATTTCTTGAAATTTTCGAGGTTTTATAGTAAAATAATAATAATAATAGAAAAGGAGGAGTATACCGTGTCAGATTATCCAACCCCTCATATAAACGCAAGACCCGAGGACTTCGCAAAAACCGTCCTTATGCCGGGCGATCCCAAAAGATCGAAATTCGTGGCCGAAAATTTCCTTGAAAAGGCCGTGCTCGTAAACGACGTCCGCGGAGTTCAGGGATATACCGGTCTTTATAAGGGTAGACCCGTAAGCGTAATGGCCTCGGGAATGGGAATGCCCTCGATAGGTATCTACAGCTACGAGCTTTTTAACTTTTTCGGGGTAGAAAATATTATAAGAATAGGCTCTGCGGGAGGACTGCAGGATAACGTCAATGTGAGAGACGTCGTCCTCGGTCAGGCCGCCTGCACCGACAGTAATTTTATGTCACAGTTCGGGGCGGACGGTACCTTTGCCCCTATCGCCGACTACGGTCTTTTAAAAATTGCAGCAGAGAAATGCGATGAAGCGGGAGTAAACTTCCACGTGGGGAATATTCTTTCCTCCGACCTCTTTTATTCCGACCGCTCAGGTCATCACGACTCTTGGCGAAAAATGGGAGTATTGGCGGTAGAAATGGAGGCCGCCGCTCTTTATGCCAATGCCGCAAGAGCGGGCAAAAAAGCCCTCGCCGTCTGTACCGTGTCCGACCATATATATAAAGGAGACTCTCTTGACGCAAATGCCCGCGAGAGAAGTCTTACCGATATGATAAAAATTGCCCTCGAAACGGCAATATCCCTCTGACGGTCGCACAAAGATAGCCTCGTCCGCATAGAATATATTAAAATAATGATTAAAAACACACCGGAAGGGTAAAATACTAACAGAAAATTTTCCAAGGTGTGAAAAGAAATGACAGTAAAACGCGGAGATATATACTATGCAGACCTGAGCCCCGTTGTGGGCAGTGAACAGGGCGGAATACGTCCGGTACTTATTATTCAGAACGACATCGGAAATAAGTACAGTCCAACCGTCATCGCGGCGGCAATAACGAGTCAGAAGGATAAGACCAAGCTTCCTACCCATATTCAGGTAAATGCAACGGGTTGCGGTCTGGCAAAGGATTCTATCGTGCTTTTGGAGCAGGTAAGGACCATTGATAAGCAGCGGCTCAAAGAAAAAATGGGAACCCTCGACGGAACCTCAATGGATAGGGTAAACAAAGCCCTTACCGTCAGCTTCGGACTATAAAAACGGATGCGCACGTTTGTTACGTGCGTATCCGTTTTTTTCGTTTTTCACATGAGTCAAACGGCAACCGTAGGGGCGGGCAGCCTTTGGCCGCAGTGGACAGTAGACAGTGGTCAGTGGACAGTGGTCAGAAAAGAGTAACGCCTTCGGCGTGAGTAGCGCTACGCGCGAGTAAAAAGAGTAACGGATACCGAAAACAATTTAGGGACGAGGGGCTGCGCAGGGGCAAAACTGCGTTTTGCAGGGGTGCTACGCACAGAAAAAGAGAAAAACGCCCTTTGAGTAGCGCTACGCGCGAGTAAAAAGAGTAACGAATACCGAAACCGTAAATATATACGGCTACGATAAAAAGAAACCATCCCCCGACGGGTCATCCTGAGCTTGTCGAACGCGTAGCGCGCCGCAGGCGGGATCTCGTCGGCGCACAAAACAAAAATTTCTCACCGAGAAAAATGAGACGGGGATAAACGGTTTTGCTCAATATAAATTATACGATAATTTTGTAGGGCGGTGCCTCCCTTGCCTAAAGTTATTCCCCTTTCCCTCGCGAAGCGTTGGTCCTCCTTTGTCGTAGTGACATATTAAACTCTCATTTTCCTTGTGTTTGTCTAAGATGTCCAAACCACACGGAAAACCTCTCTGCTTTTGCAGAGAGGTTTTTTCAGTTCAGTACCGCCACGCCGATATTAAGGTAGGTCGCAAATAAGAGCCATACTATATAGGGAACGAGAAACCAAAAGGCCGTTTTGCTGAGAGCTTTGAATTTTGCCGCTGTAATAATGACCAAAACGAGAAGAATAAATATTACGAAAACCGCCGCCGTATAGGCCTCGAATTTAAAGAAAACTATGGGCCAGATAAAGTTTACTGCAAGCTGCAGCCCGTAAAAGGTAAGAGCCTGCTTTTGCTCCTCGCGACGGTCCCTTATCTCCTCGAAAATGATATACGACGCTACTCCCATAAGCCCGTAAAGTATTACCCATACTATCGGGAAAATTATTCCCGGGGGAGATAGGGGAGGCTGCTCGAAGCTTTTATAGGTATCTCCGATATTTCCCGTTATGACCGCCGACAGGAGACCGACGAGCTCGGGAATTGCTATGGCTGTTAAAAGCCTTTTTAAGTTAATAGGTTTCATAAAACCACCTCGTTTTAATTATATGTTTGACCGTATGATATTATCCTTAAATTTAATATATTTCTCATTGAATTAGAAGTCATAGTATAGTATAATATATCTGTATAACTTTGCTTAAAGGAACGATCTAATGAACTCTCAGGATTTTATAAACCTTCGTAAAAAGGTTATTGAAAAAGAATTTTCAAATATGAACGATATGCAGCTCAAGGCGGTTACGACTACCAAAGGCCCGCTTTTGGTGCTGGCGGGAGCGGGAAGCGGAAAAACCACCGTCCTCGTCAACCGGATCGCATATCTTATCAAATACGGAAACGCCTACAACTCCGACGAGGTTCCCGCCTTTTTCGAGAACGACGCGGAGGCCGCCGACGACTATATAAAGGGCAAATGCGAACTTCCCGAGTTCTGGAATATGTCGGTAGATGCGGCAAAGCCTTGGGAAATACTTGCCATAACCTTTACCAACAAGGCGGCAGGGGAGCTTAAGGAGCGAATCGCCGCAAGACTCGGCAGCGAGACCTCGGGCGTATGGGCAGGAACCTTCCATTCGGTCTGCGGAAAGATGCTTCGCCGCTTCGGTGACCGTCTCGGCTATACGAGCAATTTTACGATCTACGATACCGACGATCAAAAGCGTCTTATAAAGGACCTTATAAAGCAAAACGAGTTTGACGAAAAAATAGTACCGATAAAAACCGTACTTAATGCCATTTCCTCCGCTAAGGACAAGCTTATCTCCCCCGAAGCCTTTGCGCAGAATATCGGAAGCGACTTCCGCGAAAAGATGATCGCCCGACTCTATGCGCAGTACGAGGAGCGCCTTCTTGCCGCCGACGCTATGGACTTTGACAGCATGATCTTAAACGCCGTAAAGCTTCTTAAACAGGAACCCGACGTCCTCGAATACTATGCCAACAAGTTCCGCTACATAATGGTCGACGAGTATCAGGATACCAACCACGCGCAGTATAAGCTTTGCAAGCTTCTCGCAAGCGTTCACCGCAACATCTGCGTCGTAGGAGACGACGATCAGTCTATCTACCGTTTCCGCGGCGCTACTATCGAAAATATCCTTAACTTCGAAATGAAATACCCCGATGCGGTAGTTATTAAGCTTGAGCAGAACTACCGCTCTACCGGAAACATCCTCGACGCCGCCAACGCCGTTATCGCAAATAACGTAGGCCGAAAGGGTAAAAATCTTTGGACCGATTTCGGCGAGGGCGAAAAAATAACCCTTCATACCGCCATGGACGAAAACGACGAGGCGAGATACGTTGCCGATAAGATACTTGAAAACGTCAAGGGTGGAGCGAAATTTGCCGACCACGCGATCCTCTACCGTACCAACGCGCAGTCGAGCTCGATAGAAAACGTCTTTGCCCGAAGCGGTATCGTCTACCGAATAATCGGAGGTCACCGCTTCTTCGACCGCAAGGAGATACGCGACGTTCTGGCCTATCTCCGCCTTATCGACAATAATTGCGACGATATAAGATTAAAGCGCATAATCAACGAGCCGAAAAGAGGTATCGGCGACACTACCGTCGCAAACGCTCAGCAGATCGCAACCTCTTTAGGCGTATCCATCTACGAGGTGCTTCATAACGCCGCCGAATATCCGATCCTTTCCCGCGCCAAGGCTAAGCTTGAAGCCTTTTGCCGGCTTATCGACGAGCTTACCGCCGCCGCCGACGAAATGCCGATCCACGAGCTTTTTGAGCTCGTTCTCGCAAAAACGGGATATATAAACGCCCTTATGGCCGAGGGCCCCGAGGGTCAGGACCGAGCCGAAAACGTTAAGGAGCTCGAGACGGGTATTATTCAGTTTGAAAACGAAAATCCCGACCTGGGACTTTCGGGCTACCTCGAGGAGATTTCCCTTATAAGCGATATCGACTCCTATGAGGAGGGCGACGACGCGGTCATCCTTATGACCGTTCATTCGGCCAAGGGACTCGAATTTAAAAAGGTGTTCCTCGTGGGTATGGAGGAGGGACTCTTCCCCGGCACGCAGACCATTTACGCCGGCCCCGAAGAGATCGAGGAGGAGCGGCGTCTTGCCTACGTTGCAATAACGAGAGCCAAAAGGAAGCTTTATATAACAAACGCAAATACCCGTATGATCTACGGTACGACCTCGAGAAATCTGCCCTCCCGCTTCGTAACCGAAATACCGCAGTCGCTTTGTGAGGCGACCTCGGCCTTCCGCAGACCTGCCGCCGCAGTTCCCGTAAGACCCACACAAGGCAGCGGATACGACTATAATAACGTTTTCCGCCGTCCCGCTCCGATCCGGACCGTAAGGTCTGCTGCTTCGGCATCCTCTTATTCTACGGGAATGAGGGTAGAGCATAAGACCTTCGGCGTCGGAATGATAACGGCGGTTACCCCGATGGGAAATGACGCAATGCTGGAGATAGCTTTTGAGAACGTCGGAACCAAGAAGATCATGGCAGGCTATGCCAAACTTAAAACATTATAAGCAAACGCGAAGGACCCGAACCCGACCGAAACAAAAATCCCACGAAATCTGCTCGCTTTGCGATCGCAGATTTTAGAAAGAGCGGATTTGGGTTCAGCCGCGGCAAAAACGCAGCAAATCCTATCGGATTTGCGAGTATTTTAACAATGGATGAGCGAAAATCCGTCTTTCTAAAACGAGGTTCGGGTTTGATTGCTCACCCTAAGGAGAAAAAATGTTTCCTGAAAAAATTCCCGGCTCGCAGGTCGTAAAAAGTACGGCCGGAGCCGCCCTTACGGGTAAATATCTAGCTGCCGCCGTGGCCGCTCTTTTACCCGTTTTTGCTTACTTTCTTTTAAATATAATGACCTCCTGCGCCTATACCGTTTTACCCGAGCGGTACGGAATATTCGTGACTCTTTTCGCTATAATTTTTACCGTGTTCGTAATATTCCCTCTGTTTCTCGGAACGGTACGCTTTTTCTGGCGGCTGACCGACGGCCTTGAGGAAGCCCCGACCGAAGCCTTCTTCTATTTCGGAAGCTTCGCTCTCTATAAAAGGGCGATAAAGAGCGTTTTTATAATCCTCTTTAAGTTTTTAACCGTCTTTATTCCCTCAATGCTGCCCTACTTTGTGACCGTCCTGCTTTCGAACGCATGGCTTTACAAGTTTCTCGGAACCGAGATACCTCTTTGGGTCGCGGGACTTGCTCTGCTCAGCGCGTTTTTAAAGTATGCGGGAATCTTTATCAGTCTTATCCTTTTTGCAAGATATTACCTTTTCGCCGCGGTTGTAGTTATGGACGACGATCTGCTTATCTACGAGGCCGTTCATATAAGCACGATGATCTCTTCCCGCTCGGTAGGCGCATTTGCGGCCCTTGTGGTAAGCCTGATAGGCTGGATGCTGCTTTCTCTGCTTATCGCTCCGATGATATATACCGCGCCCTTTATTCTGAGCTGCTACGTGATTCACTGCCGCTATACTATAGTAAACTATAACCGAACCTTAGAATTCTACAGTAAGGAACAACTATGAAAAAGAACGATATTATCCCTTTAAGCATTACCGCAATGTCCTCCGAGGGGTCGGGAATCGGCCGCTATGAGGGTCTTGCCGTATTTGTGCCTCAAACGGCAATAGGCGACGAGCTCAAGGTCAAGATATTAAAGGTGAAATCAAATTGTGCCTTTGGAAAAATTGAAGATATTCTGTCCTATGGAGAGGGCAGATGCGAGCCCGATTGCGAGGTCTTTTCTAAATGCGGCGGTTGTGTCTACCGTCATATCTCTTACGACGAAGAGCAAAAGATCAAGACTCAGCGGGTTGCCGACGCCGTAAAGCGTATCGGCGGAATAGATATGCCGCCCGAGGAGATAGTTTCGGACAAAAAAATAAAGGGCTACCGCAATAAAGCGCAGTATCCCGTAGCGCAAAACGGCTCGGTGGGCTTCTTCGCAAATCATTCTCACCGAATAATTCCCTCGGATACCTGTGCGCTTCAGCCCGATGAATTCAGCCGTATCGCGCAGATATTCTCCTACTGGATGTATACCTCGGGAAATCCGCCCTATATTGAAGAAACGGGCAGGGGACTCGTTCGTCATCTCTATATCCGTAAGGCCATGGTGACGGGGGAGATAATGGTCTGCCTCGTTATTAACGGCGATAAGGTCGTCGCGGCACAGCGTCTTATAGACGATTTAAAAGCCGAGCTGGGAGACAGCCTTAAAGCTGTCGTTTTAAATATAAACAAAAAGAAGACAAACGTCATTCTTTCGAATGAATGTGTAAACCTCTACGGCGACGGCTATATTTACGACTATCTTTGCGGAGTCAAGATCCGTATAAGCCCTCTTTCTTTCTATCAGGTAAACCGCGATATGGCCGAAAGACTTTACGAAAAGGCGAAAGAATACGCTAAACCGAAGGGAAAAACGGTAATCGACCTCTACTGCGGCGCGGGAACGATAGGCCTTTCTATGGCTAAAGAGGCTAAGAAAATTATCGGCGTAGAAATAATCCCCGAGGCTATAGAGGACGCGAAGCTAAGTGCCGAGAAAAACGGAATAGATAATGCCGAATTTATCTGCGGCGATGCGGCCGAAGCGGCAAAGACTCTCGCCGTTAGAAATATAAAACCCGACGTCGTTATCGTCGACCCGCCCCGTAAGGGCTGCTCGGAGGAGCTTTTAAATACCATTTCGAAGGATTTCTGCCCCGAGACCCTCGTCTACGTCTCCTGCGACCCCGCAACCTTGGCAAGAGATCTAAAGATCCTCGATAACCTCGGTTATAAACTAAAGGAATATACCCCCTTTGACCTTTTCCCCCGTACCGCCCACGTAGAAACCGTGGCGCTTTTAAAGAGAGAAGCATAAATTCTTGAAACAGAGCTGAGAAAAAATTATGGATATAATTTCTTTAGATCCGAAAAGTCTCCGTTTAAAAACCTTAAAAAAGTTAGAAAGCTATACCGCTTTGTCCGAGAATAACCGTATTACCGTCGGCCTTTATAAAGACGAAAAATGCTACGTCATAGGAGACGCGGGTGAGGAAAACCGCCTTTTTTACGATCTCGGTTCGGTATCGAAAACCGTCACGGCGCATCTTATTTTAAAACTTTACTACGAAGGAAAGCTGGATATAAACGCTGCGGCGGATAAATATCTGCCCCTTAAAAAAGGAAACTATCCAACCCTTTATCAGCTTCTGACCCATACCGCAGGTTATCACCACCTGACCCCGTTAGAGGTAACTTTATCCGGTCTTATGAAGGGCGGCTATGCAAGGCGGAACCCTTATGAGAGCGCAACCGTAAAAACGGTTATAAAGGCCCTCGAGCGCCGTAGGTTCTTAAAACCAAAGACGCGCTACGGCTATTCCGATTTCGCATCGGCTGTCTTAGCCGCTATAGCCGAAGAGGTTACAAAAACGCCTTTTTCATTACTTTTCAAGGAGTTTATAAAAAAGGATCTCGGCCTTATAAATACTAAAATCGAGGCCGACCCCGAGACCCGTTTCCCCTTGGCCGCTAAGGGGAAAAAGCTTCTGCCCTTTTGGGTATGGAAAAAAGAAAACCCTTATATTGCGGGAGGCGGAACGGTAAGCAATATCGGTGACGTCCTTGGCTATATCTCTCTTCAGATAGAAAGCGATAAGCTCTATATCTCCGCGGCCCATACCATCTGTGAGGATTCGTCCCTTAAAAGAAGTAATCACCTTATGTGCATCGGCTGGCATACCTATAAGAATTCAAACCAGCTTTGGCACGTAGGCGGAGTCGGAACCTTCAGGACCTCGGTCATTATAAATAGAAAGCTGAAGCTCGGCGTTGCCGTTTTGGGAAACGCTAAGGGAAAAGCCACGGCCAACGCTCACTATATCGCAAAAATGCTCTACAGCGAGCTTAAAAATAAAAAATAAAAGAATTAAACTAAAAGAGGAATAAAAATGCTTTTATATATCATACGTCACGGAGACCCCGACTACGAGACCGATTCGCTGACCGAAAGGGGAGCGCTTCAGGCCGAAGCGGTAGGAAAACGACTTGCCGCCGCTAAGATCGACCGCGTTTTCACCTCTCCTTTGGGAAGAGCAAAGCAGACCGCCGAGCCAGCCTGCCGTCTTTTGGGACTTACCCCGACTGTGGAAGATTGGACCGAGGAAATAAGCGAATATATCCGTATTTATAATCCCGACGGAAGCTTTCGTTCGGTAAGCGGACTTCAGAATACGACCTTTTTAGAAAACGGAAATATCGATATCTCCTTTACCGATGCGGTAACCTGCGAGGGAATGAACAAGACCCGTATGAACGAAGTTCTGCCCTTCCTTAAAAAAGAGGGAGACGCTTTCCTCGAGAGACTCGGCTATAAATACGAAGACGGAGTCTATAAAATAGTAAAGCCGAGCGAAGAAAGGGTAGCCCTTTTCTGTCACGCCGCCTTTACGAGGGCTTGGCTCTCTATTCTTCTTCACATTCCCGTACATATAATGTGGGCCTCCTTCTCCTACGACCATACGGGCGTTACGGTTTTGGAGTTTAAGAATAACGAAAACGGAATTACCGCGCCTCAGTGCCTGACCTATTCGGATATTTCTCATCTCTATGCCCACGGTCCCGATACCGATTATTGTTATACCGCCGCAAGAAAAATAAAAATATAAGAAGGTGACAAAAATGAAAAAATTTAAAGCACTAAAGGTTATTTCTCTGTTTCTTACCGCCGTTATTCTCTTTTTAGCTACCGTAAATCTTATTCCCCCGAAGAATAACGTAGAGGAAAACCCCTTTATCGTAGGTGAGGGCAAGCTGCCCCTTATCGCCGCTCATAGAGGAGGCTCCATAAACAACCCCGAAAACACTATGCTTGCCTTCCGCGAAGCGGTAAACACTATCGGTGTTGACATAATCGAAAGCGATCTTTATCTGACCAAAGACGGCTACCTCGTATATAATCACGACGACTATATCGATGAAACCTGTAACATAAACGGCGATATTCCTCTCTCGGAGGTCGAAGCCCTTTGCGAGGACGAGAATAATCGCCACTATATAGAGGATATGACCCTTGCTGAGCTTGAGCAGTATAACTTCGGCTACTATTTCGAGGACGAAAAGGGCGACCGTATCTACAAGGACGAGACCGACCTTGCCGCTAAGGGGCTTCAGATAGCGACCGTCGAAAAGCTTTTTGAAGAGTTCTATGAGACCGACCCCGACCTTATGTTTATCGTCGAGATCAAAAACGGCGGCGAAGACGGTTTTAAGGCCTGCAAGATCTTAAACGATACCTTAGAAAAATATCCTGCTTATAAAGGGTAGATGGTGGTCGGAACCTTCCACGACGAGATAGAAACCGAGCTTAAGGCAAAATATCCCGATCTCTTAAGAGGCGCCCCCACAGGCACCGCCGCAGGCTTTATTATTACTCAGCTTTTCGGCGTAAATATTTTTAACGGCGGTGATTTTGCCTGCCTTCAGATCCCCACCGAATACGACGTCGGAATAACCCTTAACTTAGACCGAAGAGACCTTATTACCCGCGCTCATAAGAGAAATATTGCGGTTCAGTATTGGACCATAAACGACGAGCAGGAAATGCGCGAGCTTATCGAGCTGGGCTGCGACTGCATTATGACCGACGACCCCATACTTTTAAAGCGCGTTCTTTCCGAATATAAATAAAGACCCGAGAGGTGTACCCCTTGAAACAAAACGAGACCCCGATAACCGATTTTGAAAGATGCCCCCACCGAAAAAAGTGCGGCGCCTGTCAGATACAAAATCTTCCTTACGACCGTCAGCTCAGCTTTAAGCAGGTCAAGGTCATAAAGCTTCTCGGTAAATATCACCGCGTTGCCGAAATTATCGGGATGAAAAACCCTTTCAACTACCGCAACAAGGTTCAGGCCGCCTTCGGTAAAAGGGGCGGGCAGATAATATCGGGCGTTTATCAGTCCTCTACCCATAATATCGTCCCGATAGACAGTTGTATGCTGGAGGATATAAAGGCCGACGAGATAATCGTAACCGTCCGCCGCCTTGCCGCAAGCTTTAAGCTTAAGCCCTTCGATGACAAGACTATGACCGGCTTTCTCCGCCACGTTCAGATAAAAAGAGGCTTCGTAAGCGGTCAGATAATGGTCACTCTCGTTACCGCCACCGAGGCATTCCCCTCCGCCTCTAAGTTTATAAACGCCCTTTTGGAGCGTCACCCCGATATTACGACCATCGTTCAGAATATAAATAATAAGCGAACGAGCCTTGTGCTCGGCGAGAAAAGTAAGGTGCTTTACGGAGAGGGCAATATTTTAGAGCAGCTTTGCGGCTGTACCTTCCGTATCTCACCGAAAGCCTTTTATCAGATAAACCCCACTCAGACCGAGGTCCTCTACGGAAAGGCTATCGAATTTGCCGAAATAACCCCCGAAAAAACGGTTATCGACGCCTACTGCGGAATAGGAACTATAGGACTTATCGCCGCTAAAAATGCGAAGCGGGTCATCAGTGTCGAAATAAATCCCGACGCTATTGCCGACGCTAAGGTAAACGCGAGGCTCAACGGCGCTGAAAATATCGAGTTCTTTAACGCCGATGCGGGGAAATTTATGGTGGATCTGGCCGATTCAGGCGAAAAGGCCGACGTGGTTATAATGGACCCCGCCCGTGCGGGAGCAAGTCTCGAATTCCTCCGCGCCCTCGTTACCCTTTCTCCCGAAAGGATCGTCTATATCTCCTGCAACCCCGAAACTCAGGCCCGCGACCTTTCCTTCCTGACAAGAAAAGGTTATAAGGTAAGAAGGATCCAACCCGTCGATATGTTCCCCCATACCGAGCATATTGAAACCGTGGCACTTTTGGTGCGCACGGTTTCAGCGATATAAATTCCGTACTTCAGGTGATAAAATGAAAGTTTGCGTTATTCAGCCTCATTATTCTTTTGACCCTAATAACCTTGACTCCTGCTTTAAGGGGCTTTTAGAGCTGCTCGATAAATGCGACAGTACAATGGACCTTATCGTCCTTCCCGAATACGGCGATGCTCCCGCCGACGTAAAGGGCAAAAAAGGCTTTTACGATGCGGTAGATGCCTACGGCGAAATTCTTCTGAACAAGGCTAAAGAAACCGCCGTAAGGTGCGACGCAAACCTATTTGTGAACTGCGGCTTTAAAACCGAAAAGGGCGTTCGCAATACTACCCACGCCATCGACCGAAAGGGTAATATCGTCGGACGATATTTTAAGGCTCATCCTGCGCCGAGTGAGGTCAAGACCGACGAGCAGGGCGGTCACGAGCTCGACGTAGAATATTCTTATGAGCTTGTCGAACCCGAAGGGCGACACCGCAGGTGTCGGGATCTCGATGGAAGAAGAATATGAATTTTACCTGTTTTAGATCCCGCTCGCTTCGCTCACGCTTTCGGGCAAACCCGAAAGTTCGACTTCACTTCGTTCCGCTCAGGATGACCCAATGGGGGAGACCGCTTATGTATCGCGTATATATTCTGACAAATAAAACAAACAAGGTTATGTACATCGGAATGACGGGAGATCCGTCGCGTCGCATTTTTGAGCATCAAAACGAATTAGTCGAAGGGTTTACTAAGAAATACCATGTACATAAACTGGTTTACTTAGAAGAATACTCTAACCCGAACGACGCCATAGCAAGAGAAAAACAACTTAAAGGTTGGAAACGTGAGAAGAAAAACGAACTCGTAGAAAGCATAAACCCCGACTGGGAAGAACTTTCCTTATATCCGTAAAAACCTCCATCGGGTCGTGCCTTTTATAAATCTCTGAATTTGAATAAAAGAGGTAATATTATGAAAAACTTCGATCTTACCTTTCTCGGTACCTGCGCCTGCGATTTTTCGCCGAGGCTGAAGGATGAGTGTAAGGACCGCTTCGATAAGGACGCCCGAAGGGCCTCGTCCCTTCTTATAAACGGTCATATCCTTATCGACGCAGGACCGCATATCCTCGACTCCCTGCGCATAGCAGGGGCGAAAAGGGAAGAGGTAACCGATATTTTTATAACCCATCTGCACAGGGATCATTTTGACGTCGAAAACATAAAAAGCATAGCCGCCGAAAACTCGGCAAAACTAAGGGTTTACGTAAGAGCTGATGCCGAGATCCCCGAAATAGAAAATATCGAAATTATAAAAATGAATAATTTTCAGGAGTATAAAATCGGCGATTATACGGTTACGGGGCTGTCCTGCAACCACGACGCAGACTCCTTCCCCCGCTGGCTGCTTTTTGAACAAAACGGCAAAAAGATGCTCTATGCTACCGACGGAGCCTGGATACAAAACGATACCTACTATTATCTGAAAAACAGTAAACTCGATCTGCTTATAATGGACTGTACCTGCGGAGAAAGGGTAGGCGAATACCGTATCGCCGAGCATAATACTATCCCGATGATACGCCTTATGCTTTCGTCGTTTAAGACCTTCGGTATAATAACCGACGAAACTAAAATAGCGGTTACCCACATTGCTCCCTCTCTTCACAGTCCCCACGACGAAATACAAAAAGCGTTTAAAGAAGATAATATTACCGTCGCTTACGACGGTATGATGATAAAACTGTAGGGGACGGCTTCCTCGACGTCCCCCCGCCGAAAGGAAAACACTATGCGAAAATTTCTTGCCATAATAATCTGTAAGATCCTCCGCGTCGTCGGAAAGCTCATCGGAAAGGGAAGCAGTCTTCCGGGTAAATTCGCCCTTAAGGTCTGCCCCAACGTCCTTTCCAAAATAAAACTTCCCGAAAAGATCGTGGCCGTTACGGGAAGCAACGGAAAGACCTCCACCGTCGAAATGATCGCCCATATACTGCGCTCAAACGGACTTAAGGTCATTTATAACGCTGAGGGCTCTAATCAGATCGAGGGTGTTACCACCTTTATACTTTCAAGCGCGACCCTTGGCGGACGGCTTGACGGGGACGTGCTTCTTATCGAGAGCGACGAACGCTACGCTAAATATACCTTTAAGCATTTCGCTCCGACCCACTACGTTATAACTAACCTCTACCGCGATCAGCTTACCCGAAACGGTCATCCTATGTGGGTCTATAACGCGATCAGGGAGTCTATCCACGACTCTACTCAGCTTATCTTAAACGCTGACGACCCCCTCGTTTCCCTTTTCGGAAAAGACCGTGAGGGAACCGTTTGGTTCGGCGCCGACAGACTTTCTACCGACTCTTCTGAGTTTACGAGCGTCTATAACGACGGAGTCTACTGCCCTGTATGTCACGCACCTATGACCTACTCCACCTATCACTATAACCATATCGGTCATTTCGACTGTGCCGTCTGCGGATATAAGCGCAAAGATACCGACTTTACCGTTACCGAGGCCGATTTAAGCGAAGGCTTTATCGTTATCGACGGTAAACACAGGATCGACCTTGCCCTTAGATCTCTTTACAATATCTATAATCTCCTTGCCGCCTATACCGTGGCCTCGCTTATGGGCTGTGATGCCGAAAAGATCGCCGAATGTATAAATAGTTATACCCTTAAAAACGGACGCGTTATGACCTTTAAGCTCGGAAACCGAAGGGGTACTTTCCTCGTTGCCAAGCACGAAAACAGTATTTCCTACGATCTTTCCTTAAAGGTTGCCGCCTCGGATATCGAGGGCTCCGACGTCCTTATTATCGTAGACGCCGTAAGCCGTAAATATTTTACAAGCGACGTTTCATGGCTATACGATATCGATTTTCATCTTCTCGATACCGATAACGTCAAGAATATAATTCTTGCCGGAACCTACGCAAACGACCTTGCCGCCCGCTTTAGCTATACCGGAATAGGCGACTATAAAATAAAGGTCACCGAAAGCATTGCCGAAGGCGTTGAGCTTCTTAACAGCGGCAGTACCGATAAGATATACGTTATAACCTGTTTTTCCGATAAGGATAAATTTTTAGGACTTGTGGAGGTAGAATAATGAAAATACTGCATCTGTATCACGACCTTATGAACCTCTACGGGGATTACGCAAATGTTTCCGCCCTCTGCCGTATGCTGGAGCTCAACGGTATCGAGTTTTCTCTCGATAAAAAAAGCCTCGGCGACGAGGTAGAGCTTTCCGAATACGACCTTATCTATATCGGTTCGGGAAGCGAAGAAAATATGAAGCTTGCCCTTGAAGACTTAAGGGAAAAACGCGACGCCTTGGCGCAGTATATCGAGGACGAAAAATTCCTTCTCCTTACGGGAAATTCCTTCGAAATGCTGGGCGAAAAAATAACCTCGTTTTTAGGCGAGTTTGAGGGCCTCGGCCTTTTCCCCTTTACGGTCACCGAGCAAAACAGGACCCGCACCACCGACGACTCGGTAGTAAACTTTCCCGAGGCCGATATGACCCTCGTCGGATTTATAAACAAGTGCAGCGAGATAGAGGGTATTACTTCGCCCCTCTTTAACGTGGAAATGGGCCTTGCAAACGGGAAAGGTCAAAAAACCGAGGGAATACGCTATAAAAACCTCTTCGGTACACATCTTACGGGACCGCTTTTCGTTAAAAACCCGCTGTTTCTTAAGTATTTTGCCGAAAAGCTTACGGGCGCAGAGCTTATCGACTACCTTTTCACTTTTGAAAGAAAGGGTTACGAGATCACGCTTAAAAAGCTGAGGGAAAGAAATGGAAAATAAAAACGAAAAGGGTAGACTTTCAGACCTTTTACCAATAGGAGTTTTTCTAATACTTTTTTTAGGCTTTGGAATAATAGCAGGGGACTTTTACGCGATGCCCGCAATAGTAGCCTTTCTTGTTGCTCTTATCTTTGCAATGCTTCAAAACCGAAAAAACTCCTTCGACGATAAAATAAATATAATGGCAAAGGGTGTCGGTGACAGTAATATCGTTACCATGTGTCTTATCTTTCTTTGTGCCGGTGCCTTTTCGGGCTCGGTTTCGGCCGCAGGGGGAGTTGAAAGCACGGTCAATCTCGGCCTTTCGGTAATTCCGCCGCAGTTTGTCGTACCCGGTCTGTTTATAATCGCCTGCTTTATATCCCTTTCGATGGGAACCTCAATGGGAACGATCGCCGCCCTCGTGCCGATCGCCGTCGGAATAAGCGGAAAAACCGATATAAACGTAGCGATTTGTACCGGTGCCGTCCTTAGCGGCGCAATGTTCGGCGATAAACTTTCTATGATCTCGGATACGACCATTGCCGCCGTAAAGACACAGGGCTGTAAAATGAAGGATAAATTCAAGGAAAATTTCCTTATAGTTATCCCTGCCGCAATTATTTCGATATTTCTTTTCTATATACTTACCAAGGGCGGCGAATGTAAGGTAGAAGGCGACCTGCCCTATAATCTTTTTCAGGTCATACCCTACATCCTGGTTCTGGTGGGAGCTCTTATAGGCCTTAACGTTTTTATCGTCCTTATAGGCGGAACGGTGGTTTCGGTCATTGTCGGACTTTCTCTCGGTACAATAAAGCCTTTGGGCATTTTCAGCGATATCGGAGGCGGAGTAACGGGTATGTACGATATTACCGTTATATCCGTGATCGTCGCCTGTATACTTGCCCTCGTCCGTGAAAACGGCGGAATAGCCTACATTCTCGATAAGATAAAAAGACTCATTCGCTCCGAAAGAGGGGCAGAGCTCGGTATTTCGGGCCTTGCGCTGCTGGTGGATTGCTGTACCGCAAACAATACCGTTGCAATAGTGATGTCAGGCCCTATCGCAAAGGAAATAAGCGAAGAGTTCGGCGTTTCGCCAAGAAGATCGGCCTCCCTTCTCGATATATTCAGCTCGGTAGGGCAGGGTATCATACCCTACGGCGCGCAGATGCTATCGGCCGCTACCCTTGCGGGAATTTCTCCCATAAACATAATGCCCTACCTCTATTACCCGATACTTATGGCTCTGAGCGCTATATGCTTTATTCTTTTCAGAAGGAGAAACAAGAGTGTATAATAAGAAAAGGTTAGGATCAGTCATTAAAAGTCACCGCGAGGCTATGGGACTTACTCAGTCACAGCTTGCCGAAGGACTTTTCGTCAGTTTTCAGGCCGTTTCGGCCTGGGAGAGGGGTAAAACTCCGCCCGATCTTGAAAACATCTGCAGAATAGCCGAATTTTTCGGTGTTTCCATCGACTCTCTCGTTGAGCAGACCTCCCGCTCCTATTTTATCGGAGTCGACTCAAGCGGCAGTAAGACCGAAATGGTGCTCTTCAGCGATAAGGGAGAAATAAACCGAAAGCTGAGGCTTGAGCCTGCCAACCCCAACGATATCGGAGTCAAGGCCTGCTGTGAGGTTTTGGGCGTCGGAATAGATACCCTTGTTGCCAGCGGATGTAAGGTCGAGTCGGCATTTCTCGGTATAACCGGCGGCTTTTCGGGAGATAACGCTCAAAAGATAAACAAAAACCTTTCGACTAGGTATTCGGGAAAGGGAATAAGCATATATAACGGAAACGACTGTGTAAACCTGCTTGCCTGCGGCGACGATCCCCTTAATTCTATCGCCCTCGTGGCAGGAACGGGCTCTACCGTCTTTGTCCGAAAGGAAGGAATCGACTACCGTCTGGGCGGATGGGGCTATCTTTTCGATAAAACGGGAAGCCGCTACGATATAGGCTGTGAAGCGGTTCGCGCCGTGCTTAGTCAGCTTGACGGCTTCGGTGAAAAGACCCTTATTACCGAAATTCTCGAAAGGGAGCTTGGTACCGATATCTGGTCGGCCATTCCTGAGCTTTACTCTAAGGGAAAGAAGCATATAACCTCCCTTTCCAGAACCGTTTTCGAGGCCGAAAGACTCGGAGACAGGGTCGCTTCAAAAATACTCTGCGACAATATCGACCGCTTAGGCCTTATAATAAAAACCGCCCGTCAGCGGTTTGGTATCGACGCCGAGATCGTCGCAAAGGGAAGCCTTTTCGACGAGCCCCGCTTTTTGGAGCTTCTGACCGAACGGACGGGAGAGACCTTCCGCCTGCCCGAGCTTCCTCCCATATACGGCGCCTGCGTTGAGTGTCTGAGACTTAACGGCATCACTGCCGACAAGGATTTCTTCGAAAAATTCGCACTGGATTATAGAACGAAGACCTTCGTATGATACGCGGCCGTTGGCCGCAGTGGACAGTGGTCAGTGGTCAGACGGATACCGAAGCAATTTATCGGGAGGTTGTAGGGGAGGGGCCGACCCAAAGGGTCGTATTTCCGACCGCAGGGAGGAACACCGTTTTGCGCCAATGGCGCAAATATAATTTTCGTTTGCGTCGGAAAATTATGTTGCCTTACGGCAAATGATGTT
>CASFDQ010000138.1 GCA_949293385.1 uncultured bacterium | reverse complement strand
AATGGCGCAAATATAATTTTCGTTTGCGTCGGAAAATTATGTTGCCTTACGGCAAATGATGTTATGCTTCGCATAAATGATGTTGCGACTAACGTCGCAAACGAAACTTTTCCTTATGTCCTCCCGAGGAAAATGAGACGGAAATAAACGGCTGTTTTCGGTATAAATTATATGATAATGCCGTGAGATATCGCAAATTTCGTATAAACTTTACGGATACGCTAAAACGGGCCGTCCCCTATGGTAGGGGAAGGTGGCGCCGTAGGCGACGGAATGGGTAAATCTGTTTCGAAAAAACCAAACGGCTACGAAAAAAGCTACGAACGAATTTCGTTCGTAGCTTTTCTTATACATATTATATATTAAGCTCTTCTGCGAACTTTGCGAAGGTCGCGTCGTAAATGGCGTCGGCAAGCTTGTCGAGCTCGACCTCGGTCTCTTCGCCCGTTTCCATACGCTTGAGCTTCGCCTTTCCGGTTTCAAGCTCGCTGTCTCCGAGAACTAAGGTGAACTCGGCACCGATCTTGTTAGCGTAGCGCATCTGAGCCTTAAGTCCTCTTCCGACGATATCGGTAAGCGCCTCAAAGCCTTCGTCGCGGAGGGCGGCGCAAAGGGTAGTAGCCTTAAGAGTAGCGGCCTCGCCCATAGGCGCAATATATATGTCGCAGTTCTTCGGCTTCGGAATTTCGGTTCCCTGACTTTCGAGCACCATAAGAAGACGCTCTATTCCCATGGCAAAGCCAAGGGCGGGATGAGGCTGACTTCCCATCTGCTCAAGGAGTCCGTCGTAGCGTCCTCCGCCGCAGACCGTAGCCTGCGCGCCGATGTCGCCCGAGATGAACTCAAATACCGTTCTCGTATAATAGTCGAGACCGCGAACTATTCTGGGGTTGACCTTGTAGCTTATTCCCATACCGTCAAGGTGAGCCTTAACTCCGTCGAAATGCGCCTGACAGTCGTCGCACAAATAGTCGATGACCGCGGGAGCGTCCTTTGCGATCTCTGCACAAACGGGGGACTTGCAGTCGAGTATTCTCATAGGATTACGGTCGAGTCGCTCGTTGCAGGTGCCGCAAAGCTCATCCTTTCTGCCCTCGAAATATTCCTTAAGGGCCTTATGATATTCGGCTCTGCAGGTGGGGCAGCCGATAGAGTTTATTTCAAGTGAGATCTTTTCTATTCCGACGTCGCGAAGAAGCTGCGCTCCGAGGGAAATGACCTCTGCGTCTGCGGCAGGGGAGGCGGCGCCGATACATTCAACGCCGAACTGATGAAACTCGCGAAGTCGTCCTGCCTGCGGCTTTTCGTAGCGGTAGCATCCGCCGCAGTAGCAAACCTTTACGGGAAGAGCCGCCGCGGTAAGAGAGTTTTCGATAACGCTTCTTATAACGCCGGCGGTAAATTCGGGACGCAGGGTAATACTGCGGTCGCCCTTGTCGGTGAAGGTGTACATTTCCTTCTGAACGACGTCGGTGGTGTCGCCTACGTTTTTAACGAAGACCTCGGTATGCTCAAATACGGGGGTCCTTATCTCCTTGAAGCCGTAAAGACCGGCGGTGGATAAAAGTCTGTCTTCAACGAATTGCCATTTATAGCTGTCCTCGGGGAGCAGGTCGTTGGTACCGCGAGGAGCCTTATTTATTTCTGCCATTTGATACAGTCTCCGATAATTATTTTTCGTTTCTCATATATTCGCGCCAATCAAGGTCGCCTCTTTCGAGTCCGCGGATAAGAACCTCAGCGGTCGCGATGTTGGTGGCAACGGGAATCTGATGCACGTCGCAAAGACGGAGCAGAGCCGCGTCATCGGGCTCGTCGGGCTTTGCACTTATGGGGTCGCGGAACAAAAGCAGCATATCGATCTCATCGCAACCGATACGTGCGGCGATCTGCTGAGAACCGCCGTGGGAACCGCCTAAAAGGGAAATAATGTTAAGTCCCGTAGCTTCTGAGACCATTTTTCCCGTGGCGCCGGTGGCAAGCAGGGTGTGTCGACTCAGTATGCCGCAATAAGCGATACAAAACTGAACCATAAGTTCTTTTTTGGCGTCGTGTGCAATGATAGCAATGTTCATCGATTAGCTCCTTTCGCATTTTTTATGCGCTAAATTTTTTTAAGTTTTGGAAGTGGTGTGTTTTTGCCGATTATTCGGCTGCCTATCCGCGTAAAAGCCTTACCTTCGCGGCCTTTAAGAGAAAAATCACCGTAAAGAAAGGCGAGAGACAGCTTTTCGCTTTCGGGAACTATTCCGAGAAGGGTAAGCCCCGTCTGATCGATTATGGCGTCGAGGTCGCTGAATATCGGATTTTTAATAAAGTAGGTCTGAAAACGGTTTATTATAAGGGTGCCCGTTCTTTTTGCCCTTTTAACGGCCTTACCTACCGCGGCGGCATCCCTTACCGAAACGGCGTTGGGGTTACAGACGCAGATGAACTCGGTATAAAGGGGAAGGGCTCTGTAAAGCTCGTCGTCGATCCCCGCAGGAAGGTCGATAAGAATTATATCGAAAAGCTCCTCGTCTATGCCCTCCAGAAATCGTGAGAACTCATCGTTTGAAAAAAGACCTACGACCGCAGGAGCGGGCAAAAGGGAAACTCCCGGATGCTTTTTTACAGACAGCAGGCAGGAGGAAAGCTCTCTGCCTTTTACTGCGTCGGATAGGTCGAAAAGTAGATTTTCACTTACGCCGAGCAGCATATCGAGGCATCGCATACCCTGATCAGCGTCTATAAGTAGGACCCTTTTACCGAGTTTATCAAGAGCAAAGGCAAGCTCGATAGAGCAGGTAGATTTTCCGACTCCGCCCTTTCCGGAGGTAATTGCTTTAATCTTTATCATATCTTACTCCAAGTGAATAAAATAAATTTACCATATATAGGGGAATTTGTCAAATAATAATGCGATTTTTTGTCGAAAAAGTTTAACCAAACCATTTAAACCCGAACCAGCCTTAAAGGGCGGTTTTTAGGCATTTTTCGGCTCATCGTCGTCCGTAGGCGAAAGCCTTACGAACCCCTCTTCACCAAAACCTGCTCAAAAAACCGCACCTTTAAGGTCGACGA
>CASFDQ010000137.1 GCA_949293385.1 uncultured bacterium | reverse complement strand
GGCGCCGATGTTGGATTTCTCCGTTCGGGCTTCGCCCTCTCTCCGCAATCCAACATCATTCTACGCTAATCGTTACTTTTCTGTGAATTATTGCAGGTTGCTATTGCAATTTGCGAAAATTTTTTTCAAGTTTAAAAAGTTTTGTTCACAAGACTGCAAATTAGCGGTTGAAAGTAAAAGAATAGTATGATATAATAATTATACTATATTTTAGGAGATTTTTATGCATTTACAAGAATCGGGCGAGATGTATCTTGAAACGATACTTATCCTCTCTAAAAATAAGGCTACCGTTCGCGCAATAGATATATGCGATTATATGAATTACTCTAAACCCAGCGTCAGCAGAGCACTGGGTCTTCTTAAAAGCGGCGGCTACGTTACGACCGACAAAGACGGATTTATAACCCTTACAGAAGTAGGTCTTGAGACCGCGACGAAGATACTCAGCCGTCACAGGATCATCACCGAGTTTCTTATAAAGCTCGGCGTCGACAGTGAGACCGCTTCGAACGACGCCTGCAAGATAGAGCACGTTATATCGGACGTTTCTTTAAAGGCTATTGAAAACAGTCTTAAATAATAACCTCACCCCTCTGTTATGAGGGGTATTTTTAAAGGAATTCATTATGTTTCTCAAAAACTCAAAGTTTATATGCCCCGTTTGCGGAGGAAAACTCTTCAATACCGGCGCCTCCCTTAAATGCCTTAAGGCTCATTCCTTCGACATTTCAAAGCAAGGGTACGTAAATCTTCTTATGAAAAACGTGGGCGGACGTCACGGTGATGATAAGCTTATGCTAAACGCCCGAAGAAGCTTTCTGGAAAAGGGGTATTACTCCCATCTGCGCGATGCGATATGTGAAATCATCGGTAAAGAGCATACCCTTCTCGACTCGGGCTGCGGCGAAGGCTATTATACCTCCGCTTTCGCCGAGAATAATGAAGTTTTTGGCATTGATATATCGAAAGAGGCTCTCAAAATGGCCGCTCTGCGCTGTAAAAACAGCGAATTTGCGGTAGCCAGCATAAATGCTGTCCCCCTATCCGATAATTCGGTAGATACGGTAGTAAATATATTCGCTCCCGAAAGTCTCAGTGAATTTTCGAGGGTGCTTTGCAGCGACGGAAGATATATTACGGCGGTACCGCTTGAAAAGCATCTGTTTTCTCTTAAAAAAGCAGTATACGAAAGTCCGTATCTTAATCCCGCGCCCGTTACCGAAAAAGAAGGCTTTGAGCTTTTAAATATTAAAGAGGTTAAATACGGAATTGAGCTTGAAAGTAACGAGGATATTGAAAATCTGTTTTTAATGACTCCGTATTATTATAAAACCTCAAGAGAAGATCAGCAAAAGCTTGAAAAACTTACACATTTAACGGTAGAAGCCGAGTTTTGTGTCCTTGAATACAAGGTAATTTTATAAAAAACGGCCGTCTCGATGAGACGGCCGTTTAAAGTTTTATTTTGTTCCCGTTGAACCAAAGCCGCCCGTACCGCGGTCGGTGTCGTCTAAAGTATCGGTTTCGACGTAGTTTACCGTAAGATAGGGCGCTATGACCATCTGAGCGATACGCTCGCCTGCGGCTATAGTCTGCGATTCACTCGAATGATTATGAAGAGCGACCATAACTTCGCCGCGATAATCGGAATCGACTACTCCTACCTTATTAGCGGGGGCAAGCCCTCTTTTTGAAGCGATTCCGCTACGGGCATAGACGAGGCCGACGTAGCCGACGGGAATCTGCATTGCAAGGCCGGTGTGAACCATTTTGGTCTCTCCCGGAGCAAAGGTAAGCTCTCCTTCGCAGGAATAAAGATCGGCCCCTGCGGCATATTCCGAGCCGTAGGTAGGGATAACCGCATTTTCTGCAAGTTTTTTAATTTTCAGATCCATAATTTACTCACCTTTCTCACAAGTTTCCCAAATGATCTTAAAAAGCTCCTCTGCCCTTTCGTCCTGCTTCGACAAATGAAGGTAGCCGAACAGGGTCTCGAGGCCGGTTGCGCTATGATATTCTCTGACGCTTGCGTTTTTGGGGATAGAATTAACATGAGCGTTTCTTCCCCTTTTATAAACCGAAAGCTCCTTTTCGGAAAGCTCGCTTTCGATAATCTTAAAAGCGGACGCCTGAGCACCCGCCTTAACGAGTCTGACCGAAAGAGCGTGAAGCTCTCCCGAAGGACGGTTTATTTCGGCAAGCTTTTCGCGGACCAATAGTCCGTAATAGGCGTCTCCCACAAAGGCAAGGGCGCCGGGACTCAGTAAATTTACATCCATCAAAGTCACCTACGATACAAACTCGAACTCGATATCGTATACGCTTACAATATCGCCGTCCTGAACACCTGCGTTAACGAGGGCCTGAATGATACCGCTGTCCTGCAGGGTGCGCTGAAAATACTGAAGCGATTCGTAGTCCTCGGGGTCGACGGTCTCGAGAATTTTAAGAAGCCATGGAGCGTTATCGATAACGTAGACGCCGTCTAAAACGTCCAGCGTGAAGCTACGGCGATTCGTTTCGGGAATAAGCTCTCTTTCGGGAATCGGATCGGGCTCGTAAATTTTGATCTCGGGGAGCTTAGCAAGCTCGGCCGCAACGTAGTTTATAAGCTCGTCGGTACCCTCGTTTATAGGAGCCATTATCGGGAAAAATGCCAAGCCTTTTTCGGAAAAATAGGCCTTAAGCTCTTCGATCTTTTCCTCCTCGGCAAGATCGCATTTGTTGCCGACAACGATCTGAGGACGCTCGCTAAGCTCTTCACTAAAGACCTTAAGCTCGTTATTTATAGTATTAAAATCTTCGATAGGGTCTCGTCCTTCGCTTCCCGAAACATCGATAACGTGAAGCAGCAGTCTGCAGCGCTCAACGTGACGTAAAAACTCGTGACCGAGGCCTACTCCCTCTCCTGCACCCTCTATGAGTCCCGGAATATCGGCCATAACGAAGGAGGAGCCTTCGCCCATACGAACAACACCCAGAACGGGGGTAAGGGTCGTAAAATGATAGTTTGCGATCTTGGGCTTTGCTTCGCTGACGACCGAAACCAAGGTAGATTTTCCGACGTTCGGAAAACCGATAAGTCCTACGTCGGCAAGAAGCTTAAGTTCCAAGGTAACGTCGAGTTCTTCTCCCGGATTTCCCGCCTTTGCGAAACGGGGAACCTGACGGGTAGCGGTAGAAAAATGCATATTTCCCCAGCCGCCGTTTCCGCCTTTGGCGATGACGGTAGGCTCGTCGGAAGAGATATCGGCAATAATTCTTCCCGTTTCGGCATCCTTAATAAGGGTTCCGCGAGGAACCGATATTACAAGATTTTTTGCGCTCTTTCCCGTACAGCGGGAGGTTCCGCCGTTAGCGCCCTGCTCAGCGACGTATTTACGCTTATATCTGAAATCGGCAAGGGTCGAAAGGTTATCGTCAGCAACGAAAACTATATCTCCGCCTTTACCGCCGTCACCTCCGTCGGGACCACCGGCGGCTACGTATTTTTCTCTTCTGAAGGATACGGCACCGTTTCCGCCGTCGCCTGCTTTTCAATGAATTTTTGCAATATCGACAAACATTTTGTCACCTCCGTTTTAGTATTATAAGAAATAAAGCTCGGCAGGAGCCGAGCTTTAAAAAGTTAATTACTGCTCTACAGCGTAAATGCTGACCTGCTTGCGGTCGCGGCCTACACGCTCGAACTTAACCTTTCCGTCGATAAGAGCGAATAAGGTATCGTCAGAACCGATTCCAACGTTGTTACCGGGATGAATTTTGGTTCCTCTCTGACGAACAAGGATGTTTCCGGCGAGAACGAACTGTCCGTCGGCACGCTTTACACCAAGACGCTTAGACTCACTGTCACGGCCGTTCTTGGTAGAACCCATACCTTTTTTATGGGCGAATAACTGAATGTTAATCTTTAACATGATTACACCTCCGAAATTACTTTTATGCAGTCTGGATACTGCTCACTCAGCTGAAGCAAATGAAGCTTGAAGCCTTTAAGAAGATTCGCGGTCTCTTTAGAAACAGAAGATAGCTTTACAACCATTTTTCCGTCGTCTATATCGATTTCCGCATTATCGCCGATAACGTCGGTTATAGTATTGACCGTAAGATATGCGGCGGAGGAAATACTTGCGCAAACCAACTTTCCGATCTCGTCTTCTGCGTCAGCGGTAGAATGTCCTTTAAGGTTAAAACCGTTCTTGGACAATTTGACAACAGTCATAGTTTTAATTATACGATCTCGGTGATCTGTACCTTGGTGTAGGGCTGTCTATGACCCATCTTGCGGGCACAACCCTTCTTGGGCTTGTAGGTGAAGACGGTGATCTTCTTGCCCTTACCGTTCTTAACTACGGTTCCCTTAACGGTAGAATCCTTAACGTAGGGCTTTCCAACCTTGAGGGCGGCGGTCTTTTTAACAGCAACGACCTTGTCAAAAACGACCTCGGAGTTCTCTTCAGCGTCGAGCTTTTCTACATAGATGAAGTCGCCCTCTTCTACGCGATACTGCTTTCCGCCTGCTTCGATAATAGCGTACATTTCTTTGGCACCTGCCTTAATATAAGTCTCGCTACAGAAGGCGTGCCAAAACGGCAACTTTAATAAGCCTCCAATATGCGGCTTGACTATTTTATCACCAAACCTTAAAAAAGTCAAGTGTTTTTTTTAACTTTAAAAAAACAAATTCCCGAGCTTTACTACGAAAGCTCGGGAGATTTAATTATTCGGCAGTTTCTTCAAGAACGGCCTCGCTGACTACAACTTCCTCTTCGGATGCGGTATCAACAACTTCGTTCTCTGCAGACTCTTCTGCAACCTCTTCCTTAACCTCGGGCTCGATAAGAGCACGGATAGAAAGGCTTACACGCTTCTTCTCGTCGTCGATAGCGGTGATCTTTGCGTCGACCTCCTGACCTACGGTAAGCTCGTCCTGAGGCTTAGCAACGTGCTTATCGGCGATCTGAGAGATGTGGATAAGGCCGTCAACGCCGGGGAGAATACGAGCGAATGCGCCATAGGTGGTCATGCTGACGATGGTTACCTTAGCAACGTCGTCAACCTTATAGGTGTTGTTGAAGATGGTCCAAGGATTCTCGTCTTCCTTCTTGTAGCCGAGGGAGATCTTCTTCTTTTCCTTGTCGATCGCCTTAACGTAAACGTCGATAGAATCGCCTACTAAAACGACCTCAGAGGGATTCTTGATCCTCTGCCAAGAAAGCTCGGAAACGTGAACCATTCCGTCGACTCCGCCGAGATCTACGAAAGCGCCGTAGCTGGTGAGAGACTTAACGGTACCGGTGAAGCGGTCGCCGACGTTGATCTCCTCCCAGAATTTAGCCATTTCTTCTTTTCTCTGCTCGCGGAGAACTGAGCGGATAGAGCCGATAACTCTTCTTCTGCGTCCGATCTCGATAATGCGGAAGGAAACTTCGGTTCCGTTCAGTTCGTCGAGAGAGTCGTTTCTCGAAAGGGTAGCCTGAGAAGCGGGGATAAATACGCGAACACCTGCGGCGGTAACGACTACGCCGCCCTTAACGACCTCGGAAACGGTTCCGGTAAGGATCTCTCCGGATTCCTTAGCAGCGACTACGGTATCCCAGCCTGCGATGGCATCGTAGCGGCGCTTGGAAAGCATTGCGGTTCCTTCCATATCGTCGGTACGCATAATGATAAGGTCGAGAACGTCTCCTTCCTTAACTTCCTTAGTAAGGTCGACGTTACGATCGTATGAATATTCATCAGCACTTACGTAACCGGTAAGGCCTCTATTATAATCAACTAAAATCTCGGAAGGGGTTACCTTTACAACAACACCCTTAACCTTCTTGTCGTAATTGAGACTGTCGAGGGAAGACTCAAACGCCTCTTCGTCTGTCATTTCCTCAAAGGACTTCTGAACAACTTCTGTTACCTCGGCCTGTTCTTCTACCGGATTTAAAATTTCTGTCATGGTTTTAATAACCTCCTTAATAATTGCCGCAGGAGTCGATGCCCCTGCAACTACACCTACCGTTTCGGCATTTTCAAAAAAGCAAGACTCCAGCTCGTCGGCCGTCTCAATATGATAGGTTTTATCACAGTAGAGCTTACAGACGTCATAGAGTTTTACGGTATTTGAGCTATGCCTTCCGCCGACAACGATCATTACGTCATTTTTTTGCGCAAGATCGATCGCTTCCGACTGCCGCATAGATGTAGCGTTACATATTGTACCAAAAATACTTTGATTTGTACAGTATTTTTTTAAAATTTTTTCGGATTTTTTCCAAATTTTTTCATTAAAGGTGGTTTGAGACACCACGCAAAGGGGTTCTTCGGCTAGTTCTGGATGATTTTCGAGAAGCTTCTCGAGGGCTTCGTCACTTTCGAAGACAAAAACCCTGCCTTCGCAGTGACCAACGATACCTATGACCTCGTGATGCATCGGGTCACCCGCAACAAGGATAGTTTTCCCCTCCGCCGAGGCTTCTTTTACTATTCCGTGGATCTTCGAAACGAAGGGGCAGGTAGCGTCTACCGTTTTTACACCCGTTCGTTTGGCCTTAAGTATTACCTCTTCGGGTACTCCGTGGGAACGGATAACAAGGGTCTCGTCATTCTTTGCCTCGTCTACATCGTTTACGACTCTTACTCCCCTGTCCTCCAGATCGGCTACCATCTGAGGATTATGAATAATAGGACCGAGGGTACATACCTTTTCACCCTTTTCGATAAGCTCGTAAACGGTATCGACGGCACGTTTTACGCCAAAGCAGAAGCCCGCGGTTTTTGCGAGAGTTATTTTCAATGCTTCATCTCCCAAAGCTCAGTAATAGAGGAAGTTACTCTATCGACTATTTTTTTAAGATTCGCTCTGTCGGCAAGCTCGGGATCGATGAGATCCTCATATTTTATAAGCTCGCCTATACGGATAGTCGTCTTTTTAAAGATCTTATACTTACCCTCGCGGTACACGCTTACGGGAAGAATATCGGATTTTGTGTCCATTGCAATATAAGCTACTCCGGACTTCGCCTTTCGAGGGGCTCCTTCTGCGTACCTTGTACCTTCGGGGAAGATGCCAAGGATCTTTCCGTCGCGAATAAGTTCCTCGGCGTGGCGAATAGCCGACATATCCCCCTTTCCTCTTTCGACCGCAAAGGCCCCTAGACGTGTAAGCACGGCACGGAAAAGCCAATTCTTAAAAAGCTCGGCTTTTGCCATAAAATGAACCTGACGCTTAAAGTTGGCTATCATAAAAATAGGGTCGGAAATAGAGGTATGATTAGAGGCGAGAATAAAACCGCCTTCCTTCGGAAGATTTTCGAGACCTACAATCTTAACGGGTAAAAGCCATCTGAATATAGGAGTTATAATTATTTTAATTACTCGATAAAAAGCAGACATTTACGCACCGATACCTTTCTGAACGATACTTAAAAGAAGATTTAAAGAACCTTCGAAATCGAGCTTGGAGGTGTCGGCTAAAACGGCGTCGTCGGCCTGCTTTAAGGGGGCGATATCACGGTGTGAGTCGTTGTAGTCGCGAACCTTCATATCCTCAAGAACCTCTTCAAAGGTAACCTTCTCTCCCTTTTCAAGAAGCTCCTTAAGGCGGCGTTCGGCTCTTACCTCAACGTCGGCGGTTAAAAAGATCTTAACGTCGGCGTCGGGAAGAACCACCGTACCGATATCTCTTCCGTCCATAACGACGTTATTTCTTTTGGCAAGATCTCTTTGCATATCGAGAAGAAATGCCCTTACCTCAGGCTTAGCCGAAACGGCCGACGCCATCATCGACGCAGCAGGCGTCCTTATATCGTCGGAGACGTCGTTTCCGTCGAGAAATACCCTCTGTGATCCGTCGATAAAGCGGATGTCGAGAGTGGTGTCGGCTAAAACAGCGGCAATATCTCCGTAGAGTTCGGTAGTAAAGCCGAGCTTTGAAAACTTAAGACCTACGGCGCGGTAAAGAGCTCCCGTATCAACGTATATGTACTCCAGTTTCTTGGCAAGAAGGCGGGAAAGAGAGCTTTTTCCTGCGCCTGCAGGACCGTCAATTGCAACGTTTATCATATTCATTTCTCCTCATTTATACCGAAATTCCGGCAAGATAGCCGGTTGAAAAAGCAGTTTGAAGATTGAAGCCGCCCGTAAAACAGTCGACGTCGATTATTTCTCCCGCAAAATAGAGTCCGCTTATAAGCTTCGATTCCATAGTAGCGGGGTTTATTTCCTTAAGAGAGATACCGCCGCTTGTAACCACGGCTTCCTCTATCGGACGCAGACGCAGAACGCTTAAGGAAAGGCCTTTTATAACGTTTACAAGCCGAGAACGTTCCTCGCGGGTTATGCTGTTGACCTTTTTTCTCGGTTCAATACCGCTTAAGTTTACGATAACCGAAATCAGTCGTTTTGGAAGCAGAGCGTCGAGGGAGTTTATAAAATCCTTATTAGGCTCGGTCGAAAAATCCCGTAGGATACGTTTATCCAGAGCGTCGGTATCAAGAGCGGGCTTTAAATCTATCTTTATATTATAAAGCTCGGGGGCTTTATTAACGTATGCAGACGCCGAAAGCACGAGCGGGCCGGTAATACCGAAATCGGTAAACATCATTTCTCCAAGCTCCGAAAACAGTGGCTTTTTCTTCCCCTCTTCATAAAGAGAAAGGGTCACGTTCTTAAGGGACAGACCGCAAAGCCTTGAACAAAAGCTTTCTTTTGTCATTATCGGGACGATAGAGGGACGAAGCTCGGTCACGGTATGACCGAGCCTTTCGGCCATTCTATAGCCGTCACCCGTCGAGCCGGTTACGGGATAGGACATACCGCCCGTGGCAACTATCACACGATCGGCCGAGAAATCCTTACCGTTTTCACAGGTAACTCCGACTATTTTACCGTTTTCGCAAATAAGGTCGGTAACCCTCATATTTACTATTTTTACATCAAGCTTTTTTACCGAATCCACGAGAGCGTCGACGATATCGACCGCCTTGTCGGAGACGGGAAAGACGCGGTTTCCTCTTTCGGTTTTAAGCGGTACTCCCCTGCCTTCAAAAAAATTCATCGTATCTTCGGCAGAGAAAGCGTTTATAGCCGAATACATAAATCGGGAACCGTGGGGGGTATTTCGCATAAAGGTCTCGGTATCGCAGTTATTCGTGACGTTACAGCGACCCTTGCCCGTTATCATAACCTTACGTGCGGGACGGGAATTCCTCTCAAAGAGTATTACCCCGTTTCCGTTTTCAGCCGCCGCGCAGGCCGCCATAAGTCCTGCGGCGCCGCCACCGACTATCGCAACAGTTTTTTTCATTTCTACCTCAAGCTATATTACTTAAATATCCGTTTTACCGACGGATGAACACGCATCATATAGAACTGCGCCATCTGTGATACGGCCATATCGTATATAGGAAAAACGATATTTGCGCCGAAAAGAAGCACGATAGCCGAATACTTTCCGAATTCTCCGAAATCTTCCACCGAAAAGCCCATTATCGGAGCTAACAGCAGATATGTCACCAGAACGGCCGCATTAAACACGGCAAATTTAAGTATATATTCGAGAATTCGGCTCTTCGTACGCTCGAACACCGATTTTAAGATCGGATAATATCCGAAGAAAAGTACGTAAAGCATTTTGGCTTCGGATTCAGCCATAAGAAAGGTTATAACGGCCGAAACGACGTAGGTCACAAGCGCCCATTTTATATTCGTCTCGATCACCGCGACCATTATAAAAAGTCCGGCCACGGCGGGAACGGCGTAGGTAAGATACGGAAAGAAGGAGACGAGCATTATGGACGAAGCCAACGCCGCCATCATAGCACAAAAGGCTGTTTTACCTGTGTTTTTCAACTTGATTACCTCTATCAGCAGCAGGATATAAGGTCTCCGCCCATACATTCACAGCAACAATCGGCGCAGATAAGACCCTGACAGAGATCGCAGGCCGAGCAGGAGCCTCCCATATTTCCGCCCGAACGGTAGGGGCCGCTGTAGCTGCCCGAGCCCTGACGCTGCATCATATTGAGTGCCTGACGGTATTCGGGGTTGCTCGGATCTTTATTAACGGCGGTGGTAAATGCGGAATATGCGTTTGAATACCATCCGCGCTTATAAAGTACAGAGCCGCTTAAAAAATACCATTCGGCGTCGCGATCGGCGGTTGAAAAGGAATCAAGCTCCCTTTGCGCCTCGTCGAGACGGTTGTTTGATATAAGGGTACGTATTTTGGCGTAGACGGGATTATTTGAAGAGGAACGGCCCGAAGAGCTTCCTCCTTTACGGGAGTTGACGATCTCGTCGTAGGCCTCGTTTATCTCCTTCATTTTCTCGCTTGCAAGATCTGAAAGCGGGTTGTTTGCATAATTGTCGGGGTGATACTTTCGGGCAAGCTGACGGTATGCGTTTTTAATTTCCTCGTCAGTCGCATCTCGCGATACGCCGAGTATCTCATAGGGGTCTCTCATATCTTTAACTCCTTTTTAAAGGTATCCTGAAGTCCGAGGTAGATCAGATTATCAAGGATATTTTTAAATTTTTTAATATCAATAAGCTCATAGGCCTTTGCGGCCTCAGCAATATTTATGTTTAGCTGCACAGCGATGAAATTTTTCATATAATCGGGGTCGTCCGCATTACTTTTAAGAGGGTTATATCTTCCTCGTTTTATATCCTCGGGAAGATCGACGGCCGCATCGAGAATATAGATATAGCGGCCTATACAGTAGCCCACCCTGTTTAAACAACGCTTGGTAAGCTCATCGTCAGACAGCGTTTCAAGCATTTTAGACATCATAAGGGCGGTTGGCTCGGCGGCGGCATCTATATTATCGCAGTTTTCGTTTTCCAGCTTATTCTGCGCATTTATATAATCGCAAACTATATTATCAAGCTCTCCGTATTCCTTTTTAGCCTTTTTATAGGCCGAAGAAAAGAAGGGCTTTATAATACGGTATTTAAAACGCTTAAAGCCTTTTTCGTCGGAGATATTATCCAGCAGTTTATAGTAAAGCAGGATCATTGCGGCGGCCGACGGCATATCGAGGTCGGACATATCGCTTAAATAGTTGCACTTTTTAAGAGGGTTACAGGTACAGGCCTTACGTTTAATATTAAAGCACTTATCATTAAGCGACATCTTTAAAAGCGCTAAAAAGGTGAAATCGTAGCTTAAGGTAAAACGGGCAAAAATACCGTAGTTTTTTCCGAGCTTTTTACAAAGGGAACAGTATACCGCCTTATAAAGCTCGTATTCCTTCATTCGAAGTTCGGGCTTACAGGCCCTTATATAGCCAAACAATATCTCACCTCACAGTATAACACTTGGTTTTGTTATATTGGTTAAAAATATATGAACTCAGAGAAGTCTTTTAATAAACTGTCCCGTATAGGACTCCTCACAGGCGGCAACCTCCTCGGGGGTTCCCATACAGACAACGGTACCTCCCCTATCTCCGCCTTCTGGACCTAAATCGATTATATAATCGGAGGTCTTGATAACGTCGAGATTATGCTCAATGACCAGAACGGTATTGCCCTGATCCACAAGGCGGTCAAGGACGTCGAGCAGACGGTGAACGTCGGCGGTATGAAGTCCCGTAGTAGGCTCGTCGAGAATATAAATGGTCTTACCCGTTCCTCTTTTAGAAAGCTCCGCAGCAAGCTTTACACGCTGCGCTTCGCCGCCCGAAAGGGTCGTAGCAGGCAGACCTATCTTAACGTAGCCGAGGCCTACGTCGAAAAGGGTCTTTAGCTTGCGGTGAATTTTAGGGATAGGCTCGAAGAAGTTCATACCTTCCTCAATCGTCATCTCCAAAACGTCGTAAATGCTTTTGCCCTTATACTTAACGCTAAGGGTCTCGCGGTTATATCGGCTTCCTCCGCAGACCTCACAGGGAACGTATATATCGGGCAAAAAGTGCATAGCGATCTTTATAATTCCGTCGCCCTCGCAGGCCTCGCACCGTCCTCCCTTAACGTTAAAGGAGAAGCGTCCCGCGGAATAACCCTTGGCCTTTGCGTCCTTGGTAGAGGCAAAAAGGTCGCGGATGTCGTTAAATACTCCGATATAGGTAGCGGGGTTTGAACGGGGGGTTCGACCGATAGGAGACTGACTTATATCGATGACCTTGTCGAGATGCTCTAATCCCTCGATGGTTTTAAACCTACCGGGGAAGGTTTTGGCGCGGTTGAGCTTTGCGGCAAGATGCTTATAAAGAATATCGTTTACGAGGGAGGATTTACCCGATCCCGAAATTCCCGTAACGCTTACGAAACAGCCGAGAGGTATTTTGACGGTTATATTTTTAAGGTTATTCTCGGCGGCACCCTTAACGATCAGGGAGTTTCCGCTTCCCTTTCTGCGCTTTTCGGGAATGCTTATCTTTTTTCGACCCGTAAGATAGTCGGAGGTTATGGAGTTATCGCATTTTTCGAGCTCGGGAAGGGTACCCGCAAAGACGATCTCTCCGCCGTGAATACCCGCACCCGGTCCGATATCGACGATATAATCGGAGGCGCGCATAGTATCCTCATCGTGTTCAACGACGATAAGGGTATTACCGAGATCGCGAAGATGCCTAAGGGTTTCTATAAGCTTTTCGTTATCCCTCTGATGAAGGCCGATGCTGGGTTCGTCGAGGATATAAAGAACGCCGGTGAGAGCCGAGCCCATCTGGGTCGCGAGACGGATACGCTGACTCTCTCCGCCCGAAAGGGTTCCCGCAGAACGGGAAAGGGAGAGATAATCGAGTCCGACGTTTTTAAGGAAGCTCAGTCGGGCCTTTACCTCCTTAAAGATAGGCTTCGCGATCTGCGAATTTTTCACACCGAGATCCACGCCTTCGATAAAAGCAAGCTCGTCGGTTATAGACATATCGCAGAGATCTTTTATGTTTTTACCGCCGACGGTTACGGCCAAAGACTCGGGACGGAGTCTCGCACCCTTACAGTCGGGGCAATTACACTCATTCATATAGGTCTCGATCTCGGCACGAGCCCAATCGCTCTTGGTTTCTTTATAGCGGCGTTCAAGGTTATTTACAACACCCTCAAAGGTCGCAAAATACTTTCCGCCGCCCCATTCGCTTGAGCGGTGAAGCTCGATCTTGGTATCACCCGTACCGTACAGGACGGCGTTTCGGGCCTCCTCGGAAAGCTGACTGAATGGGGTATTTATATCGAAGCCGTAGTGCTTCGCGAGGCCCTCGTAGTACATTGTTGCGATAGTTCCCGAATTAGGCGCAAACCAGGAATTTACCCCCCAGCCCGAAGCGTGAATAGCTCCGTCGATAAGAGATTTTTCCTCGTCGGCGATAATAAGGCGGGTATCAAGCTTCATAAATACGCCGAGTCCCGAGCAGGTCGGGCAGGCGCCGAAGGGAGAGTTAAATGAGAACATAGCGGGGGTAAGCTCGGGCATACTTATACCGTGCTCCTCGCAGGCATAAGACTGTGAAAAGTGAAGCTCTTCCCCACCGATAACGTCAACCTGAACAATGCCATCGGAAAGTCCCGCGGCGGTTTCAACGCTGTCGGAAAGGCGGCTTCGTATTTCCTCCTTAACGACAAGACGGTCGATTATAATTTCGATAAAGTGCTTCTTATTCTTCTCTATTTTAATTTCTTCCGAAAGGTCGTAAACGTTTCCGTCGATACGAACTCTTGAAAAGCCCGATTTTCGTGCAGAGGCAAGCTCCTTTGTGTGCTCTCCCTTGCGGCCTTTAACTATAGGTGCGAGGATCTGAATCTTGGTTCCCTCTTCGAGCTTTAAAACCTTATCTACTATCTGATCGGTGGTCTGCTGATTGATTTCCTTACCGCAGACAGGACAGTGAGGCGTTCCGACGCGGGCATAGAGAAGACGGAGATAGTCGTATATTTCGGTTACCGTTCCTACGGTCGAACGGGGGTTTTTGGAGGTAGTCTTCTGGTCGATGGATATGGCGGGAGAAAGTCCGTCGATAGATTCGACGTCGGGCTTTTCCATAAGACCCAAAAACTGACGTGCGTAGGAGGAAAGGGATTCCATATATCGGCGCTGACCCTCGGCGTAGATAGTGTCGAAGGCTAAAGAGGATTTTCCCGAACCCGAAAGTCCGGTAAAAACGATAAGCTTGTCCCTTGGTATTTTAAGGTCGACGTTTTTAAGGTTATGCTCCTTAGCTCCTTTGATTACTATTTCGGTCAGTGCCATAAATTTCCTCCGAGTATTCGCTAAAAATTATATTTCATATTATTTTACCACAAAAGTTATATAATAGCAAAGGAAAATATTAAAGAGCCGCGAAGATCGCGGCTCTTTCTCTAAAATATGCTTATATTTGTCATTAGTTTAGTATCTTACTTATATGTATCAGACCTTGCCCACTCCGAGAACATATTGCCAAATCCGGCATGTGGATAATAAGAATAATATTGGCGAAACTGACCTGCATACTCCAGGCCTCTTTTTTGAAGATTCCAACGGGTAATAGTATCAGGATTATTTAATATTGCTTTGCAAACTGCAACTGTTAAAACGGTATCATCAGTAAAGGTACTGTCTTTTTGAAATTCGAAATCATAATCCTTTGTACAATGAGTTTCATAATACGAGCCTAAGTGTGAGAAACTCCTCATCATCAAGGTCGGAATGGTCAACAAGTAATTCGTGATCGGCATAGGCAAGAATACTGTACCCCTTTTCCTTGTACCGCTCCTTTAGTTCCTTTGGAGTAAGCAAGCCATCAGACACCGTACTGTGAGTATGGAGATTTGCCTTATAAAAATTCCCGCATTCGGGAATCAGATGCTTTTTCGTTTATTCACCGCCTGAATATTATTCCTTATGCATTATAACACACAACCTACTCAATCGCAATATTTTTTATGTTGGTGCTCACCCCATGATCTTACGGTATTGCCCAGGTGTGATTCCCGCTCTTAATGAAAAAAATCTTGACAGATGGCAGGCATCGTAAAAACCCGTTTTTTCTGCAATAGCTTCAAGAGTCATATCTGATTTAAGTAAATTGCAAACGGTAGAAAATCTTATACGAGCGCAGTATTCAGATACACCGCAACCAAAGGCATTTTTTGATTTTCGTTCAAGTTGTGTTCTGCTGATGCCAAGAATACGGCATATATCCGCAAGGGACAACTCCCAAGGCACGTATTTTGAAAGCATTTCCGTAAATTGCTCCTGAAAGTTATCGTCGTTTTCCTTTCTTAACACCTCTAAAAGATCAAGTATCTGCCCCTCTGCTATATTTAACGCCCGCATAATATTTCCTTTTGTGGGATTTTTTAAAATTGCGCGCATTCTTTCCATTATCTCATTAGCCGTATAAACCATCATTGGAATCTTTTTTATTAAAAAGCCGTTGCAAAGAGCGTCTATCTCAGAATAAATTCCCCTTGAATCGTCAACACACTCCACGTCAATTCCTATTTGCTTATATCCTTCGGTGCTATATAAAAAATGGGGTTGCTCAGGTGGCAAGACCACGGTACAGCCTGCATCGGCTTTAAAAATCTTTCCGCCTATTTCAATAGTTACGGTTCCCTCCATTATGCGGTTTATATGATAGAACGGATGTGCGTGCGCGTCCATCTGAAAACCTGCATTATTAGCCATATAATTAACGTTTGATATAGGGTCGGCATTTACCACCCTTACAGATAAGTATTCACCAATATTCATCACTGTCACTCCTTGGTACGATTATACAATACTTTGGGATTATCGTCAATTGTGCCTTTGATATTTTCAAATTATAATAAAAAAACAACAAAAATTAAGGAGTACAATTATGCAAGAACGAGCAAAAAAGTTATTAAAGGAATGGTGTGACACACTTCTTTCCTATCAGGTAAAAACTGCAACCCCCTATACAAACAACGCTCTTTTATGTCCTGCCTGCCACGTTATTCACGGAAGAATAGCCGACCTTTGCTTCCCTCTTACCATGCTTTGGGCAGAAACTCAGGACGAAACGTATTTAGAGCAAGCCGACAAGCTGATTGACTGGTCGGAATACAATCTCCAGACCGAAAGCAAAATATGGTACAACGACGTAGGTAACCGCTGGTACGGCACAAGTGCTTTTTCCGCAATGTCTATGGGTGAGGCAATATACAACTTCGGTGACGTTCTTCCCACAAAATACAAAAACAAATGGATGTCTATTTTCGTCCGTATGGCAGACGTCTTTATGACGGTGGAACAAAATCCTCATTTTCATCCCGTGACCAATTACTACTGTGGAATTGCCACGTTGCTTGCAATGGCATGGAGGTTGACGGATAACGTTGAATATTACGAAAAATCAAAATATTGGATAAATAACGTCCTTGAACGCTTTGACGCAAACGGTCTTTTATTCGGGGAAGGCTATCCAATGGAAGCTGATGACGGATGTCATACCATTGATCTTGGTTATAATCTTGAAGAATCCATTCCCCTTCTGCTTCGTTATGCCGACCTGACGGGTGATTATACCGATTTCATCCGTGCAAGGCTTCGCGACCATCTGGCATTTTTACTGCCTGACGGAGCCATTGATAACAGCTTCGGAAGCCGTCACAACAAATGGACCTATTGGGGAAGTAGAACGAGTGACGGACTTATTGAAGGTCTTGCTTTGGTACTTGACGACCCTATGTTTGCCAATGCCTGTGAAAAGGTCTTATCACTTTATGAAAAATGTACACATAACGGTCTTCTTGCAATGCCTATGGCGCACGAGATAAACGAACCGACCTGCCTTCACCACACCTTTACCCACGCAAAAGCATTAGCCTCGTTGATCTGCGCAAAGAACGTAACAGACGCACCTTTCGAGCCTCTGCCTTTTGAATCAGAAAACAAAGTTAAAACGTATCAGAACGGTAAACTGGTGCTTGTTTCCAACGGTTCATTCCGTGCAACTGTTTCCGCCGCCCACACAAGATATTTACCCGAGTATACGGAAAACAGCGGCGGTTCATTAAATCTTCTTTATCACAAGGAATACGGTATAGTTTGTGCGGCTACCTCTGCAAGATACGTGCCAACCGAGCCTTTAAATCAACAGTATTTGCGCAGTGCAGACGCAACAGAATGCATGACCGCTCAATTTATTATAAACGGCAAAATGGGATGTCTGTATGATGACGTTGAATTGACCGTCAGGGAAACGGAGATTTGCGCAACCTCATCTGACTGGCAGGCAAAATATACCGTCAACGAAAATTCTGTTGATATTGATTTAGAATGTAAAAACGGTGTTTACAATCTACCCATCGTTTGCAAAAAAAGCAGTAACGTAACCTTTTCCGAAGACAAGCGTATTGTAAATATCGACAAAATGCTCACAATAGAAGCAGACGTGCCTTTATGCGTTGACCCTGACAAGCGTTGCTTCAATCAGGTTGGAGGACTGATATACCTTCCCATATCCGCTTTCGTTCAGGGAAAAGCACGCCTTATTATTAAAGAATATAAATAAAAATTCCAACTCTGTCAATTATTGAGAAACGCCTTTTTACATTTGACATAATTTACAAAAGGGGCTGTCTCACTAAAGAAGTGAGGCAGCCCTAAATTTTTGCAAAAAAATAGAAGACTTCCGTGCGGAAATCTCCTAAATGCTGTATAATAGCAAACTTGTTTTTTATAAAAGAAACACGGCTACGATAAAACGCAGCCTTCCCCTATGGTATAGGGGAAGGTGGCGCCGTAGGCGACGGAAGGGGTAACGCTGTTCCGAAAAAATCTATCGGCGTATATTATATATTGAGAATAACCGTTTATCTCCGTCTCATTTTCCTCGGGAGGAGCAGAGCCCCTCCCCCAAAGTGGTTGCCTATTTCAAATAAGGCTTTCTTCGGCCTTGGTTGTTGACATAAAAATTGTTCGGAATATCTATCATCTCTCTTGCAAAGATGAGCATTGAAACAAAGGAGGGTCTCGGGATAAAGCTGTATATTTCGACCGCTTGGTCGTCGATATCGGCTACGCTTTTATAAATAATTTTTAAACTCAGAAGTTTAGAAATGATCTCTTTTGCTTTTTCGGGCGAGAGACCGAGTTCTTTTGTAATAAGGCTTTCGGTAAAAGAGTTTTTGCTTTCCCGTTTATAAAGAAAAACAAGGGTACTGAAAAGCTCTCTGTCCGATAAAACGGCGAAAAGCTCGGGATAATCTATTCCACCGAGCAATGCGAGCTCCTTGTCCTTTGCCTCGGGGACGACCAAAAAGTATTTCATACGGTTAAAAAGTCCCATTTCGGTATAACCCGAATCAAAAATCGCCTGAGAATAGACCTGATCCTTCTCCCCGTGGGAGGCCGCTTCCTCCTTGAATCTTTCGGGGTCGGACAGTATCGTTCCGTACATCGACTGCTGGATCATCCAGCAGAGCTCGAAGGCTCGGTCTATTCGGTTTTCCTCCCCTGTGTTTACGATATCGTCGAGTATCATATCCAGAAGGGATACTGATTTTTTGCCCTTAACTCCGAACAAATCGTCGATCGAGACACCGAAAAATTCCGCAATATTCGGAAGAAGCTCGGTATCGGGGACTCCCCCGTTTTCCCATTTAGAGACCGCCTGAGCCGTAACGCCGACAAACCTTGCGAGCTCCTCCTGACGGATTCCCTTTTGCTTTCTGAGCTCGGCAATATTCTGTCCTATAATCATAAAATTACCTCCGTTAAAAAATCGAAAGCGCTTTCGTCATCTTAATAATAACACAACGCTCGGTTGTTTTCAATCGAGGTAAATTTTACAAAAATCAACCGTCGGTTGTTTTCAGCGCAAAAAAAGAACGAAGTTTTCGATTCGTTCTCGGTATATATCCACGTTTTAACCTTTTGTTCTTATTATACTACTTACTCAGAACTTTATAATCTTCCGAATCCCTTTAAATAAAGCAGATTCTGAATTATCCATTGACCCTTCCACCAGTTTTTACTGATGGCCCATTCGTCAGGATAATTGCCGCCCCAGCTCCAGCCGATATTCCAGGAGCCGTCGGCAAGCTGAGTATTTAGGCAATATATTCGGCAGCGTCCCCTTTTTTCGAAAAGCTCTGCCATTCGCATATAGCAGGCGCAGGTATGCATATCTTTGATCTCTCCAGGCGAAAGAGCTTCGATCGCCTCGTTCGCAATGCGGACGGCAAGTTTGAATATTTCGCTTTCCTTATCGACATATCTAGCAATAAATCCGACGATCTGATAAAATTCCTTTCGTAAAAACTACTTTAATCTCGATTCGATATAGCGATTTTGAGGAAGGCCCGCTTCTTTAGCGTTTTGGTACAAGGCTTTAGCGTCTTCGGTATTTCCTTGGTAAATAAGCGCGTTTACTGCCGAGGTTATTCCGACTACGCCCTGCCTTCTTTTATCGAAGGGGGTTATAAAGCTTTTCCACTCCCCTGCCAAAAATTCGTTTTGCGTCTTGGGCGCGGAAAGGTTTTCGAAAAGGCTTCTGCAGATATCTGTAAGCTCACGGTTATCTATGTTAGAAAACCTTGAGATCAGCGACAGATAGATCGCTTTATAAAAGCCGTATTCGGCGGCACCTTCGGTATTTTTAAGAAAATCTTCAAAGCTTCGTTTTGCGAAATCAAAGTTATACGATGATACGGTCAGGCTTTCGTTTGTGTAAAGCGCCGCTCTGTGTGCGCAAAATTCGGCAAAGCAAACGGAACTATTTGTGTTTTTGCCTACCGCCTCTTTATAAAAGCTCCACCAAAAGTCGGTCAGACCGTCTTTTTCGAGGGTAAGCCTCTGAGTAGCGTCCGAGACCGCCCAATATAAATAAACAGGGTCCGCGCTTTTAATATGTTCATAGAATTTTTTATGATTTTCGTATAATTCGGCTCCGTTTTTAGTCAGAGCAAGATTATCCGAAATATTCCAGTAGCAAAATCCGACATCTTCAAAATCGGTCACCGTTTTTTCTTCTATAAGAGACTTAAGGTAAGAAATAAGCGTTATATCTTTATCTCT
>CASFDQ010000136.1 GCA_949293385.1 uncultured bacterium | reverse complement strand
TTTTATTATACCATATTTATCCCAATTTTTCACCTGTTTTTACAAAAAAATGACCGCTGACTTACCTTTGTCAGCGGTCTGAGCATATACCGCTTAAATTTAAGCGGTATATGCTTTTTTTCTTGACAACGACCGAGAAAGGGTTTATAATAAAACAAGTGTTATAAAACGATTGTTATTTAATAGGAGGAAAAATGCCACCGAAAGTAAAATTCTCAAAGGATAAAATTACCTCCGTAGCCTTTAATATGGTTCGGAAACACGGAATAGATTTTCTTAGCGCCCGAAGCCTTGCCGCAGAGCTCGGAGCATCAACCGCTCCGATTTTTACCGCCTTTCAAAGTATCGAAGAGGTTCAGTATGCTGTTATTCTGAAGGCAAAAGAGCTTTATGCTTCCTATATCAACAGGGCGCTTTCGGGCGAGTTACCCTTTAAGGAAACGGGACTGGAATACATCCGTTTTGCGGCGGACGAGCCCGAACTGTTTAAACTTCTTTTTATGAGTAGCGGAGAAAATCACAGCTTCACACATTATTTCCCTGCGGGAGACGAAAACGCAGACACGGTTCTTGAAACTGTGAAGAATTGTTACGGTATGGAAGAAGAAAAAGCTAAAAGCTTATATAATCATCTTTCGGTTTACGTTCACGGAATAGCCGTTCTTTTCGCACAACGGCAATGTGTGTTTACGATGAACGACGTCAGCGGTATGCTGACCGAGGTTTTCAAAGCTCTTACAAAGGAGGAAGAAAATGGGTAATATTATAGAAATAAAAAATTTGTCACGGACCTTCGGTGACGTTAAAGCGGTCAATGATTTAAGTTTTAACGTAAAGGAAGGGGAACTGTTCGCCTTTTTGGGAGTTAACGGTGCAGGCAAATCAACTACAATAAACATAATCTGCGCACAGCTTGAAAAAGATGGCGGAAGCGTTATGATCGACGGAGAAGATCTTGATAAATGCACGCAAAGCATCAAGTCTAAAATCGGTGTTGTTTTTCAAAACTCCGTTCTGGATAAGGCGCTTACCGTTAAGGATAATCTTGAAAGTCGCGCCGCACTTTACGGAATAACCGGAGACGATTTTAAAAAGAGGCTGGAGGAGCTTTCGAAGCTTCTCGATTTTGGGGCGCTTTTGAAGCGTACCGTCGGAAAGCTTTCGGGGGGTCAGCGCAGGAGGATAGACGTTGCGAGGGCTCTTATTCATGATCCGAAAATTCTTATACTGGACGAGCCTACAACGGGTCTCGATCCTCAAACGCGAAAGCTTCTTTGGAACGTTATCTATTCTTTAAGAAAAGAAAAAAATATGACGGTGTTTTTAACGACTCACTATATGGAGGAGGCCGCAGATGCCGATTACGTCGTTATCATCGACAACGGTAAAATATCGGCCGAGGGAACGCCGCTTGAACTCAAGAACAAATATACGGGAGACTTTATTACCCTTTACGGTATAACCGAGAGGGAGGCCAAAATTTTATCCGATGAATTTGAATCCCTTCGCGACGCCTACCGTATATCCGTTTCCGACACCGAAGAAGCAACGCGCCTTATAACGTGTCATCCTCAAATTTTCAAGGATTACGAGATAACTAAGGGCAAAATGGACGACGTTTTCCTTGCGGTAACGGGCAAAAAGCTAACAGGAGGGGACGATAATGAGAACGGTTAAGGCGCTACTTAAACGAAACACAAAGTTGTTTTTTAAGGATAAAGGAATGTTTTTCACATCCCTTATAACTCCTGCAATTCTTTTGGTTCTATACGCAACCTTTCTTTCTAAGGTATATAAAGATTCTTTTATGGCGGCCCTTCCTGCAGGAATACCGATGGCGGACGAGCTTATAAACGGTTGTGTGGGCGGTCAGCTGATTTCTTCAATACTTGCTGTTTCCTGTGTGACGGTTTCCTTTTGCTCCAATATGCTTATGGTTCAGGATAAAGCAAACGGAAGTATAAGAGATATTACTATTTCACCCGTAAAGGGCTCTGTACTTGCGCTCGGATATTATATTTCTACCCTTGTTTCTACACTGATAATATGTCTGATAGCCGCAGTAATATGTCTGGTTTACGTAGCCTCTATCGGCTGGTATATGTCTCTTACTGACGTTATCCTTCTGCTTCTCGATATTTTCCTGCTCGTAATGTTCGGAACGGCCCTTTCAAGTATTATAAACTTCTTCTTAAGCACGCAGGGACAGATATCGGCAGTCGGTTCAATTATAAGCTCCTGCTATGGATTTATCTGCGGTGCTTATATGCCTATTTCGCAGTTTTCCGTCGGACTTCAAAGGGTTTTATCTTTCCTTCCCGGAACCTACGGAACTTCCCTCGTGCGAAATCACGCGCTGCGAGGAGTTTTCGAGGAAATGGGCAATGCGGGCTTCCCTAAAGAGGCTATAGACGGAATTAAAGATACCGTCGACAGCAATCTTTACTTTTTCGGCAGTAAGGTGGAAACGGGCACGATGTACGCAATACTGACGGTTACGGTCATCGTATTGGTAAGTGTTTATATAGCTATGAACGTTCTTAGGGGAAAAAGTAGGAAGGGAATAGCGTAAACTTTAAAACGCTTGTTATCTATCGCATATCCTGCGGGCAAATAATGCTGATAAAAAACTGAAAATGTTACCTACGGTAGGAATATTTTGTTAAAAAAACGGAATATTCCTACTGTTTTTGTCTTCGGCAATTTGATAAAATTATATAAAAACATAGAAAGTGGGTCAATATCTATGAGCAAAGCAACTGATTTTCGATATAATACGGGCGCGACCAGAGTTCCGTGGGCGGCCGTTGGCGAAAACTATAACGTTAACGATCTGATGGAGATAATTAAATTCCTTATGCAGGGGGAAGGCCCTGAGTACGAAGAGGCGGTAAAGGCAGTTAAAGCGCAGGTTGAAAAGCTTGACAAGATATCTACCCCTCCCGGAAAGCTTTCTCTTGCCTCTAAGGTAGAGGCCGCCGAAGAGGCCGCTAATGCGTATCTCGGAACCGATACGAGTACCTTTGTTACAAACGCTACCGCAGGTTTCGAAATTGCCTATAAATACGCTAATCTTAAGCCGGGCGACGAGGTTATAGTTCCTGCCATTACCTTTATCGCTACAATGGCTTATCCTCTTTCTGTAGGCGCAAAGCTCGTTTTTGCCGACGTCGATCCTGTTACCATAAATATGGATCCTGCCGACGTTGCAAGAAAAATTACTTCTAAAACTAAAATGATAGTTCCCGTGCATATCGGCGGATATCCCGTTGTTATGGATCCTATTATGGAGCTTGCAAAAAAAACACGATATAATCGTTCTCGAAGATGCCGCACACGCATTCGGCGCAATGTATAAGGGAAAAAAGGTTGGAACCATAGGTGATTTTGCCGCATTTTCTTTCCACGAGGTTAAAAACATTACCTCTTTCGGTGAGGGTGGTATTGCTACCACTAACGTTCCGGACTTTAAAGACCATATGAAGCGCGCACGTTTTGTCGGAATGGACTTCAGTCATAAGATAAAGGATTGGCTTTACGACGTTTCCGCGATCCCCGGAAAAGAAGAGCTCTTCGTTGCGGTAAATTATTCTACAACCGAGATTCAGGGTCTTGGTCTTTCGCTTCAGATAAGCCGTAATGAGCAGATAATCGCCGAAAGACGCGCCGCCGCCGAATACCTCAACAGTAAGCTTTCTGCCAATCCTGCTATCATTTGTTAGGACCTCGGTAACGAAGACATTAAACCGACCTTCCATCTTTATCTTTTACAGATCGATCCCGAAAAGGCCGGTGGAGATATTCAGGTTCTTAAAAAGAAGCTTGAGGATAGGGGAGTTACGAATATTCCTCATTTCGGCCCTCTCTACCGTTTCCGCGTCACTCAGCAAATGGGCTACGATTCCGACGAGATCGCTAAGACCTGCCCCGTTTGTGAAGAGGTTTTCTATAAACGCTTCACACACCTTCCTCTTTACGGCCTGACCAAGGAACAGCTCGACTATATGGCTGATTCTATTCTTGATTCCGTTGCCGAAATGCAGGCCGGCAAATAATTACCGTCAGGAGGATTTGCAATGATAAATTGGGGAGTTATAGGTTGCGGCGGTATCGCATATCGCAGAACCATTCCCGGAATGATCAAAGCCGCTAACAGTAGGCTTGTAGCCGTTATGGATACCGATCTTGCGGCCGCCAAAAAGGTTCAGAATGAATTTGGGGCAAAATTCGCCGTTGATTCTATAGACGAACTGTTAGCTGTAGAAGATATAGACGCCGTCTATATCGCTTCCCCTGTTTTTTGTCATAAAGAGCAGGTGATTGCTGCCGCCGGAGCGGGGAAGCACATCCTTCTCGAAAAGCCGATGGGTCTTACCACCGCCGAATCTGTGGAGATCGATACTGTCTGTAAAGAAAGCGGCGTATTGCTCGGTGTCGGACTTATGATGAGATTTAACAGTTTGCATCAAAAGCTTAAAGCCCTCATAAGCGATGGCAAACTCGGCGAGATAGTTTCCGTTCGTTCGCAGTTTACCTGTTGGTATCCCGAGATAGAAGGCGCATGGAGGCAAAAACCTGAAACCTCGGGCGGAGGAGCCCTTATGGATATGGGCATCCACTGCATCGATCTTATCCGTTTTATTTCGGGTTTGGAGGTCAGCGAGGTTACCGCATTTACTTCTAATCAGGTATTCAGCTACGAGGTGGAATCTGCCGCATCTGTTATAATGCGTATGGAAAACGGGGCTCTTGCTTACGTAGACGCCGCTTTCAATATTCCCGACGATGCGACGGTTTGTAAGCTCGAGATATACGGAACCGAAGGCATTGCCGTTATTGAGGGCAGTCTCGGTCAGGAGGAATCCGGAGAAGGTACCCTTATAATTACCGATAGTACCAAAGGCTATGACGCCGGTCAGAACCGAACTAAGGCCGAAAGCACCCGACTTTCACCCGAACGGGGTAATCTTTATACGAAAGAGGTAGCCGCATTTGCGGATGCTATCATTAATAACGGTAAGGCACCGGTTTCCTCGTTTGACGCAATAGCTGCACAGAGGATCGTTGAAGCGGCATATCTGTCTGCTGCCGAGCACCGTGCGGTAACTGTCGGACGGGAGAAATAAAATGGATATTTTAGCCTATGTATTGAGTTTTTTAGGAACGGTCAGCATAATAGCTTCTTCTCTTGTCAAGGGAAAAAATATGAAGGTTATTTTATCCCTTGTATTTTCCGCAAATATGCTTGTTGCGGTAAGCTATTTTGTAGGCGGAGAGGGAATTAACGGCGCTATTTCCTGTTTCGTAGGTGCTGCTCAGGCTCTTATAAACTATTTCTTCGAAAGAAAAGGCAAGCCGATACCCAAATGGCTTATAGCTGTGTATTGTGCCGCATTTGCAGGACTCAATGTTATCGGCGGACTTAGTGTACCTTGCGTAGTAGCCATACTTGCGAGCCTTACGTTTGTTATGTGTATTGGTCAAAAAAGCGGTGCGAAATATCGCTTCTGGACAATTTTTAACACCGCTCTCTGGTGTACCTTTGATATACTGTCTCACGCTTATCCGACCCTTTTAATGACCCATATCCCGCAGTTATTCTTTAATCTTCTCGGTATTCTGATCTACGACCGAAAAAAGAATAATTAAAATAAAAGTCCTATCAACCCTAAAATGGTTGGTGGGACTTTTTCTGTTAAAAGAGAAGATAATGTAATAATCAGAAAACCTGATCAAAATATATCGAAACAGTCAAGCGGCATAGGAATAATCATTGTATTCGGCGGTCAGTATGGTATAATTCGGTCAAGATGATATTAGATAATATGTTTTTATAGTTTCTGTGATTTTTTAAATTTAAGAGGGGTAACGCCCATTTGCGTTTTAAACATTTTCGTATAGTAAGAAGCGCTTGAAAATCCGCAACGCTGAGATATCTCTTCGATAGAAAGCGCGCTTTTGGTAAGATAGTCAACCGATTTTTCTATTCTCTTTTTATTTATATACTCGCCGATCGTGCAGTTGAATCTCGAGTGAAACTTTGTATAAAGAACGTTTTTGGAAACGTTGATCTTTTGAGATATATACTTTATCGAAAGATCTTTTTCGAGATTTTCGTTAATGAAGGTAACCGTACTCTGAAGAATTTCGTCAAAATCCGGTTTAAGCATATCTTCGGTAATGATTTGGGCAATAAGCATTTTTGCAAGATTGGAAATACTTTTGGCCTTTTCGGCGTCGAAGAGCGAGAGGGAAGAATAGTGCTCGTAAAGAGCCATCTTTTCAAGATACGGATTGGTTTCGTATTCTGCCGCATCGGGAAACTCGGTCGTCATTTTCATCTGCCCGAAAAAAAGGTATCCGATTATTTGCTCGTTCCAAATTATAGGAGAAACGATATTGGTGAGTCCGAACGGGCAAACGTCCTGTTCGTTGGCCTTACTGTGCTTGCTTCGGGTAAGAAGCGATTCGTCAAAGGTAACGCAGGCGTTTTTGCAGGAGCTGTCGTTCTGAATATATTGGCAATAATTGCAGATCTCGTGGTGACTGGAGCTTATCGGGATAAAGTCGTTACCGAAAAGATCTATTCTTACTCCCGTTGCCTCGTAAAAATCGTGCAGAACTTCGTTTATTTTCTGAAGATCGTAATTGATTAACATAGAATCCGATTCCTTTACGTTTTTGTTGTGTTTATTATATAATTTATACTAAAATTTGTCAATTATTTTTACGCACAAGGAAAATAGTTACAAAAATAAGGAATTATCTTACTTTACTTTCACTGTGCGATTTGATAAAATTAAAAAGTAAAAGTATATACTCTTTAGTATACTTGCATAAATTTATCAGGAGGTACAATATGGAACTGTTCAGAAGGGCAAAATGCATTCTGCTTGTAGCGCTTTTTGCTTTTGTTTTCGTCGGTTGCTCGGGCGGTGAAAAGGCGCCTGTAAAAGATCCGTCCTCGGAAACTACCGACAACAAAGAGCATAGACCGATGTTTGAGAAAGAAGAGGTTGTGACCTACGAGGATAAAGATCATCTCTTCGACTACAAGGAAGAAACTTGGGACGGACCTAATGGCTACGTCATAGTCGTACCTGCCGGTAATTCCGACGCCAAAGAGACCGCAGGTCTTTTAAGAGAATATTACGCAGAGACCTTTAAGGTTAATTTGTCTATTGTAACCGACAATACCAAAGAGGCTGAAAAAGAAATTCTTATCGGCAATACGAATCGTGCCGAGAGCGTAAAAAATCTGGAAGAAGCAAAGATAAGCGTTTCGGTTAAAGGAAAGAAGCTTGTATTCTGTGCAGGTCATAACGTTACTCTTGATTCAGCCGTTAAGAAGTTTATTAGATTAGCCCCTGCTGTCGGAAAAGCCGTTACCTTTGAGCTTGAGACCGATTTTAAATCTGAACTCAAGGGCGATTTTGCAGGTTATAAATACGTTTGGGGAGACGAGTTCGAAGGAAACGGAGTCGACTTCTCCAAATGGGACTACATAACTAAAATGGTAGGCAACGACGTTGTTGAGCTTTCCTACGAAAAGAACGTTGTCGATGTTGCCGACGGACGCTTAAAGCTCCATGCTATCTCCTATTTTAATAACAACAGAGAGGGAACCGAATACCGAATTCCCGGCTCGGTCATAACTCAAAATAAAATGAATTACGTTTACGGTTATCTCGAGATACGCTCCAGAGTTCCGTATTCGCCAGGAGTATGGGCCTCTTTCTGGACTCAGTCGACCGATGTTTTAAAGGGTAGCAGAAACTACGACTATATGCTTGAGGTCGATATCTACGAGATATTCCGCACATACGGAAAGCATCCTAACCTGATTCATTGGTATCCCGCCTCCTTTGATTATAACGCGAGATACGAGGCTGACAAAACTCCCGGAATTGCCGTAAGTCACTCTGTATATCCAGTTGGTGCGAACCCCGACGTTTATTGGTTCGAGCCCAGTGACAGCTTAAACTACGAGTATCATACCTATGCATACGAATGGACGCCTACCGAGATTAAAATGTACGTTGATGATGAGTGCCACGTAACCTATGACATTACAAAGGCATTCTTTGATAAGCATCAGGATATGTCAAGCTATCACGATCCGCAGCACGTTATCTTTAATAACCATGTATTCTATCCCGGTATTTCGGAAGCTTGCGTTTCTATTGCGCTTCATCCCGAATCGCTTCCCGCTTGTCACTATATAGACTATATCCGACTCTATCAGAAACCCGGTCAGGGCGAGCTTTATACCGCCGACTGATGTTATCATACCGTACATCTGTTATTGCAGGAAAAGAGGGTAATATGACTAATGTAATTAAAAAACTTAAAGGGCGAAACATCGGACGTTCGGCCCTGTCCGTAATATTGGCTTTTGCCGTACTGCTTTCTACCGTCGTAATCGGTAGCGGAATTTTTGCAAGCGCCGCTTCGACTTGGGATGGAAGCTCAACTGCGCCGAGCGAAGGAAGCGGAACCAAAAGCGATCCTTATCTTATTTCAAACGGTTCTGAACTTTATTACATAATCGAAAACGGCGGAGGAGCAGGAGTTTACTACAAGCTTGTTGCTGATATCTATCTTAACGATATTGATAAGATAAATTGGGCTACTGGTGAGGTTCTCGGTGGCTACTCGCCCAAAGTTTGGAAGGTGAATAATTTCAACACCGCATTCCAGGGCAATATCGACGGTAACGGCTACACCGTATACGGTCTGTACTATGACTGCGGAACCGATTCTACAAGATGGGCTTGCTGGGGTAACGGACTTATACCCAGAATAAATCACGGTACTTCCGTTTCCGTTTCCAAGCTCGGTATAGATAATATGTATATCCGCGGTGAGTCGGGTGTTTCCGCTTTTGTCGGTTGTGCAGGTACTAACGCTTCAACCTCTGAGAGAGCACAGCTCACCTTCGATCAGTGCTATGTAGGTGAGAACGTAACTCTTAAAGGTAACGACGTAGGCGTGTTCCGCGGCGTTACGAGAGGCTCTGATCTTACCGTAACCAATTCCTACTCACTTGCCGCTTATACCGGAACTGCTTCCCGCGGTTTCTACGGCAACTATTGGGAGTGTTCGGTCACGATTAAGAATTCCTATAACGGTAACGGTGCTTTTGGCTCCGAGGGAGGTCCTACGGTTACCGACTCTTATAATACCTTAGGCGGAAATCAGGGTATAACCATTACCGTCGCCAATATGAAGGGAACCGACGTTTTTGAGAACGCTGCCAAAATGCCTGCTCTTAACGCTAATTCCGTTTATACTGCAACCGAAGGTTTCCCCGTACTTTCTGCGTTTATTAAAGAAACCGAATCTAATGACGGTATATGGAACGGTGAGACTACCGCTCCTGCAAGCGGAAACGGTACTGAAACAGATCCGTATATTATCGCAACCGCTGAAGAATTCGCTTATATTATAAGTAGCGGCGGTAAGGCCGACGCCTACTATAAGTTGACCGAAGATATCTATCTTAACGACGTTGAAAAGGTCAACTGGGAGACCGGCGTTCCTGCTGACGGATATACTCCTAAGCAGTGGTACGTCAATAAGCCCTTCCAAGGTAATATTAACGGTAACGGTCACGTGGTTTACGGACTTTATTCAAACGCTAATACTACCTCATTCGGATTCGGATATGAGGGTAGAGGACTTATACCCAGAGTTAATAACGGAACTACCGTTATTATCGAAAAGCTCGGCGTAGAATGTGCTTATGTAAACGGCGCTAACTCTGCTTCTGCTTTTGTCGGATTTACAGGCCCCACCTATTATGATACCTCTGCCGAATACGCAACCGTAAATATCGATCGTTGCTACGCAGGCGACAAAGTAACCCTTTCAGGATATGGTGCAGGTGCCTTCCGTGGCGGAGTTTATAAGGGAACCGCAAATATTTCCAACTCCTATTCGCTTGCTTCGGTCACAGGTACTGAAATAGGACTCGTAGGCGGAGCGTGGAGTGCAAACGTAACCGTTAATAACTCTTACAATGCTAACGGAACTATTTATCATGCTTGGAGCAGTGCTACCGGTTCTTCGAGCAAGAATAACTATGCTACGGGTTACGATGAGGATAAAACCTCTTCGGGCGAAGGTCTTGTAGCCTATTATGCGACCCGTATAGATGCTGCCAATATGCAGGGTGTAGACGTTTTATCTGCCGCAGAAAAAATGCCTAAGCTCAATAACGATGACGCGTATACCGCAACCGCGACCTATCCTGTTCTTACCGTATTCGTTGAGTCTCCGGTAGAAACCGGTAAGGTTTGGAACGGCGAAGTTACCGAGCCTACAGAAGGTGCAGGTACTGAAAACGATCCCTATGAGATCGCTACCGCAGAGCAGCTTGCATACGTTATTTCTACCGGCGGTAATAATAAGTTCTATAAGCTTGTTGCAGATATCTACCTCAATGACGTCGAGAAAGTAAACTGGGCAACAGGCGAAGCCGCAAGCGGCTATACACCTAAAGAGTGGTACGTTAATACTCCTTTCTCCGGTTCTGTTAACGGTAACGGTTTTGTGGTTTACGGTTTATATTATAATGCAAAAACTACCTCATATTCTTTCGGTTACGAGGGCAGAGGTCTTATTCCTCGAGTAAATAACGGTTCAACCGTTAATATCTCGAAGCTTGGCGTTGAATGTGCCTATGTAAATGGCGTTAATTCTGCTTCGGCCTTTGTTGGATTTGCAGGCCCCACCTATTACGATACTTTCGCTGAATACGCAACCGTTAATATCGACCGTTGCTATGCAGGCGATAATGTAACTCTTTCCGGCTACGGAGCAGGCGCTTTCCGCGGCGGTGTATACAGAGGAACTACGAATATTTCTAATTCTTATTCACTTGCTTCGGTTACAGGTACAGAGATAGGTCTTGTAGGTGGTGCATGGAGTGCAAACGTAACCATCAATAATTCCTACAATGCAGAAGGTACGCTGTATCATTCGTGGAACAATGACACAAGCGCTTCGAGTAAGAATAATTATGCAACCGGCTACGATCAGGATAAAACTTCGTCCGGTGAAGGTCTTGTTGCTTTTTATGCAACTCGCTTATCCAAAGATAATATGCAGGGCAGCGACGCGCTGACCAATGAGAATAAAATGTATAAATTAAACTCGGCCGGTGCTTTTGTTGCTACCGACACGTATCCCGTCTTGGCCGATTTCTATGACGGAAGCTCTTCCGGTGGCGGAGAAGGCGGTGGTGAAGGCGGCGGTGAAAACCCCGGCCCCACCGGAACACATTCTCAGTACTGGGACGGCGAAACCACAACTGCGCCTACTATGGGTAGCGGCACAAGCAAAGATCCTTATATGATCTCTACCGCAGCAGAGCTTGCTTACGTAATTTCGAACGGCGGTAATGCAAAGTACTATAAGCTGGCTAATGATATTTATCTTAACGACCTCGACAAGGTCAACTGGGAGACCGGCGAGGTTGCCGACGGATATATCGTAAACAGCTGGTATAATAATATTCCCTTCGAGGGAACGATCAACGGAAACGGTCATACCGTTTACGGACTTTACTATAAAACCGACGAGGCCTTCTCTTTCGATTATGAAGGCGTTGGTCTTATACCCAGAGTTAACAAAGGAAAAACAGTTTCGATCAGTAAGCTCGGCGTTGACAAGGCTTACCTCAGAAGCGCCCACGGTGTTGCCGCATTCGTCGGAACGGCAGGTTTTTCACATTCAAGCGATAACGAAGGCGCAAATGCTACCGTTATAATCGATCAGTGCTACGTCGGCGCCGACGTTAACGTCAGCGGATTCTACGCAGCGGCCTTCAGAGGCGGCGGAAGAGGTTCTAACACCGCCGTTACAAACAGCTATTCTCTCGCAACCCTTACCGCTACCGAAACCAGCGGGCTTGTTGCAAGCCTTTGGAGCGTAACCGTCGACGTTAAGAACGTCTATAACGCAAACGGATATATTACAAGCGACTATTATACAACTTCCGTTTCTATCGACAACGCCTACGCTACCAATTGCGGAAAATACCCCGATGACGTTACCGTTTTAACTGCCGACGCTATGAAGGGTAAGGACGTTTTGACTAACCCCGCAAAGATGCCCCTTATCAATAAGGACGAGAGATTTGTTGCAACCGAAAGCTATCCCGAGCTCTACGTTTTCAGCGACGATTATGTTGATAACACCGTAATCGAGCAGCCCGGTGATATCTGGAGCGGAACCGTTGCAGAGGGCTTTACGGGCGGAACCGGTACCGAAAGCGATCCTTTTATTATCGAAACCGCTAACGAGCTTGCTTATGCTATTAAGTCAAACGGACTCGGCGGAAAGTATTTTGTAATTAAACACGATATCTATCTCAACGATATTTCTGATAAGCTTTGGTATAATTCTGCTTCAAATAAGGAGTGGATAGTATGCGGAGCCTTTAACGGTCATATCGACGGACAGGGACGTATTGTTTACGGCCTCTGGTTCCCCGAGGATTCTGCTAATACCTATTCGGGACTCGTCTCGAGCTTTATGAAGGGTTCCATCAAGAACCTCGGTGTCAGAAATGCTCAGGTAAATGCCGTTCAGTTTGCAGGCGGTATCGTCGGTAAGACGGTAAGCGGCGGTCATAAGACCATAGATTCCTGTTTCGTTGACGAAACCGTTTACGTTACCACGACCGATCTTACAAATGGTACGGGCGGTATCGTTGGTATAGCGTACGATATGTCCAACTCTGCGACCGTATCGCTTGCCATTTCAAATTGCTATTCAAAAGCAAGACTTTCGGGTATTGCCGAACACCGTAAAAACGGTATTATAGGTTCTTCCTGGAGAACTCCTTTCACAATTGAAGATTGTTACTCTATCGGCTATCCCGTTTATAATTCAACCGAGGGCGGTATGGTAACCTCTGCTTATTGGAACTACGCGGTAGGAGAGGTAAATGAAGCACGTCCCGATAAGGTTCTTTCCGACTATATCAAGGACAATTACTGTGACGTCGGAACGACTAACCGGTGGACTTTATTCACCGTTATCGAAAACGGTGAAAAGATGAGAGGTGCAGCCGCCAAGAATTCGATGTCAGGCCTTGATTTCGTAAACGTCTTCGAAACGGTTAGCGGCGGAACGCCTAAGCTTAAGATATTTACCTCCATTACCGGTGAGGATATCTTCTCCTCCAAGGAATCTGATTTCTACGGAGAGGGTATCGGAACTCAGAAGGATCCCTTTATCATTAAAACCGTGGAGCACCTTCGTTATCTCGTTGAAAGTGTCGATACCAAGGGTAAGTTCTATAAGCTTGGCAACGATATCTACGTTAACGATACTTCTGATAAGAATTGGTATAAGAAAAATCCCGAAAAGTGGTATTCTTGGTCGAATCAGGAGCATAACTTTCAGGGAACTCTTGACGGAAACGGTCACGCGATTTACGGTCTCTATTATAACGAAATGCCGAATCCCACCGATGCCGAAAAGAAGGCGGAATACGTTTCTCACGGCACGGGACTTTTCCCGTACTTAAATGCGTGCGCTACTATAAGAAACCTTCATATTCGTGATTCCTATATCACGGGTAAAGGCTGTGTCGGCGCGTTTGCAGGATGCCTGCTTCGCGGTAATAAGGGCGAACGTATGCAGTTTATCGCCTGCTCGTCAGACGAAAGCGTTAAACTTCGCGGCTTTACCGTTGGCGGTATTATCGGTGCCTCCAATCAGGGAATCGATCTTCGTTATTGCTATTCGACCGCTTCTATGACCAACGACGGACCCGAAAACCGCTTAAGCGGTCTTGTGGGTGATATCTGGTCTGCACAGGTCAATTTCCTTGAGTGCTACACTATCGGTTACAAGGCACAGTTTGGAAAAGCAATGAACGTCGAATCCCTTTATACGACCGTTTCTTCCGGCTCGGCAGTCGTACTTAACAAAGCCGATATGTACGGAAACGGTGCTAAGAAAAATATGCCCGACTTTACCTGGGGAACCGTTTGGTATACTGCTAACGGAAAGACTCCTCAGCTTAAGGTAGTGCCCTTTGGTGCCGAAGAGCCTATTTATGATAACGGAGTAAGAAATCGCGTTTGGTCAGGTAAGATCGCAAACGCGTATGCGGGTGGTACGGGTACCGAGACCGATCCTTTCCTCATTGAAACTCCCGAGCAGCTTGCCCGTCTCATAACAACCGATATCAACAGCGGCGCCTACTATAAGATCATTGCTAATATTAAGCTTAACGATACCTCTTATGACGGTTGGGAAGAAAATGCAAGACCTTGGTATGCGGGAATGAATATTTTCAGAGGCTTCCTTGATGGTAACGGTCACGTTATTTCGGGACTTTACTACTATAGCGATAACAAGGAAGGCAATGATGCCGTCGGACTGTTCCAGCGTATCAGTCAGGGTTCTGTAATAAAGCGTGTTGGTATTACCGATTCTACGATCGTTAATACAGGAGCTTATGCCGAAACTTATGCAGGTGCTCTCGTCGGATGGGTCGACCATTGGCAGTCACTTACCGGCTCTAACCTTACTGCACCCGTTATCAGCGAATGCTTCGGTACCGATACCGTTTATATCGAAGCCACCGGCGCAGGCGGACTTGTCGGCGGACATCCTTCGACCATAGTTATTGAAAACAGCTACTTTACCGGAGAACTTACGGGCGAATTTACCGGTGCTCTTGTAGGAAACGCCTGGGGACGCTACGGTCCTACGATCATTAACAGCTACGGCGTTACCAAGGACCGTGATCCTATTGCCGGCGGAGCGTCTATGTCGGTCACTGCCGTTGACGAAGGAAGAACCGTGCTTAAAAACGCTTATGTTGACGGACCTGCCGTTGGTAGCGGACTTACCGCAGTAAGTGTGCTCTATATGAAGGGCAGTACAGCAAAAGAGTACTTTAAGGGCTTTGATTGGAATAAGACTTGGAAAACGGTTGACGGAGGTACACCCGTACTTCGCTGCTTCAATAACGCCGCCAAGTACTCCAGTTCAAGAGAACCCTCTAAGGTCAGGATAGATTTCGTAACCTTCAGTGAGCAGAAGTGCGAACCTCTCTACGGTTATCCCGGATATACCAAACTTTCCGAGGATATGTTACCTGTACCCGAGCGTTACGGATTTGTGTTCAACGGTTGGCATCATTTCAATCCTTACGGTGCAGAGTTCGATCTCGCGGTCTTCCCCAATTACGATATTACTCTCTTCGCAAGCTATACCGAGGTTGGCTTTAGTGTCAATTTCGACGGCGAGCTGAATCCCGATTATGACTATAATGAGGGTGTAGAGATATTCAAGAACGGTCTTGAAAATTATAACCCGAAATACGTTTATAACGGATGGCGTTCGCTTCACGTTAAGAGCGACAGCAAGGTCGATCCTACCTTCCTTCTTTCCTACGAGAATCCCTTTGAGGTCGGAAAAGAGTATACCGTGACCTTCTGGATGACGACCGATACCGAAGGTGCGTCGGGAAGCATTTACTTTGTTCACTCAAATTACGCCGACGTTAACGACGAGATAGTAGGATACGAAAAAGCTGTTAAATTCACCGGCCTTGCCGACGGCGAGTGGAAGCAGTATTCGTACACCTTTACTCCTAACGCACCGTACCTGCTTATCAGAACCTCGAAGGGAGTCAGCCTCTTCTTCGAAGATTTCCAGGCTGTTCCCACGGGCAAGGACGGAGAACTCGGAAACATTACCTTCGCATCAGCCTCTCCCGCACCTATAGTCGGCGAGCCCGGTGATAAGAACGATCCTTCAAATATGTTGATTATCGTAATTTCTGTTACAGGCGGCGTTATACTTCTTGCCGCTGTAGCAACGAGCGTGATCGTAATTAAAAGAAAGAAAAGAAAAAGCATATAAATTTAGTAGTAGCCGAAAATCTTCGGCAGGGAAGTGACCTGTATGAAATTTTATAAATACGGAAAAGAAGAGAAGCTCGGGTTAAAATTCACCGTTAACACGCTCCTCGATTCTGTTCCCGAAGCAGCAACAAACAGCCTTAAACGCTTCGCTTCCGAAATAAGCAGTGAGAACGAGATAAAAAGCTTAGTGTTGAAGCCTATCGACAGTGAGATCATTGCCTACGTTGAGGAAAATAGCGGATGTAAGTTTGAACTCAGGGACGAATGTTTTATCATTCGTCCCGAGGATGGAAACGTTGTTGTTTATTCCGCAGATAAGCCGGGTACGCTTAACGGCCTTATGACCTTTTTAAGATTGCTCGACGATGACAATTGCTTTAATTATTCCTACGTCTGGGACTATCCAACCAGTTCTTTCCGCGGCGTTAAGATCTATATGCCCGGAAGAGATGAGATCAAGGATTACCAAAACCTTGTCGATATGATGATGTATTTCCGTCATAATACCATTATGATCGAAGTCGGCGGTTCTATGGAGTATAAGCGTCATCCCGAGATCAATGAGGCGTGGGAAGAATATTCAGCCTTTATGTCCGAGTATTCGGGAAAGGCTATTAAGCTTCAGAATCATACCTATCCGTGGCGAAAGAACTCTATTCACGTATATAACGGAGGCGGTTCTTATCTGACTCAGGACGAGGTGAGAGGACTGATACAATACGCAAATGATAGGGGAATTAAGGTTATTCCCGAGGTTCCTTCATCGTCACACTGCGATTATATGCTTATAAGGCGTCCCGATCTCGCAGAAAGACCCGAGGATCCTATTCCCGATACCTTCTGTATTTCCAATCCCGAGTCTTACGAGCTCCTTTTCGATATCTTTGACGAGGTTATCGACGTATTTGATCCTGAGGTAATCAACGTAGGTCACGATGAATTCTATTCGATCAACGTTTGCGATCGCTGTAGAAAGCGTCTTATGGATGCCGACGATCTTTTTGCTGAAGATCTTACCAAAATTCACGATTATCTTGCTTCCAAGGGCGTTAAAACGATGTTCTGGTGTGATAAGCTTCTCAACGTTTTAACCGAAGACGGCGCGAATTTCGGCGGAGCTATCAACTATATGTATATGAACTGGAATACAAAGGGTAAGTTCCTCGGCGTAATTCTTCCTACCTGGCAGGCAAGAGAGAAGCTTCCGAGAGATATAATCTGTATGAACTGGTTCTGGTCCTTTGGAGAAAAATATGACGAAGACCTTAGAGAATATCCCGTTGTATTCGGCAACTTCCGCGGTGAAGGTATGAGAAATTACCGTAGACGTTGCGGTAATAATACGACCGGAGGAATGTGCTCTAACTGGGCCGCAACTCAGCCTGTTTATCTTCAGCGTAACCGTCTGTATTTCAGTATGGCTTATAACGAGAATCTCTACTGGAACACCGAATACGATGACAATAACGATAAGCAGTTTGAAAAGGTCATCGACCGTCTGTTTTATGAGCTTTTCAGATACAAATACGGACCTAAAGACAACTACGGAAATAAATATATTGAGGTTCTTCATACGACCGATCGCTATGAATGGTACCACGAGCTTGTAGACGGTATTTTCGCAAGCGGACCCGAGTACGAAAAGGATTATTTCCTCGGTGAGTATGAAATCACCTTTGAAGACGGTTCTACCGAGCGAAAGAGGATCTATCGCGGCGAGCAGGTAGGCGGTTCGGATACTCCTTGGTACGGTAAGCTTTCGGACGTTCATGGAGATTCTGAAAATCCGGGACACCGTAAGGCGAGAATCAACGCTCAGCTTGGCGAGGTTTCCTATTCGACCGTTCCCGTACTTATTGAAGGTAAGGTTTTCTATAAGTATCTTATTAAAAATCCTTGTCCCGATAAGAAGGTAAAGGACGTCAAATTCATTATTGCCGAAAATGCCGAATGGCAGTTTGAGGTAAAAGACATCAAGTTTTAATTATTATATTTCCCTTAGGACCGTGATCGCTTCTCGGTCGTAAGGTGTTTATAAATAATAATTATCTGAAAGGAAAAATATTATGAGTAAATCTAAAAGAATACTCAGCGTATTACTGGCTTTCGCGGTACTTGTTTCAAGCATATTCGTCGGCGGTTTAATGGTTTCGGCTGAAACCGTTAAAATTGTTAACACCTACGACGACGGAATGTTCTTTGAAAACGCCGTAAGCGATCAGCTGCTGACCCACCACAAATTCAGCGAGGATGCAGATTTCAGTACTGATTATGATGCTATTTCCGCGTGGAACACTGAGGTTAATTCTTGCACTGTCGACGATACTGCAGGCTATGCCGCTCACTTTGTCGCTGCAAAGAATTACGACAGCAGATGGCCTACCGCCGTTAAGCTTTACGACAACACTAACAGAAACACTTTCTGGGCAACCGCTAATACAACATACGAGATAAAGCTAAAGTATTACGCAGCTGCAGCCCCTGACAGGCAGGTCAATCTTCAGGTAAGACAGCGCTCAACCCATGGAGGTTCAACATATCAGTCTTATGACGCCTACAATGCTTCTGACGTGCTTGTGTTCGACCTTGCAACCATAACCGAAGCCACCGACGGTTGGGTCGAAGCTTCTGCTCAGTTTACCGTAGGTAACGCCTCTGCCGCTATACATATTTCGGCCGCTTCCGCCACTACAACTTCGGCTAAAAACGTTGATATTTGGGTAGACGATATCACTCTCGCAGAATGCACCGAGCTTACGGTACATAACTACGACGGCGAAAACGATAAGAAGGTTTCCGTATCTGAGCTTACTACCATCGCTAAGCTCGATATTCCTCACAGAGACGGTTACATCTTCCGCGGAGTATATGCCGATGAGGAGCTTACCGAAAAGATCGATACCTCTGCTGTTGCAGGAAATTATACCGAGGTATGGTATAAGTGGGCAAAGCTTTCCGACGGTGAGTACTATGCAGGCTTTGAAAATTACACTCCCGGAACTAACGTTATAAGCTTTGAAAAGGAAGTTTCCGAAATTGTAAGCGGTAACACTTACG
>CASFDQ010000135.1 GCA_949293385.1 uncultured bacterium | reverse complement strand
TTTTTTGAGTAGGTTTTGGTGAAGAGGAGTTCGTAAGGCTTTCGCCTACGGACGACGATGAGCCGAAAGTTGCCGAAAAACCGCCCTTTAAGGCTGGTTCGGGTTTAAATGGTTTGGTTATGTTAACAGCTTGGGCTTGCTCGTTGACAATCGGGGACAAAGGGACTATAATAAAACTGCCTTATAAAAGCTGTAAAGTTCCTGCGCTCGTTTAGCAAGGGATTAAAAAGGAATAGGGGTGAGATTCCCCTGCGAACTCGTCGCCGTAACGGACGAGCGGTTTTCTATTACGTCACTGAGAGATCGGGAAGGCAGAGAGCCGCGTTATCAGTCCCAAGTCGGAAGACTTGCTTTACAGTAACCAAACCACTCAGACCCGAATCAGGTTTTGGAAGAAGAATTTTCCGCTATCCTTCGTCAAAATACTCGTAAATCCGACATCCTACGGACGACGATGAGCCGAAAGTTGCCGAAAAACCGCCCTTTAAGGCTGGTTCGGGTTTAAACGGTTTGGTTAACGCGGTATTTTGCTACGAGTAATTAGCAACGCCCGAAACTGCACTCCTTGGGGTATTAAGGGAGCGTTTTTTTCGTGCGCTTCTTAATACCCCGTTTTTTGAAGGTAATACCAAAAAAGGAGTGTTTATTATGACACAAAAAACAAGCAAGCTCATAAGCTCGGTCCTGACTCTTCTGTTGGTGACCACCCTCGCCCTCGGCCTTTCGGCCTGCGGTAAGGATACCTCGTCAAAGCCCTCCGACGGCTCCTCGGCGGCCTCCTGGACCGATAAAAAGATATCGGTCACCGTCGAAATAGTCGACGACAAGGGCGAAAAGACGGTGCTCGGTCTCGAGACCTGTAAAACTACCCTTGCCGACGCTCTCGCAGAAGAGGGAATCGTCGAGTACGCCGCCGACGGCCTTTATACTACCGTAAACGGCATCACCGCCGACTACTCAAAGGACGGCGCCTGGTGGTGCGTTACCAAGGGCGGCATTATGACCACCGAGGGAATGAACACCCTGAAGCTTTCCGACGGAGACAGCTTTGAAATAACCTACACGAAATAATGACCCGTCTCGAAAGGCTTCGGGACCTTTTGGTGCTCGTAATGCTGGCCCCCCTGCTTACGGCGCTGAAAATGGTTCTTGCCTCCCTTTATAACGTTGAGCTTGTCTCCCTTATGATTACGGTTATAACCTATAAATTCGGGATAAAAGCCCTGATTCCGGTCTATATATTCTCGGTGACCGAGATCCTTATATACGGAATAAATATCTGGAACGTTATGTACCTCTACGTCTGGGCGATCTTGGTTTTCGTCTGCCTGCCCTTCAGAACGATACGAAAAGGCTGGTTCTTCGCCCTTCTTTCGGGACTTTACGGCCTTTCCTTCGGTGCTCTTTGCTCGATATCCTACTATTTTATCCCCTCCCTCGGCCCCTCCTTCGCTTTTTCGTGGTTTATATCGGGCTTCATCCCCGCCGACCTTCTTCACGCCGCAGGAAATTTCGTTTCTGCCCTCCTCCTTTATATGCCCCTGACAAAGGCGCTGGACAGAGTAATACCGCCTAAAGCAAAAGCCTAAAAAAGAACGGTTGCGATTTTTATGATCGCAGCCGTTTTGTTTTGATCAAATTTATAGTATCTCTTTTTTAAAGTTTAAGCAGTCTTTTTGCGTTTCCCGAGAGAATAAGCTCCTGCTCCTCCGCCGTAAGCGGGAGGCCGCGGAATATCTTAAGCTCCTCGTCAGCGCGGCTCCAAGGGGAATCGGAGCCGAAGAGTATCTTATCTGCGCCGTGCTTCTTTACTATTTTTAAAAAGCGGTCGCGGTGGTAGTATTTAAAGCCCATAGAGGTGTCGAGATAAACGTCCTCGCCCGCAAGCTGCTCTTCGACCTCGGCCCACTGACCGAGACCGCCGAGATGGGCCGCGATTATTGTTCCGCCGCCGAGCTCACGCCTTATCTTGGCGAACTTTGCGGGGGAAGAATGAACGGGAGGAGGAAAGGCCGGATCCTTGCCTGCGTGGAACATCAGCATAAGGCCGCGGCTGATCGCGTAGTCGTAGATCCTCATCATTTTCGGGTCGTCGAGCTCAAAGCCCTGATATTCGGGGTGAAGCTTTATTCCGGGAAGATGTAGGGTGGTAATAAGATCGATATCCCTCTTATAATCGTCGGTTTCGGGATGAATACCGCCGAAGGATATGAGATATTTTCCCGTTATCTGATAAGCCCAAAGATTTACCGTTTTGGTCTGACTCGGCTTTGTCACCACCGGCTGAACCACCGAAAGATCGACCCCGAACTTCTCCATATTTTTAACGAGTCCGAAGGACGAACCGTCGGAGCAGGGGGTATATGCGTTATTACTGCCCGCAACCAGCGAAGAGATGGCTCTTTCGGCAATATTTACGGGGAAAGCGTGGGTATGAAAATCTATTACCATAAAAACTCCTCCAAAAAGTATTATGCCCGAAAACTCGGGCATAAACAAAAATCATCTAAGTTTTGATAAAGCCTTTTGTATTGCTATTCCACAAGGGGCGGCAATTATTGCGGCCGCAAGGATTTCAACGGTTCCGTTTAGTGCAATTGCCACGCTGAAAATGTTTTTAATTGCGCCAAATAGATCAACCATAGCTCCGCCGCCAAAAATGTTTATTGCCGTAAGGACTAACGCTGTATTAGAAAAGGTTCCGCAAAGGGTAGCAAATAGAGACGGCATATATTCTTTGTTTTTTTCAAAAAAGAAAAACAAGGAAACGAACAAAATTGCAACAACAATTCCAACGATTACCGAAGCAACGGTAATATGTGAAATATTCTGACAAAGAAGTCCCGCAAAAGCAGAAACTGCCGCTATAGTTAAAACCTTTAGCAGGATGTCGGTAAGCTTATGCTTGTTTGCAAGCAATGCCAACCGATAAAAAGCAACCACTAACACACCAACGATCATTCGTGGTATAATCGAAATGCGTGGATCAAGGAATATGGCGGCATCTGCCGTACCGTTCACCATTGCATACAGCAAGCAAGAGACACCCCAAACAGCACCCAAAATCAGACCACAAGAATAGGAGTTAAGTGAAATTGCGCCTAAAATTACAATAATGTGGACTGTGGTTATGCTGAGGCCGAAAGGGATGGTGATGTAACCTACATACGGAATGAAGGTCATCGCAACGATAATTGCGCCGAACATAGAAAGCAGAGTCAGACGAAAAATCGTTGCTTTAAGATTTGTTTTTTTCATATTTTTTACCTCCGATACTGCTCCTTTTGGGATGCAGTTCATTTATTTTAAAACCGCAAAAGCGGAATTAAACGGAAATTTAGGGCCGAGGGCCTGCGGCCTTTGGCCGCAGTGAACAGTGGACAGTGGTCAGCGAACAGAAAAGAGTAACGGATACCGAAATAATTTAGGGACGAGGGGCTGCGCAGGGGCAAAACTGCGTTTTGCAGGGGTGCTACGCACAGAAAAAGAGTAAAACGCCCTTTGAGTAGCGCTACTCACGCCGAAGGCGTTATTCTGTCCACTGATCTCTTACCACTGATCACTGACCACCGACCACTGATCACTTACCACTGATCACTTACCACTGTTAATTGTTCTTTTCGTAAATAAGGCGAAGGCCGTCGAGAAGCAGGTTTTCGTTATAGATTATATCGTTTTTACAGTAGGTTATGATCTCTCTTGAAAGACCGCCGGTGGCAACAACGGTTGCGGGCTCGCCAAGCTCCTCCTGCATACGGTCGATAAGACCGTCCAGCATTGCGGCGGTGCCGAGGATTATGCCCGACTGCATACAGTCGACGGTGTTTTTACCGATGACCGACTTGGGCGCGGCAAAGCCGATAGCGGGAAGGGCGGCGGTACCCTCGACCAAGGCCTTCAGGGTAAGACGGACTCCTGCCCCGATAGAACCTCCCAAAAAGGAGCCGTTTCGGTCTAACACCGAAATAGTCGTGGCGGTACCCATATCTATAATGATACAGGGCATAGTATATTCGTTCAGGGCACCGACCGCTCCTGCCGCAAGGTCTGCACCAAGCTGAGCAGGGTTGTCGATCTTGATGTTAAGTCCGGTCTTTACTCCGGGGCCCAGCATAAGGGGTACGGTATCGCAAAGGAGGGCAACTGCGGCCGAGACAGCGGTACCGACCGAAGGTACTACCGCCGAAATTATACAGTCCTCAATAAGATACGCTTCCTCGCCGTGAAGGTCGAGGAGGTTTTTTATGTCTACGGCGTATTCGTCGGAGGTTTTTTTCGAGTCGGTAGAAAGCCTCGCGGTAAAGCGCAGTATCTCCCCGTCGAAAACTCCCAAGGTAATATTCGTATTGCCGATATCGATAGCCAGCAGCATGATTTTTACTCCTTAGATTTACTTTACTTTATATTTTACCACTATTATTCCCATTTTGCAAGCGGCAGAAGGAATTTTGGCCTATCTGCTTAATCCCCTGCATATTTTTCATTGAATGAAATATTTCGTGTATGATATATTTCCACTTCGTGAAAATATGATATAATATCCGTTCCCTTCATACGCCGAAGGCATATACCACCCGTTCGTGCCAAGGAACGGATATCATTGTAAAAAACCTCTTTTGTCCGGCAGACAAAAGAGGTTTTTACATGCGAAAGAACAGCACAACGGTGCGTAAATGGGGTAAGAAAAGCAATTAGGTGCAGAAACTATGGTTGCGTTAGAAAGTCGTTTGCTTCCGTTAACAGTCTTTTTGAACTATCAAACTGAAACACAGCCATAGCGGTTTCG
>CASFDQ010000134.1 GCA_949293385.1 uncultured bacterium | reverse complement strand
AATTTCACATCGCGAGGGCTATACCGTCGGTCCCGAGCTCTTCTTTTTGACTCGGTATGGCAAGTTCGGTGAAGAAATTACCGCAAGCTGTCATTCGATCTTAGAGCAGCTTAACCGCGAAACGGGGGGAACCGCAATTTTTGCCGTTTTGAATAAGGGCAAAAAGTATATTATCGACTACGTAGAGGGTCATATAAGCTATCGCGATTCGGGTGCTACTATTCTCTCTGACGACCTCTACAGAACGGTTACGGGCCGAATGTTGCTTTCATCTCTCAGCGCAGATGAAGCTATCGAGGTTTTTCGTCAAAACGGTATTCCCGAAGTCGGAAAGTGGGACGAAGTAAAATGCGAAAAGGACTACATCTCGGAGCTTGAGCGCCTTAAAGGTATTGAAATTCTTACGAATTATACTAATCATGCAAAAGGTTGTCTCTTTTCCTGCGCCACTCTCATATATAAGGGCAACAAGGCGGTGGCCGCAATGGGATTTGCGGGTATTTGCGAAAAAACAGACGCAAAGCATGTGCTGAAGCTTATCGAAAAATATAAAAACGAAGCCTGCCGAAGACTTGATTTTTAGGCGAGCTTTTGAATATGAACGCCGTGAAAAAACAAAAAGCAGATGCCAAACGGTATCTGCTTTTTAAATGTTTGAGTTATAACGGATTACAGCTCAGCGAAGTACTTAATGGTGCGAACCATCTGGCTGGTGTAGGAGTTCTCGTTATCATACCAAGAAACAACCTGAACCTCATAGAGGTCATCAGCGATCTTTGCAACCATGGTCTGAGTAGCATCAAAGAGAGAGCCGTAACGCATTCCGATAACGTCGGAAGATACGATCTGATCTTCGTTGTAGCCGAAGGACTCGGAAGCAGCAGCCTTCATAGCAGCGTTGATGCCTTCCTTGGTTACGTCAGCACCCTTAACAACAGCGGTAAGAATGGTGGTAGAACCGGTAGCAACGGGAACACGCTGTGCAGAACCGATAAGCTTGCCGTTGAGCTCGGGGATTACGAGGCCGATAGCCTTAGCAGCGCCGGTAGAGTTAGGAACGATGTTTGCAGCGCCTGCACGTGCACGACGAAGGTCACCCTTTCTGTGGGGGCCGTCGAGGATCATCTGATCGCCGGTGTAAGCATGGATGGTGCTCATGATACCGCTCTGGATGGGAGCATAGTCGTTAAGAGCCTTAGCCATGGGAGCGAGGCAGTTGGTGGTGCAGGAAGCAGCAGAGATGATGGTGTCGTCAGCGGTGAGGGTGTCCTCGTTAACGCTGAAAACAACGGTGGGAAGATCGTTGCCTGCGGGAGCAGAGATAACAACCTTCTTAGCGCCGGCGTCGATGTGAGCCTGGCTCTTTTCCTTAGAGCAGTAAAAACCGGTGCACTCGAGAACTACGTCTACGCCGATCTCGCCCCAGGGAAGGTCCTTAGCGTCCTTCTCAGCATAGATCTTGAGGGTCTTGCCGTCAACAGTGATGGTGCCTGCTTCGTCGTCTGCAGTTACGGTGTGCTTGTCCTCACCGATATAACCGCAGTAGCCGCCCTGTGCAGTATCATACTTAAGAAGATTTGCGAGCATAGAGGGCTTGGTCAGGTCGTTGATAGCTACTACGTCGTAGCCCTCAGCGCCGAACATCTGACGGAAAGCGAGACGACCGATACGGCCGAATCCGTTAATTGCAACTTTAACCATTGGAATATTCCTCCTAAAAAAATTTTTACGTAACTATTGTAACCTAAAACTTCAAATTTTGCAAGATGTTCGTTTAAAATTTAACGATATTTTTAAGATTTTGGTAAAATTCAGAAAAAATAACGAAAAACCCCGAAATATTTCGGGGTTTTTATGCCTTTTAACAATACATTTTAAGCCTTTTTGCGTTTTACAAGCGTTTTGCCTGTGTATATGATGGCAACAAGCGTCAAAACAACCGAAACGGCGGCGGTTATTTGTTGAGGATAAACGGTTATACCAAAAAGCTTATTGCCGTTCGACTGAACAAAATCCACAAACGGACTGACGGCAAGTGTTACCAAAAACGCAGAAACGCCGCTTGCTACTTGTGTCACGGCAAGGGAATCGGCGCGCCTTTCCTCGGGAACAAGGTCAAATACTAAATTGATGAGGGAGCTGTTAATTCCGCCTAAAGCTACCGCGTGAAGTAAATTGTACCCTGTCATTGTAAAAAGACCGTTTGCGGGGTTTGAAAAAACCACGCACAAAAACGCTAATGCCGCAATCCCAAAGCATAGCATATCCATTTTTGCAAAGGAGTTTTTATCGGCGTAAGCGCCCCAAAAGCGCGAAACAAGTATTCTTCCGACGCTACCTATAGCGGCTATTACGATAGTTGTCGTAACCGAAAGCCCGAGCTCTTTAAGATTATATGTGACTATAAAGGGAACTGTTACCGAGTTGGCTATCGCCCAAATAACGAATAAGATCGAAACCTTAAGTACGTTTTTATCCTTCGCAAGCGATACGATGCTTTTTAAAAAGTTGCCCGAAGCTTTTGAATTGGTTTCGGGTTCGACGGTGAACAGTATCGTCAGCGTGTGCAAAACGGTAAGGGCAAACATTGTGATCGCACAGACGATAAGCGCCGCCGTTATATCGCCCTTAGCCTTAAAATAGTCGACTACCGCTCCCATACCGAAAGAAATTCCCATTCCCGTAATAAGAGAAACAATTTCTTTATTTGCGGTAAAACGTCCTCTTTCCTTGTCGTCAACAAGGGACATAAACCAATTTGTTTTTTTAGGGTGTGCAATATAGTAAAGAAGATATGCGGTTAAGATAACGCCGATAAACGCCATCTTTAGAAACATATTGCTTTCTCTCGGTAGGGGAATGACGTAAAGAAAGGTGAATAGCACCTGATTTGCAATACTTAGTGCAACAACCATCGGCTTTGACCTTTTCGGTCTTATGGCGATCGATATAAGCTGGAATACCGAGCCAAGCGAGATTATCGAAGAAAGTATTCCCGTATGCGCGTCGGAAAATCCTAAGCACGATGTTATCGTGGCAAGAAAAGAGCCCGAAACCAGAATAGCAATAAAATATTCCAGTGCAGCCTCGATCATATAAAGATTTCTGCTGCGCCTTATTTTTTTATCCGTATTATCCATAGATCTATCACCGAAAATATTGTAACAAAAGAAACTTAAAAATCAATAGCTCGGCTTACGAAAAATTTTCGAATTTTAAAGAACCTCAAATTTTTTTACCTTAATTTGGCCGTAGATACTCTATCGGACTTATCCCGAAATCGTTTTTTTACTAAAAAAGACCGACTCACCGATTTATAGTGAGTCAGCCTCATTCTTTATTTGTTTATATCGTCAATGATCGCTTCGGCGCATTTCATTCCGTCAACCGCCGCCGACATAATTCCGCCTGCATAGCCTGCACCCTCGCCGCAGGGATAAAGACCGTCTACGTTTACCGAGCAGAAGTCTTCGTTTCTGACTATCCTTACGGGAGAAGAACTGCGTGTTTCGGGGGCGATGAGGCTTGCCTCGGGCATATCGAAGCCCTTAAGCTTCTTGCCGAACTCCGTAATACCTTCCCTTAATGCCTCGTTGATAAAGTCGGGGAAAATGCTTGAAATATCGGTGTAAACGGGGAAGGGCTTTATGGTAGGAGTAACTACGGTTTCGGTGCCGTTTTTAAAGATGTAGTTTCCGACAGACTGAACGGGAACGCCCCTTCTGCCGGTAAGCTCGAAGGCCTTTTTCTCGATCTCTCGCTGAAATTCTATTCCCGCAAGAACGTCATCGCCCGAAAGATCCTCGGGGAGAACCTCGGTAAGAACGGCACTGTTTGCCGCGTGAGAGTCGCGTCTCGATCGGCTCATTCCGTTGATTGCGGTGTGTCCTGGCTCGCTCGAAGCGTTTACGACGTAGCCTCCGGGACACATACAGAAGGTATATACCCCTCTTCCCGAAGGAAGATGGACCGCAAGCTTATATTCGGCAGGGGGCAGGGCGGGATGTCCTGCCATATCTCCGTACATAGCCTTATCTATCTGCTCCTGAAAATGCTCGATCCTGACGCCGACCGCAAAGGGCTTGCGTACCATTTCGACTCCGCTTTCATAAAGCATTTTAAAGGTGTCTCTTGCCGAATGTCCCGTGGCAAGAATAAGGTGATCACATTCGATTTTTTTTACACTTTTTTTGGTGCAAACGTCTATAGCGTCAAGACGTCCTTCCGAAACGTAGATCTTTTCGAGTCTGGTTGCAAATTTGACCTCTCCGCCAAGCGTTATTATCTCGTTTCGGAGATTTTTAACTATCTTGGAAAGAAGGTCGGTGCCGATATGGGGCTTAGCGTCGGTAAGGATCTCTTTTTTTGCGCCGAAGGCGTAGAAAAGCTTAAGTATTTCCCGACAGCGGTGATCCTTTATTCCGGTTGTAAGCTTTCCATCAGAAAAGGTTCCTGCTCCGCCCTCTCCGAACTGTACGTTGGTTTCTGAATTAAGCTCTCCGCCGTTCCAGAATGCTTCTACCTCGGCGGTTCTCGTATCTACGTCACGGCCGCGTTCGATGACAATCGGCTTAAGTCCTGCCTTAGCAAGGGTATACGCGGCAAAAATTCCCGCAGGGCCGAAGCCTACGACAACGGGAGACTTTTTACAGCTTTTATCTGCCGACTTATAGGTGTAAACGGGCTCGTTGTAAATAGCGGCGTTTTTAAGCTTTTTAAGCGCGGCTTCTTCTGAGCCTTCAACCTCTATAAGTACAGAGCAGCAAAAATGTATATCGTTTTTATGTCTTGCATCAAGGCTCTTTCGGTAAAGGGATGCCGAAACAAGCTTGACCGACGCAAAGGCCGAATTGTGTTTTGCCGCATCTAATATATTACCGAAATCGGTACTTAGATCGAATTTTATGTTGTTTACAAGTATCATTTGAGTTTACCTAGAAAATTAACTGCCGATTTTGCCGCTAAAATACCGCTTGCGAAGGCCCAAGTCAGGTTGAAGCCGCCGCAGTCGCCGTCGATATCAAGTATTTCTCCGCAGGCAAAAAGCCCGGAGTGTTTTTTTGACATAAGGGTTTTCTCGGAAAATTCCGAAGTAGAAATTCCGCCGGCCGTGGCCTGAGAGTTAATAAAACCGGTATTTCCCGTAACCTTAAATTCACAGGCTTTAAGTGCCGAGGCCAGATTTTCGCAGTCTTTGTCGGAAAGGGAGTCGGAAGGTTCCGAAAGCTTACAGCCACAGTATTTTAAGATCACCTGACCGAGCCGCTTATTTAGCATTCCCGTAAAGAATTCGTCAAGATTTCTGTCATAAAGGAGCTTTCTGCGCTCGCGCAGGGCTTCGGCAACGGCGCTTTTTGATAACTTCGGAAAAAGGTCGAGAGATACCTTAAAGCCTTGCTCCTCTCTTGCCGCAGCTCTGGAAATATTCATTACTGCGGGGCCCGACAGACCGTAGTCACAGAAAAGAACTTCTCCGAATTCGCTTTTTACGGGCTTGCCGTTTTTTAAAAGAGTAGCGACGGCGTCGACCTTAATTCCTTTAAGTTGTTTTACAAAGTCGATCTCGGTCTTAAGCTGTACGATGGAAGGGGAGAGCTTTACCGTTTTATAGCCCATATCCTTTAGTATTCGATAGAGCGAGCCGTCGCTTCCGACCTTGTCTCCGCCCGAGTAAAGTCCTCCGCAGCAGATAACCGTTTTAGCGGAAAATCTCTCGTTTCCCGAAATCAGTGTGAAGGTTTTTCCGCTTACGATCTTTTCGATCTTTTTACCGCAAAAAACCTCAATTCCAAGCTTCTCACATTCAAATCTCAAGCAGTCTACGACCGAAGAGGCCTGAAGAGAAGCGGGAAATATTTTATTTCCTTCGTCTACAAAAGGAATACCGATCGAAAGGAAAAGATCTTCCAAAGCCTTGCCCGAAAATCTTTCAAGTGCATATTCGGCAAAGCCGACCCTTTCGCCGTGAAAACGGGCAAGAGAGATTTCTTTGTTTGTAATATTACAGCGTCCGTTGCCTGTGGTGATAAGCTTTTTTCCGACCCTGTCAAGGCCCTCAAAAATACAGACTCTTTTTGTCTTATCCTGCCTTTTGGCTGTTATTGCCGCCAAAAGACCCGAAGCACCGCCGCCGATAACGGCGATATCGACTGTACCGAACATTGTTTACTTGTATGATATAGTCGAGGCTACATCATACCCTTTCTAAATATTTACACTCACCTCAAAGATAACGCATACAAAAAGCTGAGGGAGCGTAGCGACTGAAGCTTTTTGTATGCGGCGCGCAGCGCCGAAGGGTCTGATT
>CASFDQ010000133.1 GCA_949293385.1 uncultured bacterium | reverse complement strand
CATATCCGAAGCGTACAAGTCTATGCACTTAATATGATTGAACCGCCGTGTACCGAACGGTACGCACGGTGGTGTGAGAGGTCGGCTACTCAACTAATGGGTAGCCTCCTACTCGATTGCCGAATATTCATTCATAAATTTGAAGAAGGTATCAAGGGCTTTTTCGTTTTTGTTTAGCCATACCGTGTAATTAAATTCAGCCGAACCTTCGACGGCCTTTATCTTATCGTAGCGCGTATCGGTCGTCTCCGCAGACTCGGGATCGGCTATAATATTCATAAATTCGGGAATCGATAAGTGAAGCCCTATTGCGGTAAAATACGCCTCATATTCCTTATTTCCTTTATCTATCTCGGTTCTGACCTCGGGGATGCAGAGAATTCCGAAATGCCTTAGTTCTATTATCTTTTCGGCTGTGCTTTTATCCGAAGAGATTATTCCGGCCGCCCGCTTCTTTGCATAACGGTAAAACTCAACCGAAAGCTCCCGAGCTTCGTCTGAGGCGAGTTCTTCGATAGCCTCCGCCTCCTTGATATCGGTCCTGCAAAGGGCAAAAAATACTCCGTTTAAGAACGAAAGGTAGAGCGGATCTCCCTTTGCCGCATTTTCTCTTTCCAAAACCGAAAGAAGAACGGGAAGACCTTCTATCCCTATTGCCGTAAGGGAATCGGATTCGGTACGGCGGTATTCGTAGTAAAAGTCCGACCAAGCGGGCTCCATAATGGGGTTGATATCGTTTATTATACCCGAAATCCTGACCTTTGTGTCGGCCGAAACGTATTTGTTGCAAAGCTCATCCGCTGAGTTTTGCAATTCACTCCAATAGGCGGGTTTGCTCGGCTTTGACGCCGTTTTATCGGCGGAAGGGTCCTCTCCTCCGCAGCCTATAAGCGAAAGTATGAGTAAAACCGAAAGTATAAGTGTTAAAATTCTTTTCATACTCCGTCTCCTTTGATTTCTTTCCTACATTATACTATTATCTGCTGTAATCTGTCAATAAAATGCAACAAGTACGGCATTTTAAAAAATATTTTAAATTTTGTCAGAAAAATAACAATTTTACTATTTACTTTTTTGAAAAAAAGTAGTACAATGTACGGTGTATGGGAATGTGCGGACGCATAAACCCTATTCAAATATCAAGGAGGAATATCTTCATGGCCAGAAAATTTAAAACCATGGACGGTAACAACGCTGCGGCACACGTGTCTTATGCGTTTACTGAGGTTGCGGGAATCTATCCCATCACCCCGTCCAGCCCTATGGCAGACTACGTAGATCAGTGGTCGGCTCAGGGACTCAAGAACATCTTTGGAACCACCGTTAAGGTTTCGGAAATGCAGTCCGAAGCAGGTGCCGCAGGTACCGTTCACGGTTCTCTTAACGCAGGTGCTCTTACCACCACCTACACCGCATCGCAGGGTCTTCTTCTTATGATCCCCAATATGTACAAGATCGCCGGTGAGCTTCTTCCCTGCGTATTCCACGTATCGGCTCGTTGCGTAGCTTCTCACGCCCTTAACATCTTCGGCGATCATTCCGACGTTTACGCCTGCCGTCAGACCGGTTTCGCAATGCTCGCAGAGACCAATACTCAGGAAGTTATGGACCTCGGCGCCGTAGCACACCTTGCTACCATCAAGAGCCGCGTTCCCTTCATCAACTTCTTCGACGGTTTCCGTACCTCTCACGAGCTTCAGAAGATTCAGGTTTGGGATTTCGAAGATCTTAAGGAAATGTGCGATATGGACGCCGTTGAGGCTTTCCGCAAGCGCGCACTTAACCCTGAGCATCCCGTAATGCGCGGTTCTCACGAAAACGGAGATATCTTCTTCCAGCACCGTGAGGCTTGCAACAAGTATTATGACGCAGTTCCCGCTATCGTTGAGGAATATATGGACAAGGTCAATGCCAAACTCGGCACCGACTATAAGCTCTTCAACTACTACGGTGCAGAGGATGCCGAGCGCGTGATCGTTGCTATGGGCTCTATCTGCGACGTTGCAGAAGAGGTTATCGACTATCTTACCGCTAAGGGTGAGAAGGTCGGTCTCGTAAAGGTACGTCTCTATCGTCCTTTCTCTGCTGAAAAGCTTGCTGCCGCTATCCCCGCAACCGCTAAAAAGGTTGCCGTTCTCGACAGAACCAAGGAGCCCGGCTCCCTCGGTGAGCCTCTCTTCCTCGACGTTGTTGCCGCTCTTGCCGCTATGGGCAGAAGTGACATCAAGGTTATCGGAGGACGTTACGGTCTCGGTTCTAAGGATACTCCTCCTTCAAGCGTATTTGCTGTATATGACGAGCTGGCTAAGGATGCTCCCAAGGCACAGTTCACCCTCGGTATCGTAGACGACGTTACCGGTCTCTCTCTCGAAGAGAAGCCCGCTCCCAACACCGCAGCCGAAGGCACCATCGAATGTAAGTTCTGGGGTCTCGGCGGTGACGGAACCGTTGGCGCAAACAAAGACTCCATCAAGATCATCGGTGACCACACCGACAAGTACGTTCAGGCCTACTTCCAGTACGACTCCAAGAAGACCGGCGGTATCACCATTTCTCACCTTCGCTTCGGTGATAAGCCCATCAAGTCCCCCTACTACATCAACAAGGCCGACTTCGTTGCCTGCCATAACCCCTCTTACGTAATCAAGGGCTACAAGATGGTCAACGACGTTAAGCCCGGCGGCGTATTCCTCATCAACTGCCAGTGGTCTGCCGAAGAGCTCGATAAGTATATGCCCGCTGAGGCAAAGCAGTATATCGCTAAGAACAACGTTCAGCTTTATACCGTTAATGCTATCGACCTCGCCGCACAGATCGGTCTGGGCAAGCGCACCAACACCGTTCTTCAGTCTGCGTTCTTCTCTCTCTCCAAGGTTCTTCCCGAGGAAGAGGCTATCGGCTATATGAAGGAAAAGGCACAGAAGTTCATGAAGAAGGGTAAAGAGATCGTTGAGATGAACGAGAAGGCTATCGATGCCGGTGCTACCGCATACGTTAAGATCGACGTTCCCGCTTCCTGGGCAACCGCTGCCGACGATAAGGCTGCTGCCGCCAACAACGAGACCTCCAAGCTCGAGAAGATGGTTGACGGAATTATGAAGCCCGTTGCTCTTATGGACGGCGATTCTCTCCCCGTTTCCGCATTTATCGATCATGCCGACGGTACCTTCGAGCAGGGTGCTGCCGCTTATGAGAAGCGCGGCGTTGCCGTTATGGTTCCCGAGTGGAATAATGAAACCTGTATCGGATGTAACAAGTGCGCATTCGTTTGCCCCCACGCTACTATCCGTCCTTATGCTCTCTCTGCTGACGAGAAGGCTGCTGCTCCCGCAAATATGAAGGTTGCAACCAAGGAAAAGCTCGCCACCAACAAGGGCTATTCCTACGTTATGGCTGTATCTCCTCTCGACTGTATGGGATGCGGAGTCTGCGTCGGCGAATGTCCCACCAACTCCCTCAAGATGGTTGCTCAGGCTTCTCAGCTTGCTGAGCAGGAAGTATTCGATTACTGCGTAGCTAACGTTACCGAGAAGGAAGGCGTTGCAGGCGATGCAAACCTCATCGCTTCTCAGTACAAGAAGCCCCTCCTCGAGTTCTCCGGCTCCTGCGCAGGCTGTGCCGAGACCGCTTACGCACGTCTCGTTACTCAGCTCTTCGGCGACAAGATGTACATCTCCAACGCTACCGGATGTTCTTCTATCTGGGGCGGACCTGCCGCAACCTCTCCCTATACCGTAAACGCTAAGGGTCACGGACCTGCTTGGGCAAACTCCCTCTTCGAGGATAACGCCGAGCACGGCTTCGGTATGTACCTTGGTCAGAAGGCCATCAGAGACGGTCTTATGGCTCAGGTTAAGGAAATGGCCGAGTCCGACAAGGCTTCTGCCGAATTCAAGGCCGCCGCTGATGCATATTTCGCAACCGCTAACGATACAAACAAGAACGCTGCCGCTACCGACGCTCTCGTAGCTGAGCTCGAAAAGGCTGCCGCTCAGGGCTGCCCCACCGCTCCCGCTGTTCTTGCTAAGAAGGAATACCTCGCTAAGAAGTCCGTTTGGATCTTCGGTGGTGACGGATGGGCATACGACATCGGCTTCGGCGGTGTTGACCACGTCCTCGCCGCAGGTCAGGACGTAAACATCATGGTATTCGATACCGAGGTTTATAGTAACACCGGCGGACAGGCCTCCAAGGCTTCCAACATCGGTCAGGTTGCACAGTTCGCTGCTGCAGGTAAGGCTATCGCTAAAAAGTCTCTTGCCGAGATCGCTATGTCCTACGGTTACGTATACGTAGCACAGGTTGCTATGGGCGCCGATCAGAATCAGACCCACAAGGCTATCAAGGAAGCTGAAGCTTATAACGGACCTTCTATCGTTATCTGCTACTCTCCCTGCGAAATGCACTCCATCAAGGGCGGTATGGTCAACTGCCAGAAGGAAATGAAGAAGGCTGTTGCCTGCGGATACTGGGATATGTTCCGTTACAATCCTGCCCTCAAGGCAGAAGGCAAGAATCCCTTCAGCCTCGACAGCAAGCCTGCTACCGACGACTATAAGGAGTTCATCCTCGGCGAAGCACGTTACTCTTCTCTCACCCGTGCATTCCCCGAGCGCGCAGAAGAGCTCTTCGATCAGGCATCCGAAGCCGCAAAGGCTCGTCGTGCTCACCTCGAAAAGCTTGTTGAGCTCTACGGTAAATAATTTCTAAACTTAAAAACGCTACTGTCCTCGGGCAGTAGCGTTTTTTCTTTGATAAATAATACAAAAAACGACGGTGTAGGGAGACTTCCTTATAAAGATGTTTTGAGAGTAGACTTTCTAATGAAGTCTACTCTCATTTTTACTATCGGACTCAACCTACGGTTGCGCTGTATGAAACTGATATGTTATACTAAGTACAAGAAAACTATGATATAATACACTTGCAAAGTACTTTGAAACAATTTTATAAGGTGGTTTTTCTATGTTAAAAATAGGAGATAAAATTAAAACTTTAAGAAAAGCACAAGACATTACACAAGAAAAATTAGCGGCATATCTTAACATATCATATCAAGCAGTAAGCAAATGGGAAAATGGCACAGCATTACCGGATATAACTCTTGTTCCACAAATTGCAAATTTCTTCGGTGTATCTGCAGATGAACTGCTTTGTATGAAAGAAATAGAAGAAACAGAAGAATTAAAAGAGTATGAGAAGATTTATCGTGAAAACAGCCGACTTGGAAAAATGCTTGATAACATCGTTTTATGCCGTGAAGTCCTTGCTAAACGCCCACGAAATTATCAATGGATGCTAAACCTATCGTATGCTTTGACTCAATATACTGATACGGATGAACATCGCCAATACAGCTTAGAGCATGGTTTTCGTGAAGAAGCAATAAGTATATGCGAACGAATTTTAGAAGATTGCACCATTGACTCAATAAGACACGGTGCGATACAGATTTTATGCTATGGATATACCGATGTAGGAAAAGAAGATTTGGCATTAGAACTCGCATACGAAATGCCCAATATGTTTTTGAGTAAAGAACACTTACTTACTCATATATATAGAGGCGAAAAACAAATCCTAAAATGTCAAGAGTTACTACTCTCAATGATTGATTGTTCTTCCGGAATCATAGGTATGCTTGCATCGAACGGACTAATGGGTAAGGAATTATCTGTTTTGCAAAAAATAGAACTCATTGAAACGGCAAACAATTTATACAAGTTGATTCTAAAAGATGATAACAACAGTTTGTATTATAATTGCCGTTTGTGCCATAATTATAGTAGGTTGGCAGAATTATGGTGTGAGAGCGGAAATACTGAAAAAGCGATGGAGAATTTACTTTTGGCAGAAAAAACCGCAACGAATTATGATGCTTGCGACAGTTTAACTGAACAAAAATATAAATCGTTGTTAGCAAACAGATGCACATTTAACCCCAAAACAGTTGGTAGGAATTGGGAAGGCACTGAAACAGGTATGCTCTTCAAAACCTTGCAAAGAAAAGTTTTTGATTGCATTAGGGAAACAGATGATTTCAAACAACTAATAGTTAGATTAAATAACATACAATAAAGAAATTGCTCAGGCTTTAATTGGTCTGAGCAATTTCTTTTTGCAAGACTTCAGTGTTCGTATAGAACCAGTATCGCATTTGTATGCACAAAGGAGTGATATTATTGCTTTATAGCAATAGTGATATTGAAACCTTGCGGTTTCAGTGTTATTTTATTCGCCACCAAAACTCGCGAAGCGAATACCACTCGGCGTTAGCCGAATATCACTGCGAAGCAATAAAACTCGCCTTTGGCGAATAAAACTGGGAGACTTCCTTATGAGAAGTCTCCCTACACCGTCGTTTCATTTAATCTTCAAAAAGCTCTTCTACAAGGACGCTTCTCGGTTCCTGGGGGGTAGAGAAGACGATCTGCGTTTCGGTGGGGCCGAAGGTCTGAAGCTCGCCGATAAAATGATCGAGCTTTTCGGTACTGTCAAAGGCGACCTTTATTATCATCGAATAATCCCCCGTGACACAGCTACATTCAATTACGTTGGGATTAGCGCAGATGTAGGGGTAAAACTCGGCCTTCTGAGAGGGGGAGACCTCAAGATTTATAAAGGCGATTATAGGGAAACCGAGCTTCTTATAATTAAGTTTTACCGAATATCCGTTTATAACCCCGTCCTGCTCCAATTTTTCAATTCGAGCGGCGGTGGCAGGGGAGGAAAGATACACGCTTTCGGCAAGCTGCTTTAGCGGCATTCGGGCATTTTTTTCTAAAAGTGAGAGAATTTTTACGTCAATTTGATCCATTTGTATTTTGCTCCGTATAAAATATTAACTAATAATATAAACCAAAACGTGCGTTTTGTCAAGCTAAATAACCGTTATTGCCTAATTTTTTAAGTTAAAATTTAAATTTAATGTAATTGTTGATTTATTCATAATTTTATGGTATACTTCATATAGTCTTAAAAACTATATGAATAAATTACGATAATTACATAGGTGATAATAATGACAAAGATCAAGCTCATTTCATATACAAAAGGGGAGGAGATATTCAATTTCGTCTCCCACGTAGCGGCAGGAGGTCTTTGCGCTATAGGTGCGGCGGTGCTGATAGTTTTTGCCGCCTTAAGCGGCGATGCCCTCTCGGTCGTAAGCTGTGCCGTCTACGGCGCCTCAATGATAATTCTTTATACAATGTCGGGCCTTTACCATATATTCAAGGGTGAAAGGGTAAAACGCTTCTTCAGAATAATGGATCATAATACGATTTTTCTCCTTATAGCGGGAACATATACCCCGTATTCGCTTGTAGCCCTTCGGGGAAGCGTCGGCTGGGTCCTTTTCGGAATTATCTGGGGAATGGCGGCGCTTGGCATAACCTTAAACTCGATCGATCTCGAAAAATATAAAAAACTCTCTATGGTCTGTTATATCGTTATGGGTTGGGCGGTGATTTTTACCATAAGACCGCTTATAGCGTCGATCTCTTCCCTCGCTCTCGTTTTTCTCGTAGCGGGCGGAGTCGCCTATACCGGCGGAATTTTCTTCTATGCAAAAAAGCGCATAAAATATTTCCATAGCGTGTGGCATCTTTTCGTGGTTCTCGGTACCGTACTTCAGTACGTTTCGGTCTTAAACATTGTCATAGACACAATTTAACAAAAAACAGCAAATCGTCATCTTTTTTGTTCTAAACGGAAAAAGATGACGATTTTTACAATGTATTTTAAATAAAAACGGCAGATTTGCAATACCATTATTTAAAAAAATATGATAGAATATGTTTGTGATTTTATATTAGGAGGTACATATATCTATGAAACTAACCTTCAGATGGTACGGACAGGACGATCCCGTAACCCTCGAAAAAATTTCTCAGATACCTACTATGAGCGGTATCGTGTCGGCCGTTTACGACGTTAAGCCGGGCGGAGTCTGGAGCACCGAGAGCATCGAAAAGATCAAAAATGATGCCGAGGCACACGGACTCGAGTTTGAGGTAGTCGAAAGCGTTCCCGTTCCCGAGGATATAAAGCTGGGAACCGAAAAAGCCCCCGAGCTTATCGCAAACTACTGCGAAAACGTTCGCCGTCTCGGTAAAGCGGGAGTTAAATGTATCTGTTATAATTTTATGCCGGTCTTCGACTGGCTCAGAAGCGAGCTTGAGCATCAGCAGCCCGACGGTGCCAATGCTCTTGCCTACGACGAGGAGACCGTCCTCGCTATGGACCCCTTAAAGGGCGATCTTTCCCTTCCCGGATGGGACGCGAGCTACACTAAAGAAGAGCTTAAGGATCTTATAAACGCCTATAAGGAAATGGGGGAGGAGAAGCTTTGGGAAAACCTTGAAACCTTCCTTAAGGCTGTCATCCCCGTAGCCCACGAGGCAGGAGTCAATATGGCGATTCACCCCGACGATCCGCCGTGGGGAACGTTCGGACTTCCCCGAATCATAACGAATGCCGAGAACCTTCGCCGTTTCTTAAATCTGGTTCCGATGAAGGAAAACGGACTTACCCTTTGTACCGGCTCTCTCGGAGCCAACCCCGATAACGATCTGATCGCTATGTGTACCGAATTTGCCGACCGTATTCACTTTTTACATCTCCGCAATATTAAGTATACCGGAAACCGCAAGTTTGAAGAGGTCGGTCATCCTACCGAGTGCGGCTCGATCGATATGTTCGGAGTCGCAAAGGCTCTCGTCGATAACGGCTTCGACGGATACGTACGACCCGATCACGGCCGTATGATATGGGGTGAGACCGGACGCTACGGCTACGGACTTTTTGACCGTGCCCTCGGCGCCACCTATATCGCAGGCCTCTTTGAGGCTATCGAAAAGATGAAATAAGAAAGGAAGAAAAACGCGTGTCTAAAGTAATCGTAATCACAGGCGCAGGCGGGGTTCTCTGCTCCGATTTTGCGAGATTTCTCGCCGAAAAGGGAAATAAAGTAGCCCTTCTCGACATAAACGAGGAGGCCGCCGCAAAGGTTGCCGCTGAAATTAGTGAAAAAGGCGGTATTGCCAAGGCTTATAAATGCAACTGTCTCGAGAAGGAAAGCGTCAAGGCCGTTCACGCCGCAGTCGTAGCCGACCTCGGCCCCTGCGACATACTTATAAACGGCGCAGGCGGAAACAATCCCCGCTGCACAACCCTCCACGAGGAATACGTTAAGGGCGACGAGGCTACCGACGAGTTTCTTACCTTCTTCAATATTCAGGAAGCAGGCTTCGATTTTGTTTTCGATCTTAATCTTAAGGGCGTTCTTCTTCCGAGTCAGGTATTTATGAAGGATATGCTCGGTAAAAAGGGCTGCTGCGTTTTAAACATTTCTTCTATGAATGCATACCGTCCTTTAACCAAAATTCCCGCATACTCTGCCGCTAAGGCCGCCGTTTCCAACTTTACGCAGTGGCTTGCCGTTCACTTTGCTAAGGAAAATATCCGCGTAAACGCTATTGCGCCGGGATTTTTCGTAACCAATCAGAACCGCGACCTTCTTTTCGATAAGGAAGGAAATCCGACGGCCAGAACTAAAAAGATCCTTGCCGCTACTCCTATGGGACGCTTCGGCGACTCTGCCGAGCTTCTCGGTACGGTCGAGTGGCTTCTTGACGAGAATAAGGCAGGCTTTGTAACGGGAGTTACCGTTCCTATCGACGGCGGCTTCTCAGCATATTCGGGGGTATAAACAATGAGCAATATTAAAATTTTCGCATTTGCCGACGAGGCAAGCGCCAATATCGACGAGCAGATCGTCGCTATGAAGAAAAACGGTCTTCAGGGTCTCGAGATCCGTAACGTCGACGGAACCAACATTTCTAAAATAACCGTCGAAAAGGCCAAAGAGGTAAGAAAAAAGATGGACGACGCAGGGCTTATAACCTGGTCGATGGGCTCGCCTATCGGAAAGATAGGAATTGAGGACGATTTTGAGGCTCATCTCGACGAATGTAAGCATACTATCGAGCTTGCCCACATCCTCGGCGCTGAAAACCTCCGTATGTTCTCCTTCTTTATTCCCAAAGACAAAAATCCCGTCGACTACCGAAACGAGGTCATTGACCGTCTCGGAAGATTTGTCGAGGCAGCAAGTGGAAGCGGCGTAGACCTCTGTCACGAAAACGAGAAGGGAATTTACGGCGATATAGCCGTCCGCTGTCTCGATATTTTAAAGAATGTCACCGAGCTTAAGGGAGTTTTCGACCCCGCCAACTTTATTCAGTGCGGTCAGAACACCGTAGAGGCCTGGGATATGCTTAAATCTTATATTAAGTATTTCCACGTTAAGGACGCTCTTTCGGATAGCTCGGTCGTTCCCGCAGGCGATGGCGAAGGAAACCTCAGAACCATCGTTCCCGACTATATTAAAATGGGCGGAACCTGCTTTACTATCGAGCCTCACCTTTATAGCTTTACAGGTCTCGATAAGTTAGAGCAGAAGGGTAACGAGAGTCAGATCGCTACTCGCTACGTATTTAAAAATAATGAAGAAGCCTTTGATGCCGCTTGTAACGCGTTTAAGGCGCTTCTGTAAGGAGGAAATATAAATGGAAATAGGTCTTCAGTATTACACTATTCGCGAATTTTGCAAGGATCTCGAGAGCTTTGACGAGTCGCTTAAGAGAACCGCCGATATTGGATATAAGTATATTCAGGTATCGGGAACCTGCGAATACGAGCCTTTATGGCTTAAGGAAAAGCTAGACGCCTACGGCCTTAAGTGCGTGCTGACTCATATTAAGCCCGCAAAGCTTATGGAAGATCCCGTTAAGGTTGCCAAGGATCACGACGTTTTCGGCTGTGACTATGTCGGTCTCGGCGGATATTGGCCTAAGGAAGGCGAGCCCTTCGATAATTTCGAGCGCGATTTTAGACCCGTAGCCGAAGCCTTAAAGGAAAACGGAAAATACTTAATGTATCACAATCACGCCCACGAGTTTGAAAAGCTTGGCGATAAGCTCAGAATGGACTACCTTGCCGACACCTTCGATAAAGATCTTTTAGGCTTTACCCTCGATACCTTCTGGGTACAGTGCGGCGGCGGAAATCCTGCCGAATGGATCGAAAAGCTTTCGGGACGCGTTCCCTGTATTCATCTTAAGGACTATGCTCCCAAAGGCACTTGGGAGAGAAAAATGATGCCGGTAGGCGAAGGAAATCTCAACTGGGAAAAGATATTTGCCGCAGCAGAGGCAGCAGGCACCAAGTATATGCTTGTTGAGCAGGACGACTGCAACGGCGAGGACCCCTTCGACTGTGCTAAGCGTAGCTTTGAATATCTTAAGAGCTGCGGATTCTAAACTAGAGGTGATTTATAATGGATAAAAAGGTAAAAATCGGTATTTTAGGCTTTGGTAATATGGGTACCGGCCACGCAAAAAGCATTATGGACGGCAAGTGTCCCGAAATCGAGCTTGTTGCTATCGCAGATAAAAACCCTGCCCGTATCGAGGCCGTAAAGGAAGCCTACGGTGATAAGGTCGCTACCTTTGCCACCGCCGAGGAAATGTTCGACAGCGGACTTATAGAGGGTTGTATAATCGCCGTTCCTCACTACGATCATACCGTATACTCTATCGAATGTATGAAGCGCGGAATTCACGTTATGTGTGAAAAGCCCGCAGGTGTTTACGCCAAAGCCGTAAGGGAAATGAACGCCGAAGCCGATAAGCATCCCGAGGTAGTTTTCGGAATGATGTTTAATCAGCGCACCAATCACGTTTACAGAAAGATGCGTGAGCTCGTAAAATCGGGTAAATACGGCGAGATCCGCCGTACCAACTGGATCATCACCAACTGGTACAGAACGCAGTACTACTACGATTCGGGCGATTGGAGAGCTACCTGGAGCGGCGAAGGCGGCGGAGTTCTTCTTAATCAGTGTCCCCATCAGCTTGACCTTTGGCAGTGGATCTGCGGAATGCCCGTTAAGGTAAGAAGTAACCTTCGCTTCGGTCAGTGGCACGATATTGAGGTTGAGGATGACGTTACAACCTACGTAGAATACGAAAACGGTGCAACAGGCGTGTTTATCACCACTACGGGTGACGCCTACGGTACCAACCGTTTCGAAATTCAGATGGACAAGGCCAAGCTAGTCGTTGAAAACGATCAGCTTACCGTTCACGAGTTTGAACAGAGCACCGAGGAATATACCCGCACTCTTCAGAGCTCCTTTGCTCACATGCCGGTTAAAAAGCTTGAGATAGAGACCGACGGACAGAATCCTCAGCACGTTGGCGTATTGAACGCCTGGGCAGGTGCCATTCTTCGCGGCGAGCCTCTTGTAGCCGATGGACGCGAGGGCATAAACGGAGTTACCCTCTCAAACGCAATGCACCTTTCCTGCTTCCTCGATAAGATGGTAGAGCTTCCTATTGATGACGAGCTTTTCTATGAAGAGCTTATGAAGAGGGTCGCTACCTCAAGAAGAAAGGAAGGCGGCGTTTCGGTAGTAGCCGACACCTCTTCTTCCTACGCAGGAACAAAATAACTCTCTTTCTCCGCAGGAGGTTTCCAAAATGGAAAACTTAAAATTCGGAATAATCGGAATCGGAAATATGGGCGCGGCACATCTTAACTGCCTTAAAAACGGTGATATAGAGGGCGCAAAGTGTGTCGCGGTCTGCGACACTAACGCAGAAAAACGCCGTGCGGCGGCCGAAAAATATCCCGATCTTCATATTTTTAAAACGTCCGATGAGCTTATAAAGAGCGGTGAGGTGGATGCGGTGATAGTCGCCACGCCACACCGCTTCCACGCCGATATCGCGATAGAAGCGCTTAGAAACGAGCTTCACGTTCTCGTAGAAAAGCCTATCGATATAACCGTAACGAAGGCTAAAATGCTTAACGAAACGGCTAAAAAAAGCGGAAAAATATTCGGTATAATGTTTAATCAGCGTACGAATCCGCTTTTCCGCGAAGCCCGCGATATCGTAAGAAGCGGAAAACTCGGTAACCTTAAACGCTCGGTTTGGATAGTTACCAATTGGTACCGAACTCAGTCCTATTACGACTCGGGCGAATGGAGAGCGACCTGGAGCGGTGAGGGAGGCGGAGTCCTTTTAAATCAGGCTCCCCATAACCTCGATATCTGGCAGTGGATCTGCGGAATGCCCAAAAAGCTTTACGCTAAATGTGACGTCGCGAAGTTTCATAATATCGAGGTCGAAGACGACGCTACTATACTTGCCGAGTACGAAGGCGGCGCAACAGGTACCTTTATAACCACCACGGGCGAGTATCCGGGAACCAACCGTCTCGAAATATCGGGCGAGCTCGGAAAGCTTGTGCTCGAGAATAATATTCTTAAATGGTGGCGGCTTAAGGATAACGAAGCCGAGGTCCGTTTTGCCTCTAAGGAAGGCTCTCCGCATATCGAGACCGAGTACTTAGAAATTAGACCGACCGAAAAGGAGACCGCTCATAAAGGAATACTTCAGAACTTTACGAATTCGGTGCTGAACGGGGAAGAGCTTATAGCTCCGGGTACCGACGGAATAAAGGAGCTAACTATTTCCAACGCCGCATATCTTTCGGCTTGGAAGGGTGAGACTGTAACGATTCCCTTTGTCTCGGCCGAGTTCGATTATCTTTTGGCCGAGCGGGCCGAAACCTCCTCTTATCATCAGAATAAAGGTAAAGCCCTTTCGGGCGAAGGCTACTCCTCACGTTGGAGCGTAAGATGGTAAATAGAACAACCCTTTTCACTATGGCGCACACCCAAAGTGAAAGGGTTGTTTTTAAAAAAACTGTAAATTCGGTTAAAAAATCATTGACATTTACAAGGAAAATGGTAAAATGAATATGTAAAGGCAACCGTATGCCATCACCACTTGATACTACCTCCGTAAGCCTCCTAAGATAGCGTTTGGCCTCAATTCGCGCTATTTGTTTACGGATAGTATAAATGGCTCTTGCTTTTCGCTTCGGTTTGACTATGCCGAAGATAGAGCCGTTTATGCCCTGCCGGGCTCCTCCTCGGCAGGGATTTTTTGTATAAAAAACAAGGTCTGCTTAAGGTGGCAAGAGTCGAACTCTTTACGCCTGCAAAACAAAATTTATGGTGATAGTTTGCCTCAAAACTTGCAATACGACAGTATTACTGCGTTTTGTCGGCTTCCTCTCACACAAAAATTTTCCGTTTTGACAGGT
>CASFDQ010000132.1 GCA_949293385.1 uncultured bacterium | reverse complement strand
CACCTCCACGTGCTCTGTAGTGTGCCTGCTTCCTCAAGTATATTCTAACAAATTACGACTTGCCGCGTTAGAGGCACTTTGTTTCATTCTCTTTGGTGCCTTGCAGCGCAGCGGAAAGGAATGGTCATATATATGAAATTTAATGAAATGCCCTATTCGCGCCCCGATATCGAGGCGATAAAGAAAAAACTAAGTGAGCTTAAAGCCGCTATCGAAAAGGCCGAGTCTGCCTCCGAGGTCGTCGACCTTTATACCGAGGTCTGCGCCGTATCCGAGGAGTATTCGACCCTCGGCTCTCTGGCCTACGTCCGCCACACCATAAACACCGCCGACGAGTTCTACGATGCCGAAAATAATTTCTTCGACGAGATAGGCCCCGACGTTGCCGATGCCTTTCAAAACGTAAATAAAGCTATGCTGGCTTCACCCTTCAGGGCCGAGCTTGACGCCCACTACGGCGAGCTACTTCTTAAAAACACCGAGATCTCGGTTCGCTGTTTTTCTTCCGAAATAATAAGTATGGCCGCCGAGGAAAACAGGCTTCAAAGTGATTATCAGAAGCTTATCGCTTCGGCCAAGGTAGAATGGGAAGGGGAGACCATACCCCTGACTATGCTCGGAAAATATAAGCAGTCGGCCGACCGCGGTATTCGCCGAAAGGCCTTTTTAAAGGACGCCGAATTTTTCGATTCTCACCGCGAGGAGCTGGACACCCTCTACGATAAGCTTATAAAGCTCAGAAATAAGCAAGCCCGAACCCTCGGATACGAAAACTTCATTCAGATGGGTTACGACCGCCTGGGCCGAAACTGCTACGGACCCGGTGAGGTTGCCGCCTTCCGCAACGAGATAAAAACCCATATCGTCCCCGTGGTCTCCGCCCTTAAGGAGGCGCAGAAAAAGCGTATAGGGGTTCCTGAGCTTCACCTTTACGATAACGACGTTATGTTCAAGGAGGGCAACGTCTCCCCTTCGGGCAGCTCCTACGAGCTGCTTGCCGCCGCTATCGAGATGTATAAGGAAATGAGTCCCGAGACCGCCGAGTTTATTACCTTTATGCAGGAAAACGAGCTTTACGACCTTGTTTCCAAGGAAGGCAAGGCTCCGGGCGGCTACTGTACCGAGTTTGCAGCCTTCAAGGCTCCCTTTATTTTCTCCAACTTTAACGGAACCTCGGGAGACGTCGACGTTTTAACCCACGAGGCAGGTCACGCCTTTGCCTACTATGTGGCGGCAAGAAAGGGAATTATCCCCGACTACCTTTCTCCCACCATTGAGGCCTGCGAAATTCATTCTATGTCGATGGAGTTTTTAACCGCCCCCTGGCACGAGCGCTTCTTCGGCGAGGATACAAATAAATATGAATACTACCACGCCGCCGACGCTTTAAACTTTATTCCATACGGCTGTATGGTGGACGAATTTCAGCATATTATGTACGAAAATGAGAGCCTTACCCCTGAGGAACGTAACGAGGTCTGGCTCGAGCTCGAAAAGAAATACCGTCCTCATCTGAAGCTTTCCGACCTGCCCTTCTACGGTAGAGGCGGCGGCTGGCAGCGTCAGCTTCATATATATCTTTATCCCCTTTACTATATCGACTACTGTATGGCGCAGACGGTGGCCTTTCAGTTTTTTGCCGAGTCGCTAAAGGACTGGAAAACCGCCTTTAAAAAGTATCTCGCCTTCGTCGACGGCGCAGGCACAAAGACCTTCGAGGAGCTTGTAAAAGGGGCCGATATGTCCCTGCCTTATGAAAAGGGCTGCCTTAAGGATACCGCCGAAACTATAACCAACTGGCTGTCAAAGTTTCCTTTTTAACTTTCATACCAAAAAAGAACCGAAGTGATTAAACTTCGGTTCTTTTTAGTCAAAATAATAATTTCCGTTATAGCGATAATTGGTATACCAACATTCATATTCATTGAATTCTACAGCATAGGTGAGAATGGCAAAGATAAGAAACAGTCGGTCGCCGTGGCACATTTCGTAAACGGTAACCGTCTCACTGCCGATATCTATCTGCTTTTTATTAAAAAGCTCACTGTCTTCGAAATTTCGTGCCAAACCCTCGCCGTCTGCTATGGCGCATTTACTGCAAAGGGACGCGATGGTGAAATCGGTGTTGTGATTTTTAATGATATAGTCTAAAGCCTTTCTGAAATCCTCATCACAAAGTATTTTCAAAATCGTGTATGTCCTATTATCGGTCAGAAGACTGCGCCATCCCTTTTCGGGCTTTTTAAGCAGAAGGCCGCCGCATTTTTTGCGGTAATAAACGACGTTTTTATTAAATATACCCGTCCTTGTTCGCGGGTCGTCGAGGCAGCTTTTAAAATGCTCAAGAAGCTCTTCGACGGAATGTTCCTCGCCGTTTTCTCCGCTTTTTATTATGTTCCTCAGAAGATCGTCGCAGGTTATGTCGAATACCTCGTTGGGGTCACAGCTTTCGGCGTGGCCGCTGCGCCCGAAAAGCTCGTCTATAGTAACCTCGAATATGTCTGCGATTATCGGAAGCAGGGTGATGTCGGGCATATTGGTGCTGTTTTCCCATTTTGATACGGTTTGGGTCGAGACCCCGATCATAGAGGCAAGGCTTTCCTGAGTAAGCTGCCTGCTTTTGCGAAGATTTAAAATGTTTTCACCGATATTTTTCATATTTTTTCTCCTTTCGGGTTTATGCGTAAATTATAAAAGATGTCTTATTATAAAACAATAACCGAAACAGATAATTTATATCCGTTTCGGTTATCTTTATAATAAATATATTCCCGATTCAAGTACGGCGATCTCGTACTTGTTTATAAAGATATAGTCGAGCGCGGGCTCGTCAAACTCGTAGTAAAGCTCGGTCTGATAGGTAGAAACATCCATTTTCCAGATAGAATTGGTATCCCTGCTGCAGATAAAGAGCTTTGTTCCCGCGGCAAAAAGGGCGGTCGCGCTCTTTATGGGGGATTTTTTGCCGCCTATCCGAAGCTCCTCCCGTAGGGTCGAAAGGGTGTGGCGGATAAGAACGTTGTGCTCGGGGTAGGAGACCCAAAGGGTATTGCCGTTTACCGCAACGCCTCCGGGAGGGGCGTTCTGATATAAAAAGGTTCCGCTGAAAAGGACCTCGCCGCCGGGACCGAATATGTTGGCCGTTCCGTCCCGCTCGATAACGAAGGTCTGTCCGCCCTCCATAAGAATACTGAAGCAGGTAAGATAGTTCTTTATCTTATCCTCGAAGGTCTTATAGTCGGCGCCGAATTTCGTAAGCATATAAATGCTTTTAGTAACGCTTGCTACCTTTCCCGTTTCAAAGGAGACCATTTTGTAGCCGACCTTGTAGTGCTCCTCGGTCTGCTCGATGCAGTAGGCGTATAAAAAGCCGTCGGGAAGAGGATGTATCGAAAAGACCTTGTCGCCTGAAATTTTATCCATAATTTTTTCTCCGTTTACAGTTTAATAATACCCTTGTCTACCATGCTTTGTGCGCCGAGAAGGACCCCTGCCTGACCGCTTGCGAAGTTGAGTCCTCCCTGAAGCCAGGCGGCGTAGGGCTCACGAAGGGGAGCGTCGGCCGAAAGCTCGATGGAAGCGCCGAGGGTAAAGGCACCTGCCGCCATAATGACCTGATCGTCATAGCCCGGCATATCCCAGGGCTCGGGGGTAACGAAGGAGTCTACGGGAGCCCCCTTCTGCATACCCTGACAGAAGGCTACAAGTGCCTCGGGGGTCTTAAGCAGTACGCTCTCGATAATATCGGCACGCTTTGCGTCGAATTTCGGGGTAGACTCAAAGCCCAGAAGCTCAAACAAAGCACCTGCGTAAGCGGCGGTCTTAAGGGCCTCGCCGACCGTATGAGGAGCGGCAAAAAGACCCATATAAAGCTCGCGGTTGTGACCGAGAGATGCGCCCACCTCTCTGCCTACGCCGGGGCAGGTAAGACGGTAGCCGCAGGCTTCGATAAGGTCGTGACGACCCGCTATGTAGCCGCCGGTAGGCGCAATTCCGCCACCGGGATTTTTTATAAGAGAGCCTGCGATAAGGTCGGCGCCGACGCTTGTAGGCTCTATTGTATCAACGAATTCTCCGTAGCAGTTATCGACTAAAATAAGGGTTTCGGGGGAAACCTCTTTAACCGCTTTGCAAAGCTCGCCTATCTTTTCTACCGTAAGTGAGGGACGGAGGGAATATCCGCGGGAGCGCTGAATATAAGCGACCTTAAAGTTTTCCTCGGAAAGGCGCTTTTTAATTTCCTTTATATCGGGCTCACCCTTTTCACTAAGCTCGACCTGCTCGTAGCCTATTCCGAAATCCTTTAGAGAACCGTCGGAGTGCCCGTCGATTCCAAGTACCCCTATAAGGGTATCGTAGGGTCTTCCCGTAAGGCAGAGCATCTTATCTCCCGGACGAAGCACGCCGAAAAGCATAACCGAAAGGGTATGGGTACCCGAAACGAAGTTGTGACGTATAAGGCTGTCCTCCGCGCCGACACAGTCGGCAAATACCTGCTCAAGAGTATCTCTTCCGCGGTCGCCGTAGCCGTAGCCGGTAGAAATTCCGAGATGAGACTCGCTGACCCCGTTTTTAATAAAGGCGGCAAGAACCTTATGCTGATTGTGCATCGAAATTCGGTCTATCTCTGCAAAGGCATCCTTGCAGAGCTCCCTTGCCTTCAGGTCGTATTCGATCAGCTTTGGATGAATGTCGAAAAACTGTTGCATTTTTTAAATTTACCTCGCAATAACGGCCTTGTCTATGACCTCAAAGCCGTTTTTAATATAAAATTCCGTATTTTTTGCCTCTGCGGCGGCCAAAACGTCGCCGTCTGAGTAGGATAAAAGCTCACTGAGGATAAGTCTGCCAAGGCCCCGACCCCGAAGCTCCCGTTTTACCGAAATTCCGTTTATGATGACACCCTTTTCACATTTAAAGCCAAGGGCGGCGGAATTCTCGTTTAGGGCGGCAACTGCGGCGCCGTGACGAAGCCTGTGTGAAATATCGGCGGCAAAATCTTTAAAGGACGGAAGGGATATATCCCCGTCCTCTCCGAATTTAAGACCGTCATATAAGGGGGAAAGGCCGATGCCGAATGGATCAAATTCGGCACTTTTAACCGATCTTCGTAAAAGAACTTCGTATTCCTTTTCTGTTTTAAGACCGAGCCTTTTTGCGGTAGCCTTTTCGGTAAATATCTCCGAAAAGCCGACGGTGTTTATAAATTCTTTTAGCTCGTCGGTGTCGCCGTGAGGCGAAAAAAGGTAAAGCCGTCCGCCGTTTTTGGCAACTGCGCCAACCGTCTTACCGTCCTCGCTCTGTACCCACATATCCTCCTCTAAAGCCGACCCCTCAAAGGCCGCTTTAAGGCATAAAATATGCATAAGAGAAAGACTTGGGCGGTAGATATCCTTAAGATCGGTCGATAGACTTATCATAAAACCTCTCCGCCGGCTATGGCGCAAAGAAGCCTTTTGCAAAGGGGAAGCATAGCCTCAAGATCGGTAAGATCGGCTACACAGGAGGGTGAATGAATATATCGGCAGGGCAGGGAAAGGGCCAAGGTGGACGAGCCCTCCCTCGACAGAGCAAAGGCGCGGGAATTATTACCTCCCGAAACGTAGGCCTTGGGCTGACATTTTTCTCCGCAGTTTACTGCAAAATTATAAAGAGCGCGGGTATAAAGGTTTCCCTTATCCATAAAGGAAACGGCAGGGCCTTCGCCGAGCTTACAAACACGCTTGTCCTCCGAAACCCCTTCAAGGTCGGCGGCGGTGGTAGCCTCTAAGGAAATGGCCACGTCGGGCTCGACCGCAAATGCGGCGGTCTGAGCGCCTCGGGTGCCGACCTCCTCCTGAACGGTAAAGGTGGCGTAAAAGTCGTACTCGGCCTCCTGCTTTAAAAGGGTGATAAGGCAGGCAACTCCTGCGCGGTCGTCAATGGCGCGGGCCTTTAGTCGATTGCCCATAAGAGCGGGCTCGCTGTCGAAGACGGCCGTATCACCTAGGCGGATAAGCCCCTCGGCCTCCTCCTTTGAAGTGGCACCGATATCGATATATAGACTGTCCTTATCGGGATATTTTTTTCTGTCTTCGGTCGAAGAAAGATGAACCGGCTTCATACCGACGACTCCCTTTACCCCGTTTTCAAAGGTGACGCTGCGGCAGAGAATAACCGCCGTCTCAATTCCGCCGACGGTAGTAAATCTTATAAAGCCGTCGGAGGTTATCGAGGTAGCAATGATTCCGACCTCGTCGGTGTGGGCGTCTAAAACGACCTTACTTACGGGGCGGTTTTTGCCCTTTTTGAAGCAGATTATATTACCGAGCCCGTCGACCTTAGCGTCGCAAAAGCCGTCGATCTCGCTGAGAATAAATTCGGTGAGCTTTTCCTCTCTGCCCGAAACGGCAGGAATACCGCAAAGCTTTAAAAGCAGCTCTCTCATAATGCACCTCCGCTTAAAAGATATCCCTCAAGTATATCGCATATCGAATCGAGGTCGGCCATATCGATAACCTCGGCGGGGGTGTGCATATTGCGAAGGGGAATAGATAAAAGTCCGCAGGGGATACCGTCCTTTGAGACCGAGATAACGTCGGCATCGGTGCTTGTGGTACCGCCCATAACCTCAAACTGATGAGGAATATTATCGACTTTTGCAACCGAAGTAAGCTTGTCGGTGATTTTACGGTTTAATATGGGAGAAATTCCGATCATAGCGCCGCCGCCGAGTCTGCCACACTTGGTGGGAGAAACGTCGGGGGCGTCACCGAAGGAAACGTCAACGGCTACCGCCTCATCACAGTCTATAGAAAAAGCGGCTGTCTTGGCTCCTCTGGTACCGAGCTCCTCCTGCTCCGAAAGGCAGAATATAACGTTTACGGGAAGGTCTTTATCGTATACCCTTGAAGCAACCTCAAGAAGGCAGGCTACCGCCGCGCGGTCGTCAAGGGATTTTCCGCAGACGCGTCCTCCCGAAAGCTCTTGAAGCTTCTTTTCGTAGGTAACGTAGTCGCCGGGGGAAACTATATCCTTTGCCTTTTCTCCGAGTCCCGTATCAAGCAGAGCCTCGTCGGCAGTTTTGACCTCGCTTTCGCCGCTTAAATGAGGCGGATTAGAGGAAAATACGGCGGGAATATCGGTTTTTCCGTGAACCGTAACGGGGGTTGCGGGAAGAATTCGTCCGTCGTTTCCGCCAACGTTCGATACCTTTAAAAAGCCGCTCTCAAAAACGTGGGTAACGATGAAGCCGACCTCGTCGATATGTGCCTCTAGCATAACCGTTTTTTCTTTGCCCTTATCTATTTCGGCAATAAGTCCGATACTGCCGAAATCGCGAACCGTACCGTATTTTAAAAGCTCGGCTTTTGCGATCTCGGCCGCCTCGGTAATATGTCCGAGACCTACGGCCTCGGACAGTTTTTTCAAAAGCTCTTTATTCATCAGAAATTTAAAACCTTTTCTTTAAAGAATTTACCTCTTGCGGCGAAGTTGGGGAAGGCGTCGAAGGAGGCGCAGGCAGGGGAAAGAAGAACGACGTCGCCCTCCTTTGCGGCCTCGTGGGCAAGGTCGATAGACTCACCGAGGGAAGCGGTCCTTATTATCTCGGGCTTTCCTGCCGCGTAGCTCGGGTCGGCCTTGACCGCCGTCTCGATGGCGTCGGCGGTAGGTCCGCAGAGATAAAGGGTCTTGACCTTTTCTACCACGTAGGGGGTCATGGGGTCGAAGGGGATATGCTTATCGTAGCCGCCCGCAAGAAGAATGACCTTTTGGTCGAAGGCCTTAAGTCCTGCGATGGTACGGGTGGGGGAGGAAGCGATGGAGTCGTTATAATACTTAACTCCCTTTTTCTCACAGACGAATTCTATTCTGTGCTCAACTCCCGTAAACTCGCGGGCAACCTTTCTTATATTCTCGGCGCTGACGTAGCCCCATACCGCGGCAATGGCGGTAAGGTAGTTTTCTACGTTATGATCGCCTAAAATGGTTATATCCTTCTTGTTCATAATGGGGGCGTCAATGCCTCTGTAGGACATGTGAAGGGTTCCGTTCTCGTCGAGCCAGGCTCCGTTTTTTACCCTTCTTTCCATAGAAAAGCCTAAGGACTGACCGCGGACAAAGTCGCGGAAGCCGTTGGTTATCTCGTTATCGTAGTTAAGGACGGTACGGGAGAAGGCGTTCTGATGAAGGATAATGTTCTTCTTGGCCTCAACGTACTCGTCCATATCCTTATGAACGTCTAAGTGGTTGGGGGCAACGTTGGTAACGACAGCCACGTCGGGACTTTTTCTCATAGAGATAAGCTGGAAGGAGGAAAGCTCGACCACAACGAAATCCTCGGGCTTTATATTATCGATCTCGGGCAGAAGCGGATTGCCGATGTTTCCGCCGACGTGAACGGTCTTTCCCTGAGCTTTAAGCATTTCGGAAATAAGGGTGGTGGTAGTGGTCTTTCCGTCGGAGCCGGTTACGGCAAAGATGGTAGCGGGGCAGAGGTCGAAGAAGACCTCCATTTCGCTGGTTACGGCGATACCCTTTTTACGGGCGGCGCTGAGCTCGGGGAGATAGAAGCTCATTCCGGGGGTTCGGAAGATTATATCGACCTCTAAGTCCTCAAGATAATTTTCGCCGAGACGAAGCTCTGCTCCCGCCGCTTCAATGCGGTCGGCAAGCTCGCCTATCTGCTCGCGGCTTCTCCTGTCGCAGGCATAGACCCTTGCCCCTTTTTCGAGAAAGCTCAAAATAAGAGGGGTGTTACTGATGCCTATTCCGCACATAGCGATCTTTTTAGATGAAATATTTTCCCAGAACTGCCTTACGTCCAAAACAATTCCTCCTATCAAAAGTACATATTTATTTTATTATACTAAAAAATAAATAAAATATCAACTCAAATAGCGGTAAAATATAAAAATTCATTTTTTCATAAAATTTGTGTTTTTTATTGTTGAAAAAAATCTGATTATGTACTATAATGTATGTGTATTTTTAATACAGCCCGAAAACCTCGGGCAAAACATTTTTATTGGAGGAATAAAAAATGAAAAAGCTACTCGCACTTCTTCTCGCGCTTGCAATGATCTTTAGTCTTGCTGCATGCGGCGGCTCTGACAAAGACGCTACTGTCGACGGCAATAAGGACACTGCCGCAAGCGACATCAAGGTAGGCTTCATCTGTCTCCACGACGAGAAATCTACCTACGACCTCAACTTCCTCAACGGTGTTGACGAAGTTAAAGAGACCCTCGGCCTTAAGGATAGCCAGGTTATCGTTAAGACCAACGTTCCCGAAGGCGACGAATGCTATCAGGCTGCTGCCGACCTCGTTGATCAGGGCTGTGACGTTATTTTCGCTAACTCCTTCGGTCATGAAGACTTTATGATCAAGGCCGCTAAGGAATTCACCGACGTTCAGTTCTGCCACGCAACCGGAACCAAGGCACACACCGAAAAGCTCGCTAACTATCACAACGCTTTCGCTTCCATCTACGAAGGCCGTTACCTCGCAGGCGTTGCCGCAGGTCTTAAGCTCAAGGCTATGATCGACGCAGGCGAGATCACCGCTAAGGAAGCTAAGATGGGCTACGTTGGCGCTTTCACCTATGCTGAAGTTATCTCCGGCTATACCTCTTTCTACCTCGGCGCTAAGTCTATCGTTCCCGAAGTAACCATGGACGTTCAGTTCACCGGTTCCTGGTACGACGCTGTTGAAGAAAAGAATGCCGCTGAAGCTCTTATCGCAAGAGACTGCGTCCTCATTTCTCAGCACGCCGACTCTATGGGTGCTCCCTCTGCTTGTGAGGCTGCCAAGATCCCCAACGTTTCCTACAACGGAAGCACCAAGGACGCTTGCCCCAACACCTACATCGTTTCTTCCCGCATTAACTGGGCTCCCTACTACAAGTATATGATCGAGTGCGTTATGAATGGCGAAGAGATCGCTACTGACTGGACCGGCGGAATCAAGGAAGGCTCCGTAGTTCTTACCGAGATCAACGATAAGGCTGCTGCTGAAGGAACCGCTGCAAAGCTCGAAGAGGTCAAGAAGGGCCTCACCGACGGCACCGTTAACGTATTCGATACCGCTAACTTCACCGTAGGCGGAAAGGCTGTTGCCGCTGACCACAAGGCTGACGTTGATACCGACGCTGCTTATGAGGCAGATACCGCTGTTGTTGAAGACGGAATCTTCAAGGAGTCTAAGTTCCGCTCTGCTCCTTACTTCGATCTCCGCATCGACGGAATCACTCTCTTAAACGAGAAGTTCTAATCTGACCCTACTAAAACAATAGGCGGAGTTTTTTGCTCCGCCTATTGCTTTAATGCTTTAAGAGTAAAAGTTCTTTTGGTTTTAAAGGATTAAAGCAAACAAGGAAATTATTTCGGAGGTGCTAAATTGGCAAACAACATAAAACTTGAATGTCGCGGCATAACCAAAACGTTCGGAAGCGTCGTTGCTAACAAGGACTGCGATCTGGAAGTTCGTGAGGGTGAAATACTTGCTATCCTCGGAGAAAACGGAAGCGGTAAAACGACCCTTATGAATATGGTCGCGGGAATCTATTTCCCCGACGCGGGTCAGATCCTTATCGACGGAAAAGAGGTCTCTATCGCTTCCCCGAAGGATGCCTTTAAGTACAAGATAGGTATGATCCATCAGCATTTTAAGTTGGTAAACGTTTTCTCTGCCGTAGAGAATATTGCTCTCGGTACCGACGAAAACAAGCGCTATAAGCTTTCTGCCGTTACCAAAAAGGTTATCGAAATCACTCAGCGTTACGGCTTTATGATCGACCCCGACAAAAAGGTTCACGATATGTCGGTGTCCGAGAAGCAGACGGTCGAGATCATCAAGGTCCTCTACCGCGGCGCCGATATCCTCATTCTCGACGAGCCTACCGCCGTTTTAACGCCGCAGGAGACCGAAAAGCTCTTCGCTGTTCTTCGCCGTATGCGCGAGGACGGAAAATCTATAATTATTATTACCCATAAAATGCACGAGGTTCTTTCTATTTCCGACCGTGTTGCGGTTTTACGCAAGGGTGAGCACGTCGCAACCGTCAATACTTCCGAGACGAATGAATCCGAGCTTACCGAAATGATGATGGGCGAAAAGGTCGACCTTAACATCAACCGAAGCGAGCCTCAGAATACTGCCGACCGTCTTATCGTCAAGGGTGTAACCAGCTTTAACGACGAAGGACGAAAGGTCCTCGATGATATTACCTTTACCGCAAAGGCGGGAGAGATACTGGGTATTGCAGGCATCGCAGGAAGCGGTCAGCGCGAGCTGCTGGAGTCTATCGCGGGACTTCATAAGCTTTCCGAGGGCGAGATAACCTACGTCGACCCTAATACGGGCAAGGACGAAAACCTCCGCAACAAGACACCGATTCAGATACGCGATCTCGGCGTCCGTCTTTCCTTCGTTCCCGAGGACCGTCTCGGTATGGGACTTGTCGGAAATATGGACATTGTTGATAATATGATGCTCCGAAGCTATAAAAAGGGCTTCGCCTTCGTTCAGAGAAAGGGCCCCAAGGACCTTGCCGAGCGAATAATCCGCGACCTTCACGTCGCTACCCCCTCTGCCGCCACCCCCGTTCGTCAGCTTTCGGGCGGTAACGTTCAGAAGGTTCTCGTAGGCCGCGAGATCGCCGCCGCACCGAGCGTACTTATGGCGGCATACCCCGTAAGAGGTCTTGACGTAAACGCTTCTTATACTATCTACAATCTTCTGAATGAGCAGAAGGAAAGAGGAGTCGCCGTTATATTTGTCGGCGAGGATCTCGACGTGCTTATGGACCTTTGCGACCGTATCCTCGTTATAAACTCGGGTAAGGTTACGGGTATCGTCGACGGACGTACCGCCAAGAAGGACGAGCTCGGTATGCTTATGGTAAAATCTACCTCTATCGAGGAAAACAAAACGGAAGGAGAGAATTAAATGGCTGAAGCAAAGATAAAGACCCCACTATTTCATATTGCTAAGCGCGATCCCGCTTCTATGAAATGGTATACCGGAGTCATAGTACGTGCCGTTGCCGTTGTTGCCGCCCTGATCGTTTCGGGTGTGCTTATTATGCTCCTTGCCGATATAAACCCTCTTGAGGTTTATTCCTCGATGTTCGACGGTGTTTTTGGAACCGAGCGCCGAATATGGAACACTCTTCAGGATCTTGCGATACTTCTTTGTATCTCCCTTGCCGTGACTCCCGCCTTTAAGATGCGATTTTGGAACTGCGGCGCCGAGGGACAGGTTCTTATCGGAGGACTTGCCACGATTTCGGTAATGTTCTTCCTCGGTGACGTTTTACCCTACCCCGTGCTTATCCTCGTTATGATAGTTGCAAGTATCGCCGCAGGTATTATCTGGGCGGTCATCCCCGCAATATTTAAGGCTATCTGGAATACCAACGAGACCCTCTTTACCCTTATGATGAACTACGTCGCTATTCAGATAGTCGCCTGGTTCCTTAAAATGTTCGTTAAGAGCGGCTCGGGCGTTCTGGGCTCAATGCCCGAATACGGCCTTCCCGTCGTCGGCGGAAAGCAGTTTTTGCTTAATATAATAATCGTTGCCGTACTTACCGCCGTAAGCTTTATCTACCTTAAATATTCTAAGCAGGGTTATGAGATATCGGTCGTAGGAGAAAGCGAAAACACCGCTAAATACATCGGTATCGGAGTTAAAAAGGTTATTATCCGTACCCTTATCGTGTCGGGTGCGATCTGCGGTATCGCAGGACTCCTTATCGTCGGCGGCACCAACCACACCATCAGCACCACCGCCGTTGCAGGCCGCGGCTTTACCGCTATAATGGTATCCTGGCTGGCAAAATTCAACCCCCTTACGATGGTGCTCACTACCTTCATCGTAGTATTCCTTGACCGAGGAGCGCAGCAGATCTCGACCGCCTTCGGCGTTCCCTCCTCGATCTCCGATATCATTACGGGAATAATGCTCCTCTTTATTATCGGCTGCGAATTCTTCCTCAGATACAAAATCGTGTTCACTAAGCACGCAAAGGAGGTGGCCTGATGATAGCCTTTATCGTTAGTGCGATCCGTCTCGGTATGACCCTTCTTTTCGGCGCAACGGGAGAGACCATCACCGAAAAATCGGGACACCTTAATCTCGGTATCCCCGGAGTTATGTGCGTTGGAGCTTCCTGCGGCTGCTTTGCGGAATATCTCTATCTTACCGCCGCGGGAGAGAAGGTAAACGGCGTTCTGGCCGTTCTTATCCCCGTTATCGCGACCCTGCTCGGCGGAGCCCTTATGGGACTCCTCTACAGCTTCCTGACCGTAACCCTCCGCGCTAATCAGAACGTTACCGGTCTCGCCATAACCACCCTCGGCGTCGGTATTTCCGATTATATTATCGATAAGACCGGCCTTATCTACATCAGCGGCGCTACCTACTTCAAGGCTTCTCTGCCCTTTGCCTCTAAGCTCGGCTCCTTCGGAGAGATATTCCTTTCTCACGGAGTCCTCGTTTATGTGGCAATAATTATCGCCGTTTTAACCAGCTTTGTCTTTAACCGTACCCGCGTAGGACTTCACCTTCGCGCCGTAGGCGAAAATCCGGCTACCGCCGATGCTGCAGGTATCAACGTTTCGAGATATCGCTATCTCGCTACCTGCATCGGTTGCGGAATAGCAAGTCTCGGCGGCCTTTCCTTCGTTATGGACTACCTTAACGGTAACTGGGAATATATAATCGACGATATCGGCTGGCTTGCTATCGCCCTCGTTATCTTTACCGTCTGGAAGCCTAATCTCGCGATCTTCGGCTCCCTTATCTTCGGAGCTCTCTATATCGCCTCCAGCTATATTCCCGGAATTTCCTTTGCGGGCAAAGAGCTCTTTAAGCTTCTGCCCTACGGAGTTACCATAATCGTTCTTATCTTCACGAGTGTCAGAAGCAGAAAGAAGAATCAGCCTCCCGAGAGCTTAGGTCTCAATTATTTCCGCGAAGAACGGTAAAAAACATTAGAAATTTTTCGGAATTTATGTAAGATGTAAGTCCCGTAAAAAATTGCGTGCGATCTTTTTAAAAGGTCGTACGCTTTTTTTACTTTAATTACAACAAAATCCCGTGCTTTCCGCGGCGTGTTTAACTCTTCCTACCGACGTGTTGTCACAGCGTCTGTTTCGAAGCTCACAAACGGGGTTCTCGCTACATTCGAAGCGGTAATCCTTGCCCCTGCGATTTATAGCGGCGCAGATGACCTTGTGAGAGGGTACGGTATCGGTGTCGGGAGCGATGATCTTCTGATATCTGAAGAAATCGGCGTCCTCATTTAGCTCGCAAACCTTCTTATAGTCTTCTCTGCAGCCTGTAAACTGTACCGTATTCTTAAGAACACAGCGAACGTAGTCGATATTTTCGTGAAGGGATAGGGGAGCGGGGAAGTTTCCGTCGGGAATGACCTGTTGCCATTCCTTGCCCTCGTACTTTTTAAGAAGCTCGGCCGCCTTATGAAGATGACCGATCTCTATCTCTAAATTCTCCTCCCAAAGCTTCTTGATCCGCCTGTCGGTCTCGGTCATATAGCAGGACCAATAGAGATAACACTCGGTATACTCGTGCCATAGCAGCATTTCAAGCCAGGTAGCCGAGGAATCCATAAGGGATTCGTACTGGGTCACGTGCTCCTCCTCAACGAGGGCAATTTCCTGATAGAGCCTTCTCGACATATCGTCGGTGGCGAGGTTGGTGATGTTCATATAGTAGTTCATGGTCTGCTGCTCGGCGGCGGTAATTATCATGGTTGCGAGAACCGTCTCCTTGCAGGCCGTTTTTGAATTTATGTTTTTCTTAACATTATCGAGGGGACAGCGGTGATGGGCAATGGTGGGTCTGCCGGGCATGATCTCGGTATATTTTCCAACCAGCCGCTCGGCAAAGATGCCCTGCTTTCCTTCGAGAAGGTCGGCGTATCGGTAAAGGTGGTCAAAGTCCTCTAAAAGGGCGAAATCAAGGGCCTTTTTAACGTGACAGTCGGGCTCCCTTTTTGCAAGCTCGGCGGTAAGGTCGACCGCCAACTGCTCGTAGGAGATAGTGTGCTCAAGAGGGGATTCGTCGCAGGGCTTAAGGAGCGAAACCTTAAGCTGTTGCTGTTTTTCGGCGTTCCGCGTCATAGCAAGCTCCCGTCTCAGATCGTTATCGGTAACGTGACGGGCGAACTGATGAGAGAACCAGTTGGACTCGAACTCGGTGCCGTTCATAAGGATGATGCGGGTCTTGGTGTAGGGATCGACCTCGTTTTTGCAGTAGGGCTTCGGATACATCTCACAAAAGCTCTGATACCCGTCTACGATAGGCAGCGGGCGGTGGGAAAAGGGATTCATAAAATTCCTCCTTAAGGTTTTATTTACGTTAAAGTTTATGCAGGAGGAAAATTTTTTATCCCAGAGAGTGGAATGATATACTGTAAGTAGAGTCGACAAACACCCTAAAAACTGATATAATAGAAAAAACAGAAAGAGGGAAAAAGAATGTCGAAGTACAGTAAAGAATTCAAAGAAGAAGCAATATGTCTGTCAGATGAGATCGGGAACAAGAAGGCAGCGGCGCAACTTGGAATCCCGTATTACACGCTTGCCGATTGGAGAAACAACAGCAAGCACAAGCCAAAGGTGATCGAGACGCTTAGCGAGGAAGAGCTTCGCATCAAAAACCGCGAGCTTGAACGAGAGAACGCAGAATTACGCGAGGCGAACAATATTCTGAAGGACGCACTCGGTTTTTTCGCAAAAGACCGGAGGAAGTAAAGACAAGCGAAAGGCACGTTTTTGTTCTGAATAATCGAGACAAGTATCGCGTCAAAGCAATGTGTCGGGTGCTGAAGATCAGCGAATCGGGTTACTACCGCTGGAAGAAAAACAGAGGCAAGCCGACAGCGCGACAGCTTCTTTCGGTCGAAATACAAGGAATACTTGACGAACATCCCGACAACGACAATTACGGAGTCAGGCGTATGGTGACTGCGCTCGCCCAAAAAGGAGTGCGCGTAAGTACCCGAACGGTGTACCGAACGATGTCTGAAATGGGAATTGTTCACCGAAGAAGAAGGCCACGCGGCATAACAAAGGCTACAACGGAGATCCAAGACCGTGAAAACCTGCTAAAACGTAACTTTAAGGCTGAAAAACCTCTTAGGAAGCTGCTGTCGGATATTACAGAGATACAGTGCTTTGATGGCAAGCTGTACGTCTCAGCTACGTATATCCTCCGTGAACCCCGGAGGAATGGCTCCAACCACGTACCGCGAGTGGGCGAAAAAGCACACACCGTCCGCAGCCTGACGGCGCGCGCCGCATTTGAAATTCCTCCGTTCCGCTACGCTCCACTCCGTTATTTCAAATGCGCTTGTCTCCGTTTATTTAATTTAGGGGATTTTTCGACTGCACTTTTCTTGACAATTCCAGAGATATAAATTTGTTTTCCCTCCTCCCTTTTCCCTTATCCCTAACGCTTAAAGCTAAACCTCCGCCGACGGCGGAACCTAAAAAACGACCTTTACGGGTCGTTTTTTTAAAGTGCTTGAAGTGCTTATCCCATTACAGTCACGGGAACAACAAGCGGCTCGGGGAAGCCTTGTGCCTCAAAAGCAATATAAATTCTGTTGAATGCCTCGGTATATTCGTTTGCGGTAAGCTTGACCTTAAATGAGGGGTTATACCGTGGGCTGACGTGCTGCCATACGCAGTTGATATCGCGCTTATGCGTGTCGTGCTGAAGGGTGAGGCCCTTCGGATACTCTGCCGACCAGCCCTGAGGTGCCATGACCCGTACCGAAAGCTGATAGAAATAGCAGTGAATGTTTTTTAAAGTTACCTCGAATTCAATTTCTCCGTTTTCAAGTCTGGGCTCCTTATCGAAGGCGACCGAAGCGGCAAGCCAGTGGTTGCTATGTTCTATCGTGAGTGGCTTGTTTTTGAGGAAGGTATGGGTATAGCCGTCACAGGGCAGTACCGATCGGCTTGATAAGGGAGCATCTTCGTCGTCGGTATATTCGGTGAAACAGTATCTTCCGTAGTTGGGGAAATCCCATTCGGGGCGTCTTGAGTCGGTAGTGCCCATAAATATGGGCATTGTGATAACTACTCGCTCGGTAAGCTCGGTGCAGGTTGCGGGAAGGTCCCAAAAGCTTGAAATATCGAGGGATTTGGTGATAATTCTGTCGCCGATATAATCCTTAAGGTCGTCGGGGATAGCCGCCGTTCCGCCCATAATACCCAAGATCGAGCCGACGGTCGCTCCGGTGCAGTCGGTGTCGTCTCCGCAGTTGATGGCGTATATTAAAGACTGTAGGAAATCTCCCTTACCGTAAAGCAGGCCGATAACCACGTATGCGATATTGGAGGGAGCCTGGAAAAAGCCCAGGTCGGCGTTCATATCAAGCACCTTTTGGCGCGTTTCCTTCCAATCGGTAGCCTTACCGAACTCCTCTATAACACAGCGTACGCTTCTTGCAACGCGGGAGTCCTCGGGGATGTAGGTAAGCGCGGTATCGATAGCCTTTCTGAGATCGCTCTCGACGAAGGCAATACTCTCTAAAGCGGAGGTGAAGATCTCGGCAACCGTGCCTTCCGAAACGCCGTGATCGATAGAGGCCTCCATAATGGCGTATTTTGCGGCGGTGTTGGGGAAGCCGGGAGCAAGGCAGGCCCATATTTCCGATCTGATCCAGGCTCCGTTTGATTTTTTCCAGCAATCGTTATAAAGCTCGCCCGACATAGGAGGAGTAAAGCCGACCGATGCGTTACACTGACCCACACCGTATTCGTTCCAGATGGCGGGTATGTATCTGCGCCAATACCAGCTTAAAATGTTGGCGTTAAGTCTGTGGGCGCCGACCTCGTTTACGGCCTTAAGCCAGACTATCTGAAGATCAAGGTCGTCGTTGGGAAGCGGTTCTCCTTTTTTTGAGGTAAAGCCTTTAATATCGAGCAGGTTGGGGTTACCCTCAAAAGGGGTGCCCATGGTGCCGCCGATGTTCTTACCGAGCCAGCAGGCGTAGACCTTATCGCGGTATAATTTTCGGTTGATTTTTATAGTCTCCATAAGAAACCCTCCTTTTCATATTTTTATAATATCAAAAAAACGAAAAACAAAAAAGCAGGGTTTTTATCTTAAAAAAGTATTTATTTTTTACCTTTTGCCTTGTTGACTTTTAGCGCAAAAGTGATAAAATAATGAAAGGAGATGATTTTATGTTACTGTTTTACGTCCGTCACGGAGACCCTATATACAGTCCCGACTCATTGACCGAGCAGGGACAGCTTCAGGCCGAGGCACTGGTTGAGAGAATGAAGCTCTGCGCCCCCGAAAAGATCTTTGCCTCAAGCTCAAACCGCGCCATACTTACCGCCAAGCCTACCGCAGAGTATTTCGGTCAGGAGATAGAAATACTCGACTGGTGTAACGAGAATCACGCCTGGCGGCAGCTTACCGTACCGATGGATGACGGCCGCCGAACCTGGGCCTTTGCCCATAAGCCGACGATAGAGCTTTTCGCTTCCGATGAGATAAGAAAGCTCGACAAAGAGTGGTATACCCATAAGGCCTTTAAGGATACGACCTTCATAGAAGGAATTACCCGTATCGTGAAAGAGACCGACGCCTTTATGAAAGACCTCGGATTCATACATAAGGATAACGGCTACTTTGCCGAGTCGCCGAAGTATAAAAGGGTGGCGCTCTTTGCTCATCAGGGCTTCGGACTTGCCTTTTTGTCCTGCCTGCTGGACGTACCTTATCCTATGCTGTCTACCCGTTTCGATATGGGACATTCGGGAATGACCGTAATCGAATTTGCCGACGAGGGATACTCTATACCCAAGGTGCTTCAGCTCTCCAACGATTCACATATTTTCAGTTCCGAAAACCTCAAGACCCGCTATCAAAACCGCGTAGAGTTCTAAAACGGGTACACTGTAACACTTTACGGCGACCGTTTGATAAAACAAAACGGCTACGATGCTCAGCCTTCTCCTCTCGGAGAATGGGTACCGCTTTAGCGGTGGATGAGAATTATCGTAGCCGTTGTTTTTTACTTAATTTCCGATATGCTTTCTTTTGTCGGTCTTCATCATCTTATAATACAGAAAAATTCCTATAAGAGGGAAGAGCGTTCCGACAAGCATTCCGAGCTTCATACCAAGCTGATCGGGGGAGATAGAAAGGGAGCTTGCTAAGGCCGTAAGCTTTTCGTTTGTCATAGCACCGTCGGTTATAAGACCGATAAGCTGAGGGCCGATGGATGCGCCCAGATCTCCGCCTGCCGCCATAATAGCGTAGATGAAGACGCCGCCGTCGGGAATTCGGTCGGTAGCCACAACAAGGCTTCCCGGCCATAGCATCGAAACGCAAAAACCGGTAAAGCCGCAGCCGATAAGGCCTACTATCGGCCAAGGCGAAAGGGCCGCCAAAAGGTAGCAGACGGTTGCGCCGACCGCGCCTATGAACAGAACGAACCGAATATTTTTACCGAACCTTCCGTAAAGACTTCTTCCGAGGCCCAGCATTACCGCAAATATGGCAACTCCGAAAATGTCGCCCCATACCTTGGGAATACCGAGGGAGTGCTCAAGATAGCCGGAGGCCCACTGCGCCATGGTGCATTCGGCCGCACCGCCTAAGAATATAGCGAAGACCGAGGCCCAAAGAGTACCGCTTTTAAGAAGCTTCGAAACTCCCGTGGTCTTTTCCGATTTCTCTATATCGGGGATCTCGGCGGTCGAATAGAAAATGAAGGTGAAAACGGGAAGTATGCTGAAAATTATGGGGAGCCAGAACCAATTTTCCTTACCCGCAACGAGTAGAAATATCGTGCTTATACCTACTACCGCCACGACCGCCCAGGCGTATACCGAATGAAGTCGGCTCATGGCCCTGTCGGGGTCGGGGGAGGGAAGAGCGGCGTATATCGGGGAAAGAAGAACCTCCGACAGTCCGCAGGTTATCGAAAAGAGAACGGTTCCTATAAGAAGTCCCGTATATTCGTGCTCGGGGAAAATAAAGGGAGATGCCGCAAATATCCAAAGTCCTGCGGCGGTAAGTACGGGCATAAATCTGACCGTCTTCTGAATATTAAACTTATGGGAGAAAAAGGAGAAGATAAGGTCGATTATAAGCTGGGTCGAAAAGTTTACGAGGACCAAAAGGCCGAGAAGCGAATAGGAGATCCCGTAAAGGCTTCTGAATGTAAGGAAAAGCAGGGGAGCTAAATTACCGACCACCGCCATAGAGCTGTTCCCCGTATAACAGCCTAGCTTGACCTTAAGCGTATTATTCATTTTATTTTCCGAGAAGTTTATGTACTATCGGCCAGGAATCGTCGGCATAGAAGCGATGACCCTCTGCGCCCTTAACGTGGTATACGCGGTCTCCCTTGCCTATTTCTTCATAAGCCGACTTGCCGTGTGCGAATACGGCCTCAGCGCCGTCGATGGGGAAGATGGTATCCTGAATACCGTTTACCTGAACGTAATATTTGGGGTAAGACATAGCGAGAAGATCGCCCATATCAAAGAAGTTTGCGATATTCGGAACGTAGTTGCAGGCGCAGTGATGCATAGCGCCGATAGAATCCTTGTAGGTGCTCATTGCGCAGGAGGGCATAGCCAGCTTGATCCTGTCCTCAAGGGCCGCAACGTAGGCGGTAGCGGTACCGCCGCCCGAGTTACCCATACAGCAGATGCAGTCGGTGTCGACCTTGTCGGCGAAGCTTTCCTCCAAAAGGTCGATAAGGCGCATAATGTCCCAAACGCGCTCGGCAGCGGTGGTACGTCCCATAAGCAGGGCGGTCATAGCCGACTCGAAGCATTGGGGACCCTTTTCGGTTCCGCCGCATTCTCCGAAGCTTCTCTGCTCCATAGCGATTGCGGCAAAGCCCTCTTTAAGAGCGCGAACGCAGAAATCTCTGTCTCCGCCGTTTATGCTTTCCTCGTCACCTGCGTATTTTGGGCGACCCATAGAAATATGCATACCCTTGGAATGACCCTGAAGGGTTATGATAACGGGAGGATTTTTAATTCCGTCGGGCAAAAAGAGATGACAGGGTACGCGGTAGCCCTCCTCGGAAGCGTAGGTGAAGCGGATCTCGGTAGAGCCTTCGAGCTTTTTCTCATATTCAATATCGAGATCGGCGTCGACCTTAGAGAACTTATCGAGGCCCATAAGGCCGATAAGCTTTTCTCTCGCCTCTTTTTGCCAGGTGAGAAGGTCCTTACCCTCGTAGGCAAAAGAAGGACTAACCTTCTGAATACGTTCTTTGTTAAATTCATAGGCGGTTTTCATAAAAAATCCTCCTTGCGGTTTTTCCTTATTATATTACAGCAAGCAGTCTTTTTCAAGTAGATAAAACAAAAAAAATCCGCAACCGAGGGTTGCGAAAAAATGCAAGCTTCGGTTGATAGAATATTTTACCTTTTTGCGGTATAATAATACTATAAATAAAACAGGAAGGTGACTTTATGACCATCGGTCAAAAAATAGCAAATCTTCGAACCCTTGACGGAATCTCTCAGGAGCAGCTTGCCGAAAGGCTTTCGGTCTCCCGTCAGTCGGTCTCTAAATGGGAAATGGATCATGCGCTTCCTCAGATCGACAAGATTCTTCTTATCTGTGAGCTTTTCGGAATTTCTGCCGACGAGCTTTTAAAAAGCGAGTTTGCCGAAAAGCCAAAAAGAAAACCGAACAAGTACTTCGGAACCGACGGCTTCCGCGGAAAAGCGGGAAGCGACCTTACCTCGCTTCAGGCCTATCGTATAGGACGATTTTTAGGTTGGTACTACGCTTCGCATCATTCCGGAAAAAGAACGGGCTACCGCCCTCGTATAGTGATCGGAAAGGATACGAGAAGGTCGAGCTATAATCTTGAATACTCGGTCGTAGCGGGAATTACCGCCTCGGGTGCCGACGCCTATATGCTCCACGTTATTACTACCCCCGGCGTTTCCTACGTTACCCGTCAGGACGAGTTCGACTGCGGAATTATGATAACCGCCTCCCATAATCCCTTTTACGATAACGGAATTAAAATAATAAACCGCTACGGCGAAAAGCCCGACGACAGTCTGACCGCTCTTATTGAGGCCTACATAGACGGAGACCTCAGTGCCATAGGCGTGTCCGATGAGGATCTGCCTCTTGCGACCGACGACAAGATAGGCTGTATCATCGACTACGTATCGGGTCGAAACCGCTATCTTGCTTATCTTATTTCCCTTGCGTCTCATTCCTATAAAAAGCTCAGAATAGGACTTGACTGCGCTAACGGTGCCTCCTGGGCCATTGCCGATTCTGTCTTCGGGGCTCTGGGCGCTCAGACTACGGTTATAGGCGCGTCTCCCGACGGAACGAATATAAACAGCGATTGCGGCTCGACCTGTATAGAAAGGCTCTGCGCCCTCGTTAAGGAGCAACATCTTGATCTGGGCTTTGCCTTCGACGGAGATGCCGACCGATGCATCGCGGTGGACGAAAAGGGAAACGTGGTGGACGGCGACGCGATCCTTTATATATTAGGAAAACGTCTTGCCTCCCGAGGTATGCTGAGCGGAGATACCGTAGTAGCCACCATTATGTCTAACAGCGGCCTTTTCGCCGCTTTAGACAGAGCGGGAATAAAATGTGAGCAGACCACCGTAGGCGATCGCTTCGTCTACGAGCGTATGCAGCAAAAGGACTATTCGCTGGGCGGCGAAAAATCGGGCCATATAATCCTTAAAAAGTACGCAACTACCGGTGACGGACTCCTTACCGCAATTATGCTGACCGAGGAACTCTCTGATACGAAACTGCCTCTGTCAAAGCTTTGTGAGGACGTAAAGTTTTTCCCGCAGGAGACCGTAAACGTCAGGGTCAGGGATAAGGACGCCGCCGCCTCGGATGCCGAGATCAAAAAGCTCTGCTCGGATATCGAAAATGAGATAAACGGAAACGGCAGGGTATTGCTGAGAAAAAGCGGAACCGAGCCGATGCTGAGGGTTATGGTCGAATGTCCTTCGGCCGAAAAATGTAAAGAATATGCTATATCGGTAGCCGAAAAAATTAAAGAAAGAGGGTATAGCGCTGAATAACTCGCTTAAGACCAAAGAACTTTTCGACTGTAGGGTACCTTATCTTACCCCCCTTTTCGAGAAAAACGAATATCCTTGGGAAATGCTTCCCGAAATCGCCGATCATATAAAGAAGCTTACCGAAAAAGGGCTTAGCGGCTTTACCGAAATATCGAAGGGGGTATGGGTAGGGGAGAAGGTGAAAATATATCCTACCGCAACCGTCGAAGCCCCCGCCATAATAGGCTCGGGAACCGAGATACGTCCCGGTGCCTATATAAGGGGAAACGTAATTACGGGTAAAAACTGCGTGCTCGGAAACTCCTCCGAATTTAAAAACTGTGTACTTCTTGACGGAGTACAGGCGCCGCACTATAACTACGTAGGCGACTCTGTCCTCGGAAACAAGGCGCATTTAGGGGCAGGCACAATTTGCTCAAACCTTAAGTCCGACGGAAAACCTGTAGTTGTCCACGGAAAAAAGGATTACCCGACGGGTCTTCGTAAGGTAGGGGCGATTCTCGGCGATAATGCCGACGTAGGCTGCTCCTGCGTTCTGAATCCCGGTACTGTTATCGGAAATAATACCTCGGTCTACCCGAATACTACCCTTCGAGGTATCTATCCCGAAAACTGTATAATAAAATCGTCCTCCAATATCGTAAAAAGAATATAAAAGAAAAAAGAAATCGTATTTTTTACGATTTCTTTTTTTAAGAACAGATCCTCGGTTTTGTTTTGCTTTTTATCGAATTTCGATAAAAAACTATTGACAAACGAGTAAATGGAGGTTATTATATAGGTGTAATATTTCCGAAAGGGGATGACAGAGTGCTGAAAATTCCAAGCAAGATCTCGATCTTGCTTTCCTGTGCGCTGTGTGTGATACTTTTTATAGGATGTATCGTTGCCGCGGTCATGTTACCTTGGGTAAGTGAATTATTAGAATACGAACGAAACGGCTTTTTTATAAACGGAATCATAACCGAGGGGCAGAGGACGAGCGTTATGACCTTCGGTTATATCGGTATCGCCGCAATAGCCCTTGCCGTCGGTATGCTTTTTGCACTGCTGATAAGGGTAAAGGGCGGAAGGGTCTTTACCGATAAAAGCGTAGCCCTGATAAGAGGAGTTTCCTGGGCCTGCTATCTATTGGCGCTGTCCTTTATCGGAATAGGCTTTACCTATAACGTTTCCTTCGCGGCGGCCTTTTTAGCGGTGTTTTTAGGTCTTTGTCTGAGGGTGGTCAAAAACGTCCTCGAGGAAGCCTGCCGAATAAAAAACGAAAACGACCTTACGGTTTAATGTGAGGTAGAGTATGATAATAATCAATCTGGACGTAATGATGGCGAAACGGAAAATGTCGCTTGGCGAGCTTTCGGATAAGGTAGGTATAACCCTTGCCAATCTTTCGGTCCTTAAAAATAATAAGGCTAAAGCCATCCGCTTTTCGACCCTTGACGCTATTTGTAAAGCCCTCGACTGTAAGGTTGAGGATATTCTCGAATTTAAGGAGGAAGAATAATGTATAATCAGAATAACGGCGGCTTCTATACCGCTCCGCAACCGCCTCAGTATCCCCCCTACGATTACCCGCCGCAGCCTGTTTATCAGACTGCCCCTCCGAAGCCGAAAAGAAGCTATTCGGGCTTTGAGACCCTTCTTGCCTGGATATTCCTGCTTATAGGCTTCCTTTTCTGCCGCGTTTCCCCCGTTGTGACGCATCCTTTCGGAGGCTTCCTGCTTGTTTTAGCGGTTTATTTTACGACCTTTATTTTCCTCGCCGTAAAAAAGATAAAGCTCGACGGCTTCTCGGTAGCGGTCGGAATAAGCGGAATAGTTACGGCCCTGCCCCTTATTCTTCACGCCTCCGATTTTACCTCGACCCTTTCCTACGGCTATAGCGTAGTCGCCTACCTTTATTTCCTTTATACCGCCTTTACGGGATATAAAAAGCGGTTTTCGAATTCCCTTATCTTAGAGCTCTTCAAGGTGCTTTTCGTACTGCCCTTTTATTCCTTCGTCTCGGTTTTCAGAGCTCTGTTTTCGGGAAAAGCGGGCTTTGGCGGAAAGCTTTTACTTAAAATATTTTTAGGTCTCGCTATTGCCATAATCCCTACCGCCATAATCTTGGGTCTCCTTTCCTACGACGAAGCCTTTATGCAGCTTATCCGCAGTATTTTCGATTTTACCGCCTACGACGTGTATCTCTTCGTTCTCGATGTCGGCTTTGCTATCCCCGTGGCAATGTATCTTTTCGGTCTTTATGTTTCCTGCGACGACAGCGTGCAGGATAAGGTGCTTACCGCAAAGAGCTGTAAGACCGCCTTCTCTAAGGTTCAGGTAGCCCCCGCCATAACCGTTTTTGCCGCGGTAGTTCCTATCGTATTCGTTTATATAATTTTCTTCATTTCACAGTGGAGCTACTATATCTCGGGCTTTACGGGAGAACTTCCCTTAGCGCTGAGCTATGCAGGCTATGCCCGTGAAGGCTTTTTCCAGCTTTGCGTCGTTTCGGTCATAAATATGCTTCTTACCTTGGCCGTAGCCATTTTTGCTAAACGAAGAGAGGGTAAGCGCTCGGGAGTTCTTACCGTAACCGCGATGATCTTCTCGGTCTGTACCCTCGTACTTATAGCTACCGCCGTCGCTAAAATGGTGATGTATATAAGAAACTACGGTCTTACCCCCAAAAGGGTATACGCAACCTGGTTTATGGTATTTCTCGGAATAGTATTTATCCTTCTTATCCTTAGCCGTTTTATTAAAAAGGTTAAGGTGTTGGCCCTTAGTCTTGTCGTATTTGCCGTTATGCTGGCAGGTCTTGCTCTCCCGGGAACTAACCGTATGATCGCAGACTATAACGTCGACCGCTACCTAACGGGTAGTATAGATGAGCTCGATTACTACAGTATGGCCGATCTCGGAATAGACGGCGTTCCCGAATTCGCAAGGCTCGCAAAGTCGCTTAGCGATAAGGGTATAGATATTTCTAAAAGCGAGTTCGGCGAGGACCGTACCGGATACGACCTTCACGCCTTTCTTACCCGTCAGGGCAATATCCTTACCCGTGAGCAGGAAAAGAGGGGGCTCCTCTCCTTTAACCTTGCCGAAAAGGCCGCTGCAAATGCCCTTAAGAGCATAGGCTATATGGAATGATAAAAAACAAAAACCGACCTTAAGATGGGTGCGGTTAGGGATGAAATTAGGACATATGTATCTTCGCTGATACATATGTCCTTCTTATTTTGTAAAAATCGATGGCGAGCGTGAGCCTTCCCCGCTGGGGAATGCCGAGAGAACACCCTCTTTAAAGGTTCGTCAAATCCCTAATCGGGGCTTCCTAAAGGTCGGTTTCGTTTCTAAATCCATATTGTACTCATAATAAATCTTTTACTGGGTACTCTCCGTCGACGCAGTTTATCAAACAATTCGTTTTTTATCTCGCCGCAAATAACACTCTTGCGGTGCCCGACATTTTCTCAGGCGCCGATACGCGCCTTCGCCTCTGTCGACCGCGGCGCTTCCTTACGCTCGCTGTATCGTCCACCGGACGCGCTCGCGACGTCACTCGAGACTCGGGCAGATCCCGCCGCCTATCGCGGCGTCGCGCCTGCTTCGACGAACGTTTTTGCCAAAGGCAAAAACGGTTCTTACCCAAACTATTCCCCGGCCAAAACAAAAACCGACCTTAAAGCGTGCTATTTTGAACTGTGGAGCATTAAACTTTGACGGGGTACTCTGCGCTACCTTGCTCTGCCTGCCGTTCCGAACGGCAACGGCATTTCAAGGTTGCTCGAGACTCGGGCAGATCCCGCCGCCTATCGCGGCGTCGCGCCTGCTTCGACGAACGTTTTTGCCAAAGGCAAAAACGGTTCTTACCCAAACTATTCCCCAGCCAAAACAAAAACCGACCTTAAAGGTCGGTTT
>CASFDQ010000131.1 GCA_949293385.1 uncultured bacterium | reverse complement strand
GCAAGTCGAAATTTTGCGACAATGAGATCCCGTCACCTGCGGTGCCGCGCTACGCGTTCGACAGGCGAAGGCAAGACCCATTGTCGCAAGCAAAGTCGCAAAATCGCCGTAGGCGGAATCTCGTCGGAGATCAAAACTATTCCGCCGCGCCCTACAACGATTACCGTAAATCCCTAACCGCACCCATCTTATTGCAGCGGTTTTTTGTATCTATTTAACGTCCTTAAAATAAACGTCGTTGGTGCGGCTTATGGGATTTAAGGGGAAGGGGAAGTAATCGCTGAAGGTAATATCTCCGTAAAGTCCCTTAACGAAGCCCCGTATAGTCTCCTCGTTAAAGCTGTAGCAGTTTACGAAGGTCTTTGCCGCCGTGAAATAGTTAAAGTATATATCAGTATTTCCAAAGGAAACGCCTACCGATTTTTCAATACATTTGGTCATAATTTTTTGTAGCTTCCAGCAGTCCTTTCCGAAGAAGAAGGGGCCGCCTTCGGGAGCAAACTGTCCTATATAAGTTGCGTAAACGATAAGATCAAACTCGTCCAAGGTTTCGTTATCGGCGTTTGTAAAATCGTCTTGCAAGGTACATTCGGCACCGTGAAGCTTAAATTCGTCGACCGCGTATTCGAGATTTTTGTAAACCTGATCGGAATAGCCCATATATACTATTTTGACCTTTTTGATGCTATCCTTTTTGAGGGGAACAAGGCCTACGTTATTGGCCGTCATCGAGAGGCCCTTTTCGGCGATCTTTTCACAGAGCCTATGAATATCCCGTCTTACGGCTTCTCTCTCCTCCTCGGTGGGGTAGGTATAGGTCTCGAGGTCGAAAATGCCGTATTTTTCCTTCATATCAAGAACCCTTTGGCAGGCGTCGTCAATTCGGCTTTCGGGAATTTCTCCGTTTTTGACCGCCTCTTCAACTATATCGATATAATCACGGTCTGCAGGGCCTAAGATCATATCTATTCCCGCGTTAAGGGCCATTATGTAGGAGTTTCTCGTACCGAATATTGCCGAAAAGCCCTTCATTAGAACGTCGTCGGTGAGGATCACGCCCTTAAAGCCCATTTCGTTTCTGAGCAGATCGGTAAGAACCTTTTTTGAAAGGGTGCAGGGGAGGAGGTTTCCGTCTATCTCGGTGTCGTCTACCGCGCGGAAGGTCTCGTGACCGACCATAATACTGTCGGTTCCTGCCGCAATGCAGGCCTCGAATTCCTTTCTCTGTGTCTTACACCAATATTCATAGCTCTGAGCATAGGAGGAGGTACAGAAATGAGAATCGCGGTATTCAAAGGGGTCTGCACCGGGGAAATGCTTGGCTCCCGTTGCAACTCCTGCGGCGTGGAAGCCCTCAATAAGGGCTGTAAGGAGTTTTGCGTTGTTTTCATGGTCGCTTGAGAGGTGCCTGAGATCGCAAAAATGCTCAGCGTTATCGGCAACGGGGCTCCATATCCAGCGAACTCCCGCAAGCTTCAGGTCCTCGCCTAAAAGTCTGCCGTACTCAAAGGCAAGCTCGGGGTCTCTCGTAGCGCCCAGACCTGCCGCAGTGGGAAGTCCCGCGTGTCCCGGCATCTTAGCTCCGATACCGTTTGCCGCGTCCATAACGGGTATAACGGGATAGGGAATAAGACTGTTTACGACGTTGTTGAAATCCTTTTGAAGGTCGTCGATATAGCCGTCCTCGACCGATTTTCCGAGATCGTTTGCAATAAGGGTAAAATCTTTTCTCGTCTCACCGCAGGACCATGTACAGCCGATAGGGTTATTTTTAAAGTATTCTTTATAATCCTCGGTGTACTTGTAGGTGAATTCGCGCATAATGTAGGTCTGCCCGATCTTTTCTCTGAGTGTCATATCTTTTAAGTTAGGTTTTTTCATAAAAACGCCTCCTTTTCCCTCATTATATCACCTCTTAATTTGTTGTCAATGCACTATTCAACTATTTTGGTGCACTTTTAAACACAACCCCCCCGAACTCGTTCGGGGGGGTTAAATTATTTACTGCATATCTTATGTACCGTTTCTTTTATAAGCTCAAGCTTACGCATTACGTCGGGGGTTATTGCGCCGATCTTATCTACGGGAGGGATGAAGGGGTTAGTTCTTATATCTCCGCCGAAAAGCGTCTCGAACCAGGTTGCGGCTACGGCGTAGCGGCCGTAGAAAATATGCATATGAAAGCCGTCTCTGCAAAGGCTTTGACCACCGTTTGCGTGATCGAATTCGGGAAGCTTTCTAAGCTCTCTTATGACGTCTCCGGAGGGGACTGTCGGCGCTCCTATAAATTCAGCCGCCTTTTTAGCCGCCTCGTCAATAGCGTTTGCCATAGTCTCCTGATCTCTGTCATAATTTGCAAAGCCGCCGTGGGTAGAATCCGTTTCATAGGCCCAGGTCTTGTGCCAATAGATCTTGGCGTTAGGCTTATGCTCTCTTATAAAGGAAACAAGCTCGTCGAGGAAGGGCTGATAGGTGTCATACATACCGCTGAAGTGACTTGCCTGCTGAAGGGTGATGACGTCCCAGTCGTAGGCCTTTATTTCCTCGGGAAGTGAAGCCGCACGGGCGTGCTTAGCGTTTATCGCGAGACCGTATTCGTAGGCCCCGCTTTTAAGGCAGCCTGCGTGACGCTCAAGACTGCATCCGCCGATACACATATTGTGAATAAAAACGTCACTTATACCGCCGCAGGCGCAAATATCCTTAAGATATTCAACCGCGTCGCAGGAAAAGCTGTTTCCGATCGTAAGAATTTTAAACATTTTAAAGCTCCTTATTTCTCCGAAAGCGCGCGGTCAAGCCAGGTGGAGGCGAAATACATAGCCTCGTTAAAGCCGTTTTTCTCGGTCGACTTGGTTACGTTATCGAGCTTTTCCGAATCGTTCTTAATAAGGTTTACCTTAATTTTATCGGCAACCTCAAGATCACCCTCCCTGTGGGAGGTAAGAATGTCGAAGCGGATAACGAATTTTTCACTCATATCGCCGAAATAAACGGTATTGCCTTTTTTTACAAGGGGTTTATTCTTGTAGGTTAAAAACTCACTCATTCTGCGTACTCCTTATTCTTCGTCAAGTTTTCCGTAAAGGTTAAATCTGAAGAGAAGGCTTTCATCCTCGGGGTTAACGCAGCGGATGGTGGCTTCGCCTACCTTAGCGCCGTTAAGGATATTTGCTATACCCATAATGCGGCAAAGCTGAGAGCGAAGGTTAAGGCAGTCTCCATCAGGGGTCTCGAGGAAAACGTCGCCTTTACAGTGATCGAGAGCCTCGATAAATTTGTTAAAATCTATATTGTGTATCTGTATCTTATCCATCAGATTTCCTCCTTAAAATATTTTATAAAATTATATCTTAAAATTACCTTTATGTCAAGGGGTCAAAACCTTGTTAAATGCTTGACAATTCGGGAAAACTACTGTAATATTATATAAAATATGGAATATTTTATCCCTCTGGAGGTTATAAAATGGTAAACAGCGAAAAAAGTATGGACACCATCGTCTCTCTTGCCAAAGCCCGCGGCTTTGTTTATGCAGGAAGCGAGATCTACGGCGGTCTTTCGAATTCTTGGGACTACGGCCCCTTAGGCGTCGAATTCAAGAATAACGTTAAAAAGGCCTGGTGGAAAAAATTCGTTCAGGAAAACAAATATAACGTCGGACTCGATTCGGCTATTATTATGAACCCCGAAACCTGGGTCACCTCGGGTCATGTAGGCGGCTTCTCCGATCCTCTTATGGACTGTAAGTCCTGCCGCGCAAGGCACCGCGCCGATAAGCTTATTGAAGATCACGGCGGTCACGCTGAGGGTATGACCTTTGAGCAGATGAGCGAGTATATTAAGGAAAACGGAATCGAATGTCCCGAATGCGGGAGTAAGGACTTCACCGACATCCGTAAGTTCAACCTTATGTTCAAGACCTTTATCGGTGTTACCGAGGACGCTAAGAACGAGGTATACCTCCGTCCCGAAACCGCTCAGGGTATCTTCGTAAACTACGCCAATGTTCAGCGCTCTACAAGAAAGAAACTGCCCTTCGGCGTTTGTCAGATCGGTAAATCCTTCCGCAATGAGATCACCCCCGGTAACTTCATCTTCCGTACTCGTGAGTTCGAGCAGATGGAGTGTGAATTCTTCTGCAAGCCCGATACCGACCTTGAGTGGTTCTACTACTGGAAGGATTTCTGTAAGAACTGGCTCCTTAGCCTCGGCCTAAGGGAAGAAAATCTCCGTCTCCGCGATCACGAAAAGGAAGAGCTTTCCTTCTACTCTAAAGCTACTACCGATATCGAATTCCTCTTCCCCTTCGGATGGGGCGAGCTTTGGGGAATTGCCGACCGCACCAACTACGACCTCGGCCGTCATCAGGAGGCAAGCGGCAAGTCCCTTGAATACTTCGATCAGGACACTAATGAGCACTATGTACCCTACGTTGTTGAGCCCTCCCTCGGTGCCGACCGCGTAGCCCTCGCTTTCCTCTGCGACGCTTATGACGAGGAGACCGACGATAAGGGTAAGACCCGTGTGGTCCTCCGTCTGCATCCTGCCCTTGCTCCCTTCAAGTGCGCCGTTCTTCCTCTTTCCAAGAAGCTTGCCGAGCCCGCAGGCGAGGTCTTCGATCAGCTTGCTAAGGACTTTATGGTCGACTACGACGACGCAGGCTCTATCGGTAAGCGTTACCGCCGTGAGGACGAGATCGGAACCCCCCACTGCATCACCTTCGACTTCGATTCTCTCGAAGATAAAGCCGTTACAGTTCGCGACCGCGACACAATGGAGCAGGTTCGTGTTCCCATTTCTGAGCTTAACGCTTATATCGCAGAAAAAATTAAGTTCTAACTTAGTTAAAATATTTTAACAGGAGGCTGTTATTATGATTGAAAAGTTTATTAAAGACGAATACATAATGCACCGCTATGAAAACAACCCCCTCATCACCAAGGAAATGTTCCCCAAAGAGGTTAAGTCTGTTTTCAACTGCGGACAGGCAATGTATCAGGGCAAATACGTCCTTCTTATTGCCTGCATCTTTGAAGAAGATGGGCAGGAGAAGACCGGAATTCACGCCGCATTCAGTGAGGACGGAATTCATTTCGACATCGACAAAGAGCCCCTCTGTAAATATACCGACTGGGCTCCCGAGGTTCCCGGAAACTACGACTGCTGGGTCATCGATCCCCGTGTTACTCAGATAGGCGACGAATATTATATCGTCCGTCCCGCACAGGTACGCTATCCCCTTGGCCGCGATATCGGACCTGCCGCTATTTTAGAGAAGACCACCGACTTCAAGAGCGTTGAATTTGTTGAGTGTATCGGTCTTCCCATTAACCGCGTACCCTGCCTCTTCCCCGAGAAGATCAACGGCGAGTACGTCCGCTTAGACCGTCCTTACGGAATTCCCCGTCTTACCAATATGCCTGAGGCATTTATGTATGACGCGCTAACCTACGGTATGTGGATTTCCTACTCTCCCGATATGATCTATTGGGGTCGTCACCGTCCCTTCTTCAATCCTTGTCAGGATTTCGCCAACTATAAGATCGGCCCCACTCCTCCGATCAAGACCAAGGACGGCTGGCTCGAGATATATCACGCCGTTTACTGTGAAAACGGCGAGTACGTTTATTCCCTCAGCGCAATGCTGATGGACCTTAACGACCCCGCAAAGATACTTTACGTTCTTGACCGTCCCATCCTCGCTCCCAACACCGACTACGAGCTTTACGGCAGAAGCGGCAACACCTGCTTCGCCTGCGGAGCACTTGCCGATGAGGAAAAGGACGAGATCCGTATCTACTACGGTGCCGCCGATGAGAGGATCGCTCTTGCGACCGGTAAGCTTTCCGAGCTCCTCAGCGAACTCAAAAAGCATCCCCTCACCGACATCGATATCTATAAGAACAAATAATTCAAAACAGCCGAGCAACGGTTAAACCCGTTACTCGGTCGTTTTTTAATTGTGCTTGATTTTTTTTAGATGTTGATATATAATAAACAGGTTAAAAAACATAAAACTTTTTTGGAGGTTTAAAAATGTTAGTTTCCGCAAAAGAAATGCTCACAAAAGCAAAGGCCGGCAAGTACGCTGTCGGTCAGTTCAACATCAACAATCTTGAATGGACTAAGGCCATTCTTTTAACCGCTCAGGAGTGCAACTCTCCCGTTATCCTCGGCGTTTCCGAGGGCGCAGGAAAGTATATGTGCGGCTACAAGACCGTTGTCGGTATGGTTAAGGGTATGATCGAGGAGCTCGGAATTACCGTTCCCGTTGCTCTTCACCTTGATCACGGCTCCTATGAAGGCGCCAAGAAGTGCATCGAGGCAGGCTTCTCTTCCGTAATGTTCGACGGCTCTCATTATCCTATCGAAGAAAACATCGCTAAGACCAAGGAACTCGTTGGCATCTGCAACGAGCTCGGACTCTCCTTAGAGGCTGAGGTCGGTTCTATCGGCGGCGAAGAAGACGGAGTTATCGGCGCAGGCGAATGTGCAGATCCTAATGAGTGCAAGATGATCGCCGATCTCGGCGTTACCATGCTTGCCGCAGGTATCGGTAATATTCACGGTAAATATCCCGCAAACTGGGCAGGACTTTCCTTCGATACCCTTGCCGCTATACAGGAGCTTACCGGAACTATGCCCCTCGTTCTTCACGGCGGTACCGGAATTCCCGCTGATATGATTCAGAAGGCTATTTCTTTAGGCGTTTCCAAGATCAACGTTAACACCGAGTGTCAGCTTGCTTTCCAGGAAGCTACCCGCGCCTACATCGAGGCCGGTAAGGACAGAGAAGGAAAGGGCTTCGACCCCAGAAAGCTCCTTGCCCCCGGCTTTGAAGCGATCAAGGCTACCGTAAAGGAAAAGATGGAGCTCTTCGGTTCTATCGGTAAGGCTTAAAAATAAGCGCATAAAGTGTTTTTTCTCGCTCGGAGTACCTTTGTACGCCTTCGCTCGAAGAAAACCCCTTCTGCATCTTATTTTTCGCGCCTTTAAGCGAGGAATAAGCGCATAAAGCGTTTTTTCTCGCTCGGAGTACCTTCGTACGCCTTCGCTCGAAGAAAACCTTGACGAATATGTTAAATTAAAGAACTTTGCTTTACGGCAAAGTCCTTTTCGCTTTCCTTGACATTTACGGAGCTAAATGGTAGACTTAGTTTATAAATCTTAGGAGGAAGAATATGAGAAATTTCCTTAAAGTCATCAGTCTTATTTTAGCGCTTCTTGCGGTGCTTAGCCTTGCCGCCTGCGGCGGCGAAAAAACGGCCGACCCTTCTTCGTCTGAGCCTTCATCTAGCGATAAAACTCCCTCGACGGGCGATACTGTCGAGGAAATAGATTACGAAATCTGGGACGCTACCGTAGCAACCTCTTTTTCCGCAGGAACGGGAACCGAGTCCGATCCCTATATGATAAAAAACGGAGCCGAGCTTGCTCTTGCCATAACCGAAAAGAACGGAGGCGGCTCTTATTATAAGCTCGCCTGCGATATTCGTCTTAACGATACATCCGATCCCTACTGGATGCTTCAGAACAACAACCGCTGGACGGCGGGAAACTTTAAAGGCACTCTGGACGGCGACGGTCATTGCATATACGGAATCTGGTTCGAAAACGAGACGCGTCCCGACGACGCAGGCCTTGTTACCTATCTTACCGGCGGCGGCTTTAAAAACCTCGGAATAAGAGAGTCTTACGTAGTGGCTAAGCTTTACGCAGGTGCCTTTGCGGCCCGCGTTACGGGAGGCAAGAGCCTTTTCGAAAACTGTTTTGCCGACGAAACTGTCTACGTCCAGTATACCGATACGGGACATAACGGCGCGGGCGGAATAATGGGCTATTCCTGCTCCGGCGGTACTACCGAGCCTACCTTGGAAATTAAAAACTGTTACTCTAAAGCGCAGGTTCGCGGTCTCGGTCAGATGGCCCGCGTCAACGGAATTATCGGAACCTCCTGGAACTGCGCTTATACTATGGAAAACTGCTACTCGGTGGGTCTTCCTCCTTATAGAGGCACCAACGAGAATACCTGTTCCTACCTTGTAAAGCACGGCTGGAAAAGCGCTGACGTCTACAAAAATAACTATAACGACATCCGCGGTCCCATCGGTATGGAAGATTTTACCCTTATGACGGCCGAAAAAATGAAAACCGATATGAAGCTGGACTCGGGTGCCTACGAGAAGGTAGACGGTACTACGCCCAAGCTTAAGGTGTTTACCGCGGTAAGCGGAAAGCCTGCCGCAGAGGTTGCCGATATGGAGCTTCTCCGCTATCTTATAATCGATTTTTCGGGCGGTACGGGAGCCGAAAACAATCCCTTTATCGTTACCACCGAGGAGCAGCTTCGCTACGTTGTAGCAGGCTATTGGGAGAACACCTACTTTAAGCTCGGCAACGACCTTTATATTAACGATACGACTAAATCACAGTGGAAAAGCGGAGCTAAGGTCTGGTCACAGTCCTCCTCTAACAGCTTCGGAGGTCACTTTGACGGAGCAGGCTTTACCGTTTACGGCCTCTATTTTAATAACGCCCCGAAAGAGGGCAACGAGGCCTACGGAGTAGGACTTTTCCCCAAGATCACCCCCGCCGCCTCCATTAAAAACGTTACTATAAAGGAAGCCTACCTTTCGGGGGCAGGAAACGCAGGCGCAATTGCGGGAATGGTGGTCACCGAAATGGTTTCCTCCGATAAAACGGCGGTAATTGAAAACTGCACCGTCGACGAGTCGGTAACCCTTAAAGGCCTTATCTCGGGCGGGATAGTCGGATATGCCGAAGGAAAGACCGATATAAGGAACTGTAAATCAAGTGCTACGGTAGAAGGCACCGTAACGAAAGGTGAACTAATAGGCAAAAAGTAATAAAAAAGCCGCTCGCATTCGGGTGTGCGCCATAGTGAGAAATTGCCCGAAAACGGCGCTTTTTCCGTAATAATGCGTTAAAAAGCCGTGGTACGCGACAGCGTTACCACGGCTTTTTGCCTTTTCTTACATAAAAATCATCCGGTTTCGGGTGCGTAGC